>JAIPIO010000221.1 GCA_021734595.1 Kiritimatiellales bacterium | reverse complement strand
AAATTCTGCTGCCGCGGATCGGCATTCCCGCATCATCCGGAAAAATCATCATTGACGGAACCCCGAACAAGGAGGAGTGGCAACGCTCCGCCGGAGTGACCGGCCTGTACACCTTGGACGGCGCGCTCACGTCGCGGCAAACCAGCTTCCGGGTAACCTGGGACAACGAAAATCTCTATGTGTTGCTAGAGGCCCCGTATGAACGGTCGCTCGCAAAAGGAAGTAAGAAGCACGATTTTAATATGCGCGAATGCGATACGGCCGAGATCTATCTGAAAACCGGTGCTGATGCGTATCACATTCTGATCAATCCGGCTGGCGGGACCAAGGATTTTAAAAACCGGGACGCTTCATGGAACGGGAAGATTCAGTATGCGGCGACAATCGTGGACTCCGGCGAAACCCGGGGAGGGGTGCTGACCTTTGCGAAAGGCACCTGGTATTCCGAGGTGGCGATTCCTTTCAGTACACTCGGTTCGAGAGTCCCGAAAGAAGGCGACGCGTGGCAGGCGAACTTCAGTCGCGACTTTCTGGGAGGAAAAGGCGGGAACCGGACATCGGATGACTGGACGACGCTGGTTTACAACCGCAACCTTTCGCGACCGGACAAGCTGGCCACTCTTGTTTTTGGCAGCGAAATTCCGGCCCTGCAGATTCGGGAATTGGGTCAGATCCAGAGCGGCGCCGTGTCGATAAAGGGAACCCTTTTCTCCGCCGAGTCCGCGTCGGTGGATGTCCAGGTGGCCTGCCTGCTGGCCGGCAGCGATAACATGCTGTTGAACCGTTCCGAATCGTTCGATCTGGTTGCGGGCCGCCCCGCCGAGCTGACGATTAACGATAAAATCTCTTCGGATCAGGTGATTCAGGCCAGAATGATCATCTCGGCGAAGGACAAAGAGAGCGGCGAGTTGTTTTACCAGCTGCCGATCAACTTCGAGAGCACCAGCTCCTTTGAGTACAAGGCGCGATACAACATGTCGGAGAAGAAACTGGTTTCCTTGCTGGATCTGAAAAACATCACGGAGAGCCCGGCGAACCTGACGGCCCGGATCGGGGTTAAAGACAGCGCCGGAAAAACCATGGTCTTGCACGACGTTGCGGGCATCAATCAGCAGGTTGTGGATGTTTCCATCCCACTGGCCGATGTGCCGGTCGGCGACTACATTGCGGAGTGCGAGCTGTTGGACGCGTCCGGCAAGCGGCTCTCCATGGCGGTATCCGGGTTCGCGGTCGAGCCGCCGCCAGCCTGGATCGGCAATGCCATCGGAATGGATGGACGCCTACCGCCGCCGTTTGAGCCGGTGCAGGTGGAAGGGCGCAAGGTTGGTGTGTTGCTGCGCGACTACACCTTTGCCAACAGCGGGTTGCCGGAACAGATATCGGCGGCCGGCAAAAATCTTTTCGCGAAGCCGCCCGCTATAAAGTGCGTAATGAACGGCTCGCCGGTGCAAGGTGCGTTCGACGAAATGACGGTGGTGAGCAAGGCGGATGGCCGGATCGTCTTCGCGCTGAAGGGCAGGCTCGGTTCCGTGCCGGTTTCCGGCGAGCTATCCATGGAATTCGACGGATTTGCCGAGTGGACCCTGACACTGCCGGCCACCGAGGGGGTCACCATCGAGGCGCTATCGCTCGAGTTTTACTACACCCCGGAGCGCGCGCTGTACGCCCGGGCGGCAAACGGTGCGGATGAAAAGCGGTTCCGTGCCGCGCTCTACGCGGATGAAACGACAGCGCCGGAGGAGATTGGCGGCTTCTTTTTTGCAAAAGGTGGATTCCCCTGGACCGGGGAGTTCCAGCACGAACTGTTCATTTGCGACGACGAGCGCGGCTTCTATGTGATGAACGAAAGCGCACAGTATCTGATCGGCAAAAAGCGGGTGGAAATTGAAAAGACCGCCGGGCTGGTCACCGTGAAATACAACCTGGTCAGCAAGCCGTGCAAGCTCGACCATCCGTTGCCGTACCAGCTGTTCTGGCTGGCCACGCCGGTGAAGCCGCTGCCGGACGATGCGAAAAAATGGAACATGTGTTTCGGGGGGGACAGCGGCAAATTTTCCCAAGAAACCAAAACCCAGCTTTATGTGCGAATGCTTCATCTCGTCACGCCCAACCTCTACAACATCATCCCGCCCAAAAAGCAGGCGCTGATGAAGAAGGAGCGGGGTGCCGCAGTGCATACGGTCCCCTATTGGTCGATTGGCGCCGGTCCGCTCGGCACCGAGGAGTTCGATAAATACGATCCGGTATGGGAAGCGCTGCCGGTGGCCGCCGGAACCGCCGGAAACCGCGGCGGATGGAAGTGCGCCTGCACCCGCAGTCCGGTCTGGAGGGATTTTGTAATGAACAATGTCAGAATCCTGGTCGAGCAGTACGGGGTGGACGGGGTCTACCTCGATGTCTCCCGCGCACAGGGCTGCCGCAATCCGGTCCACGGCTGCGGCTACTACGACCCGCAACAGAAAAAACGGATTCCCACGGTGAATATCAAGGGTACCCGGGAATTGTTTAAGCGGCTTTACACCTATCTGAAATCCAGCGGCAAGGATCGCGTAATCTTCCTGCACGGGATCAACCCGGGCTCCATCGGATTCTGCGATACGGTTTCGCAGGGCGAGTCGTGGCACCGGGAGGGCGAAAAGATGTATGACCGGCTGACGCCGGATGTATATCGCACCGTGGTGATGCGCAATATGCTCGGCCTGCCGTTCGAATACTATCCGTTCTTTTATTCCTGGCGCGCACAGATTGCCGCGAAGCAGGAGCCGGTTTCTTCGGATGAAATGTTTATGCTAGGCCTGCCGTTCTACACCCGCCCCGCCATCCTTGGACTGTTTCCGAATGAGATCGCGAACTTCTGGGCGCTGACCAACCCGTGGTGGACCGACATGGACTTCATCGGCTACTGGCGGGCGGAGAGCCCGCTGTCGGTGGATAACGAACATATTTACGCCTCGACCTATCGCAAGCACGGCGGGACCCGGGCCATGCTGGGCGTCTCCAACTTTTCATGGGAGGACCAGACCGTGACGATTACGGTTGATCAGAAAAAGCTTGGGTTCCCCATCCGCGGTGCGCAGGTTATAAACCCCGTTGGCGGGGAAAAGGAATCCATTGCGGCCGCAAACAAGATCCAACTCCGCATTCCGGCGCGCAGCGGACGCATGGTTGTTTTGGAGCCATAGAACCGGTCGGCGCCTATCGCCGGGAAACGAAGGACTGCACAAGGAGACGCGACGATGAAAACGATTATTACACTGATGCTTTGCGCCACAACATGCTTTACGGAAGCGGCGGTCAAACGTGTGTCGGATGGCAAGCTAAAGGCTTTAATCACCGGCGAGTTTGAACACCATGACGGCATCGACGGCGGACTCCCTTTCTGGATCTATGGAGGGAAGAGCCTGAGGAAGGGAAAGGAATACCCGCTGATCATCGCCCTGCACGGACGGCGCAACAATGTTAAGCCCGGTTCAGTATTCAAGCCCCAAAGCATGGCCACCTGCTGGACCAAGGAGAGCGACTACAAGAAGCGTCCCTGTTTCGTCATCCAGCCCTACTATCCGCCGAAGAGCGGCTGGAAGGAGGATCAGGAAGGACTGATCAAGACCATCCAGTTCGCGTTTGAAAATCTTCCCATCGATCGGTCACGCGTCTACCTCACCGGCTTTTCCAACGGCGGGCAGGGCACCCTCATGATGCTCGCCGCCAAACCCGAATGGTTTGCCGGCGCGCTCACCATTTCCGGCCCCACCAAGGTCGAGGAGGTCGTCGGAAAAATCAAGGCGCCGATCTGGATGTGGGTCGGTGAAAAGGACTTCGATCTCAACAAGGTGGGGCGCGTCACCGAGATAGCCGAAGCGCTCAAGGCATCCGGTCATCCCATCCGCTTCAATGTCGTCCCCGGCGCGGGGCACGCCTGTCACAGCAAAGCCTACGGCAACCGGCAGGTGCATGAGTGGCTGTTCGACCAGAACCTGAAATAAACGCCAGCCGAATAAGGAGACATAGATGAAATATGCTGCTTTACCTACAGTTGGTTGCATAATGGCGGTTGTGTTTCTTAGTCAACCGCTGTCGGCGCAAAACGACGGGGCGTGGCGGGAACAACGCCGCCGGATGGCGCAACGTCCCCGGCGGATTATCCTCAACAACGACGGGGGTGAGGCCCACTATTTCCCGCGCGACCAGGAACCTACCGCGGAAAACTTTCTGGCGTTGCGCACATCTCCGTTGGCGGGATCCCAAGTGGACTCGGTGTTCTACTGCAGTATCAGTTCCGGGTTCAGCTACTTTACGCACCACACCGAGGTGGGCAGCCCACTGATCAAAGACAACCCGTTGCGACCCGATCGACGCAACATCTCCAGCGTCTTGTACCAGCAAGGGACGGATCCTCTCCGGGCGGTTCTCGACTGGTGCCACGCCAACGGGCGCGAGTGCTTTTGGTCCATGCGCATGAACGATACGCATGATGGTGTCCATACACCGGAAACCCCCCACCATCTTTTTCCGCCGCTGAAAAGCGAACATCCAGAATACCTGTTGGGGACGCTGGAGCAACCACCCCAATACGGGAAATGGACTTCGGTGGACTATGGACTGCCTGTGATCCGCGATCTGGCGTTTCGGTACATCGAGGAGGTTTGCCGGAACTACGATGTAGACGGAGTGGAACTGGATTTTTTCCGCCATCTTGCGTACTTCCGAAGCACGGCCGCCGGCCAGGCCGCGGCGCCGGAAGAACGCGAGGCGATGACCCAGCTGATCCGGTGCATACGCGCCATGGTCGACCGTGAAGGCAGACGCCGGGGCCGTCCAATTCTCTTGGCCGTGCGCGTGCCGGACGCCCCGGACTATTGCCATTGGCTGGGTCTGGACCTTGAGACCTGGCTGAAGGAGGATCTACTCGACTTGGTCACTGGCGGCGGATACTTCCGCCTGCGCCCCTGGAAGGATCTGGTGAAACTGGGCCACAAACACGGCGTGCAGGTCTGTGCCGGCCTAAGCGAGTCGCGGGTGAAAGGGGAGACGTCATCGCCGGCGCGCAATTCGGTCGAGGGGTACCGGGCGCGGGCCCTGTCGGCCTGGCAGGCCGGCATCGACAGCATATATCTGTTCAACTATTTTCACCCGGAGGGGGAAATGTTGCGGGAACTGGGGGATCCGGCTCTGCTGGAAAGCCGGTCTCGGGTTCACTTTGCCGCGGTCCGCAACGGCAATGCCGAACGCTACGTGCCCGAAAGCAAGCGGTTCCAGACGATCGGGGTCATAACCCCGGAGAACCCCGTGGTGGTGCCCTTTGGGCAGACGCGTTCCGTATCCCTGAACGGAAAGGTTGTCTGGAACAAGGGGGACGCTTTGGCGTTCCTCGTACGCACGTTGGAACCTGGATATCTGAATCTGTCATGCCAAGGCACCGTGCTGGAGGAGGGGCCTTCCGAGAACGGCTGGCGCCGCTTCCCTGTTTCCCAACCGTTCCGTCCCGGCGAGATACAGGTCGATTTCGAGGCAAAAGCAGGCGCGCAGCGACCGGACGGTGAATGGACGGCGTCATGGAACCATACAGAGAACCTCGAGCAACCGTGGTATGCGTTAAGCCGCAGGGTCAATACGGTATCCGAGTCCCGGCCGGAAGGCCTGTTGCTTGCGGATCGGGGCACCGAATCAGGCAACTACATCTACTGGGCCTATCCGTGGAATGTGGACCCATCCACCAAGACCGTAGCGGAAGCCAGAGTGCGGGTTTGTTCGGGCTGGAACAATGTGATCGTCTGTAATGGAACGGAAACCGAACGGGTCTGCCTCTACCCGGACCGGATCGCCCTGTATTATGGCAAGCAGTCGTGGCCGATGGACACGACTGATGCTTTTCATACATACCGGATCGAACTGAAGGAGAAGGATATTCGGGTGTATGTTGATGACGTCCTGCGCCTGGACGGGACGGGCAAGTTCAGGCACTCAACAGGTCGTAACACGATCTCGTTTGGGGCGGCAAACAGCCCCGGCATGGGGGAAGCGCTGTGGCAGTCGCTACGTTTCAGGGCCCCTGCCCAAAACCTTGCGATCCTCGACCTGGCTCTCGCGATTGACCCGGCTACGCCGGAGCAATGAGGCTGCGGAAAGCCCGCTAAAAAATGATCCGGTAGGCGAAGGACTGTCCGTCGCAGGAAAGGGTCACTGTGTCGCCGTCCTGTGACCACTTCGGTACCAAGAAGGAAGCACTGGCCGGATCAATACATTCGATCATTCGGACGCGCCGCCCTTCCGCTTCCAGCTTGTCCAGCCGCAGCTCGGCACGGAAGGGATTGCTGCCCGGCAGCGGGATAAGCTGCCATGCCTGTTGTTCCGCGTGGATCAGGCGGAAGGCCCCGTCGGTGACCACTGCGCCGAAATCGAGCATTTTTGAATCAACGTTCAGTTCCGCCTCTTCAGGAAGATCGCCATGCTCAAGTGCAAACGATCCGCCGGTGACGGCGTCGACCTTTTTATTAACGGTCAAATTTCCGCCCATGATCCGCTGGCCGCCGTCGGTAATGCCGCGGAGCGCCAGGCGGTTGCCGCCGTCGCGCCGGTAGAGCCCGTACCGGACCGTGTATTTCCCTGCCGGGATATCTTTGGGTACGCGGATTGGGAACGTAATATCGAACGATCCG
>JAIPIO010000220.1 GCA_021734595.1 Kiritimatiellales bacterium | reverse complement strand
GAACCGTTGCTGAATGGAGTTTCCTCGAAGGGGTCACCGCCAAGGTTGCCGTGGCGCACTCCCTCGGAAACGCCCGTGCCCTCGTCGAAAAGATACGCGCCGGCGAAGCGGAATACCATTTCGTCGAGGTCATGACCTGCCCCGGCGGCTGCATCGGCGGGGGAGGACAGCCCCGTCCAACCACCGATGAGGTTCGCAAGAAGCGTATCGCTGCGATCTACGCCGAGGACGAAGGCAAAACCCTGCGCAAATCGCACGAAAACACGGCCGTTGCCACGCTCTACGAGGAATTCCTCGGCGCGCCCCTCGGCCACGTTTCCCACGAACTGCTCCACACCAAGTACGTGGGAAAAGAGCGCATTTAGAACACCCAACACCGGCGGCGAACAGTCGCTACTTAAGCTTTCGTGCGAAATTGCCGGGATGACCGTCCGTAGCATGATCGGTGGTGATGCTGTGGACAATATCCGCGGCTTGCTGGGTTGTGTCGATGCCGTAGCAGAGGTCGATGCGGAAGTGGCGCTCGCCGTTTGCTTTTAGCTCTTCGAGCTGGTTGGCCAGTGAAAACGGCGTTTCGCCCACCACCACAAACTGCCGCCCGTTCTTTTCAATGCGGAACGCCCGGCGCGAGCGGTCGGTGAGTTCGTCTCTATTTGCCGCTGGCCGCGTGGCGGAAATCATTAGTGGCGTATGCTGGTAGACCGGAACGATGGCGGCATCGCCAAGTTGCTCGATCAGGGCATACAGATTCTGCGCATCGTCCTCGGGCGATAAAACAAATTGCCGGATTCCCTGTTCGCGCCATTTCAATGCGGCCTGTGTGTTGAGCGTATAGAGCGGCCAGTCGGCGGTGATGTCCTCTTTGCCTTGCAAAAGATGAAGCCCGCCGATGTTGGAGGCTTCCCACTTTTGCTCATCCGGCAAGGAATCAATCAGCTCACGGAACGCGGCGGTATCTTCATCGCGGATAATGACCGGAAGCGCCAGCCGCAATTTTTCCGGTGGCAGCGCGGCGCGCGCTTGTTCGATTTCATCCGGCTTGGATGGATCAACCTCCAGCACCAGTTCGTCGATATTTTCCAATGGTTGGAAAATACGCGTCTTTACCGACCAGAAAACCTCCTCTGGCGGGGACGCTGTGGGGAAAACTTCCAAGCATTGGAAGTCCTGTTGGGATGCGTTCCAGACCTTGGAGAAATTCTCGATCAAACGGCGGCGGGCCTCGTTCAGCACGGAAGCGGGAACAAAAACAGGGACGGAGGTTTTTTCGAAGACGAGCTCACCGAGCGTCCAGTCGGTTTCGCCCAGTTTTTCGAAACAGCGCCGGATGGCCTCAACTGATTTTTCAGGCTGGCGCGCCGGTTCGAACGGACCGGAAAGGATGCGTTCCGCCTGTACGGGGCTACCGTCGCAGTCTGCCGACGCAACGAGCTTCATGTTTTCCAAGGATTGGAAAACATGGATATCGACTGGGCGGCGCTGCCGGAACTGTCCGGGGCGGGGGGCGCTGAATTCATAGCGCTGGCGCACGGCCTGGGAAAACGAGCAGTAGACAGGAGCGCCTGTTTCAAGGCGCGGGGCACCGGGCGGCATCTTGAGCGCGATCTCGGCGTCCGCCGGCAGTTCAAACCGGCGCTTCCGCTCGGGATCGCTGGTGAGCCGCATTTCATCGGCGGCAAAGCCGAACGGATGGTTTCCGGGAGCTTCGACTCTCAGGCCATCGTGTTTTTGCAAGGCGCGGTTGCTGTGCAGGATAAGCCACGGACCGGCAATGGCCTTGACGGCTCCGATCCAGGCGCCGCGATGACCATCGTTGATGGGGTCAACGGGATGGCCTGCCGAATTACCCAGATAAAGATCGGTCGAGAGCCGACCGAAAATAGTTTGGATATCGGCGATCCACTCTTCGGGGTTTTTCACATCGCCTTCGAGCATCTTGCGGTAGAAGTCGGTGACAGCGGCCACGTAGAGCGGGCTTTTCATGCGGCCTTCTATTTTGAGCGAGGCAATCCCGGCAGCGAGCAGAGAGGGCAGATGCTCCGCCGCGGAAAAATCCTTCATCGAAAACGGCAGCGATTCATCTCCGGTGTTTGCTTTGAATGGCTGTCGGCAGCAGTAGGCGCAATGGCCGCGGTTGCCGCTGCGACCGAGCATGTGCGATGAAAAGAGGCAGAGCCCGCTGTAGGAATAACAGAGCGCGCCGTGAATGAAAACCTCGGTTTCGATGCCGCAACCGCGGCTGATATGCCTGATTTCCGTTAACCCCAGTTCGCGCGCCAGCACGACGCGCGCAAAGCCGGTTTCCGCAAGCTGTTGTGCCCCGGCAAGATTGTGGGCGGCGAGCTGTGTGCTGGCATGAAGGCGCAGCTGGGGGAAATTCCTGCAAAGCAAACGCGCGATGCCCATATCCTGGACGATGACGCCATCGGCGTTCAGATCGCGGATACGCGCGAGTGTTTCCAGTGCCGTTTTGAGTTCGCGTTGCTGGACGAGCGTATTGAAGGTGACGTAGACGCGGCGGTTAAGGCTGTGCGCATAGCCGATCAGTTCGTCGAGTGCTTCAAACGTAAAATTTTCGGCGCTGGCGCGGGCGGAAAAATGCGGCAAGCCGGCATAGACGGCATCTGCGCCGTAAGCAAGGGCTGCCCACGCCGCGTTGGGCGTTCCTGCCGGAGCCAGAAGTTCTGGAAGTTTTTTATTCAAGCAACGGGAAGCTAGCCTGCCGCCATCTTTTCTTCAAGGCCGCAGAATCATTATGGCAATAAAGGATAAAGATAGAGGTGCAATCCCTGCCAATAGCGGTTTTAATTCCGCCAACGGAGGTAGCCATGAAGGTACTGGTTTCGGGATCATCAGGTTTGATCGGCTCGGCGTTGTCGGCGAGCCTGCGGGACGACGGTCACGAGGTCGTCGCTTTGCCGCGCACGTATGAGGAACCCATCGACTTTTCAGGAGTGGATGCGGTTGTGCATTTGGCGGGCGAAAGCATTGCCGGCGGACGTTGGACGGCGGCCAGGAAGCAACGGATCGAAGAGAGCCGGATCGTTGGAACGCGCCAACTGGCCGAACAGTTGGCAGGCAGCGCGGATAAACCGGAGGTGTTCATTTGCGCATCCGCCATCGGATTCTACGGCGACAGTGGCGACGAGCTACTCGACGAGGAAAGCGGGGCGGGGGAGGGATTCCTTTCCAATGTCTGTAAAAAATGGGAAGCGGCCGCACGGCCTACAGATGAGGCCGGCATCCGCACCCTCAGCATCCGTACGGGCGTCGTGCTCAGTACGGAAGGCGGTGCACTGAAGAAAATGCTGATGCCGTTTAGGATGGGCGGCGGCGGAATACTTGGCAATGGCCGACAATACATGAGCTGGATCAGCTTGGGTGACATGGTGCGAAGTATCCGTTTCCTGATCGATACCGATTCCATCGGCGGGGCGGTCAATCTGGTATCGCCCAATCCGGTGACGAACCGGGAATTCACCAAGACCTTGGGTCAAGTGCTGCATCGCCCGACCATCCTCCCGCTGCCTGCTTTTGCTGCCCGGATCCTGTTCGGCGAAATGGCCGACGAGCTGCTGCTGGGCGGTTGCCGTGTCATCCCGCAAAAGCTGCTCGATGCCGGCTATCAGTTCCGCAACCCCGACCTCCAAACTGTATTGGTTGAACTGCTTCGGCAGTGAAACCAACGGCAGCGCTTCCAGTGTTTGGAAATCAGCTTATGAATCTGGAATGCGGAATCATGGGGATGGTAAACTACGGTAAACCGAATTTGGATGACCATTGACAGGAATGGTAAACCACGGTAAACCTATGTTTGTTTGCTGAAAGGATCGCCATGGAATTAACCCAAAACCTGTGGGAACGTTACGGATTTACCGATAATCCATTCGACACGAAGGCGTTGTCGCTCAACAAGGCGGCTCCCTTGTCTGTTCAGGATGCCTATGTGGAACGCGATACTTCATCGACATCCTCCCGGCTGCTCATGAACTTTCTCCGCAATCCCGGCGGCGGGCGAATCGTGGTGGAAGGGGAACCCGGCGTTGGGAAAACGACATTCGTCAACTATCACCGGCAGCTATGGGAATCGGCGGCGGATCACCGTTTGCTTTCGCCCTTGACCGAAATTTCGGTTCGGGAGGACTGGGGTGAGCGCGATTTTCTGCTGAGTCTGCTTTCCTCTCTTTCGGCACGCCTTCGGCTGGACATGGGCGAGAAGGCCTTCGAGAAAAACGCGGTTTTGCGCAAGATAACGGCCATTACCGGGGTGCATGTTGAAAAAGGGCACGGTTTTTCGGGCAGCATCTCCATTATCGGAACCGGGGGAGGGTTTGGGCGCAGCAGCAATTCGACGGTCAAGGTGGGCGAGATCACCAACGACCAATTGCGCGAACTCCTGAGCGCGTTGGTTACCCTGATCCAGCAGCGCGGATTCGCCGGCGTGGTTTTCCATTTGGACAACCTCGAACTCCTGACGCGCAAGGGATCGCAAAACCTTCGGGACTTTTTCGAGAATGTGCGCGATGTCCTGCAAGAGCCGGGTGCCTATTTTATCTTCGTAGGGCACGAAGGCATGTTCCAGCAGGTCATCGCTCCCTTGCCGAGGGTGCGCAGCATATTTTTCGATACGCCGGTGCATTTGGAGCCGTTGTCGCATGCGGCGGTCAAGCAGGTCATGCAAAAGCGCTACAATTTGCTTTCCCCTCCCGGGATGCAGTGGATCGCCCCGGTTGAATACGATGTGGTCTTCTATCTCTACGAAATCTTTTCGGGCAAGATCCGCTATGTCATGAACGCGATCACCTCGCTCATCAGCCACCTGCCCGACAGCTATGCCCGGCCGTTGGGACTCGACGACGCAAAAGCGGGGCTGTACGAAATTGTTTCCGGCGAGCTCCAGCGCACGCTCCGCGGCATGGAGCTTGAGGTTTTCCTCGAAGCGGTTCGGCAGAGCCGGTTCACCAACAGCTCGCTGGCCGTCGCCATGGGCAAGAGCAAGCAGCAGATCCAGAAATACCTGCCCAACTGGATTGAATCATGTTTCGCGGTGCATGCCGAGAAAGAGGGGCGCAATCAATTCTACGAGGTCGATCCAAGGTTCCTCGTCCTTAATGAATCGCCAACCAAGGAAAAGGAGTAGCTAATGGATAAGCATATAATTGTCGGGGTTCATATCGTTGACCGTGAGGCGCACGCGGCACCGGTGCAGCACGTGTTCACGAAATACGGTGCACAGATAAAAACGCGGCTAGGTCTGCACGATGTGCACGGCGGGGTTAATGCGTCGAACGGACTCATTCTGCTCGAAATGCTCGACACCCCCGAAACCTGCCAAATGATCGAAGAGATTACCGCCATCGTCGGCATCGACTGCCAGACCATGGTGTTTGAGCACTAGAAATTTGCCGGTACAATCAGCCGCGCACATTGTAATTGCGGGTTGTCTGTCCTGCGGTATTGTTTCTCCATGCGATACATGGTTTCCATACTCCTGTTGATGAGCGTGCTGTGCGCGGAGGCGTCGGACGCCTTGCTTCAGCGGTTGGCCAACCAAGGGCGGATTGGAGTCAACGACTTCGCGCGGGTCATCACGGAAGAATACGAACGGCGGATCAACGAAGTCATCACCGAACTCAATCGCAAGACCGGTGCGGAGATCGCCGTTGTCACCATCCAGTCGCTGGAGGGCGGAAGCATCGATGACTTCACCAACCGTCTGTTCGAGAAATGGGGCGTGGGCCAGAAAGGGAAGGACAACGGCCTGATGTTTCTGGCGTCAATGCAGGATCGGAAAATGCGCATCGAAGTGGGCTATGGTTTGGAGGGCGCCATTCCCGACGCCAAGGCCGGCCACATCCGGCGCGATATCATTACGCCGCATTTCAAAAGGAACGATCCCGGTCGGGGGATTTATGAGGGTGTCGTGGCATTGGCGTACGAGGTTGCCCAAGATGCCGGGGTAGAGTTTAAATATTGGAACGCCAAGTCAAAACTACGGAAGCCAATACCGGATTGTGTGTATCAATTGATAGGGTTCATATTTCTGATTGTTGTCTTTCGAATTATCTATTGTGTTGGATTTCCAAAGAAGTCGAAGAGGAAGCCGGGAAGCGGCAGCGATTATTGGTGGAATGGAAGTGGTTCCTGTGGCGGCTTTGGCGGAGGGGGCGGGGGCTATGGTGGCGGCGGTTTCGGCGGTGGCTCGAGCGGTGGCGGCGGATCGAGTGGTGGATGGTAGTTCGGAATAGGGTTGAAGGCTGTCGGGCAACAGGTAGTGTACCGAAATGCGAATATTTAAAAACATAGTTCCGGTTTTGTTCCTTCTGGCGACGACGCTGGCGGCTAGTGCGTCGGACCGTCTGCTTAACAGCCTGGAACCGCGCGGCTTCGTGAACGACTTTGCGAATGTCATCTCCGCCTCGGACGAGCAACAGCTAACTTCGATGATCACCGAGTTGCGGCAAAAGACCGGCGCGGAGGTTGCCGTGGTCACCATCCAATCATTGGAAGGCGGCAACATCGATGACTTCACCAACCGTCTGTTCGAGAAATGGGGCGTGGGCCAGAAAGGGAAGGACAACGGCTTGATGTTTCTGGCGTCAATGCAGGATCGGGAAATGCGCATCGAGGTGGGCTATGGTCTGGAGGGCGCGATTCCTGATTCCAAGGCC
>JAIPIO010000219.1 GCA_021734595.1 Kiritimatiellales bacterium | reverse complement strand
CCGGAAAGGCGGTTGAGCAAGGTGGACTTGCCGGCATTGGTGTAGCCGACGATCGAGACGAGCGCCCAGCCGTTGCGGCGGCGGCCGCGGCGTGGTTCGGTGCGGCGAGTACGAACGAGCTCAAGATCGCGTTTAAGTGTTTTGAGCAGCTCCTCGATGCGGCGACGGTCCATTTCGAGTTGCGTTTCACCTGGGCCGCGCAGACCGATACCGCCCTTCTGGCGTTCCAGATGCGTCCACATGTTGCGCAGGCGCGGCAGCAGGTACTGGTGCTGCGCGAGTTCGACTTGCAGAATCCCCTCTTTCGTATTCGCGCGCTGGGCGAAGATATCCAGAATCAGCTGGGTGCGGTCGAGCACGCGGGTTTCGAGCGCGGCTTCGAGGTTGCGCCCCTGGGCGGGTGTCAGGTCGTCGTCGAACACCACCATCTCAACGGGGTTTTCCTTGATCCAGTCGGCGATTTCCTTCGCCTTGCCGGTGCCGATGTAGTGTCCGGCCCTGACCTGCGGCTGACGGCAGATAAAACGCCCCGCCACCGCTGCGCCCGCGCTCTCCACCAGCTGCGCGAGCTCATCCAGGGTCTCTTTGACCTTCCACTCTTCCTTGCCGCGGAGCTTCACGCCCACGAGAAGAACGGCATCGGCCCCTGGTTTCTGCATTTCATATAGTTCGGTCATGGCCCGCGTTCTCTGCGTTTTTCCGTCGTTAGTCAAATACAACCGGCGTTGCGCCATGTTTTTCCCAGGCACTGGAAACGGCATCGGCAAGTTTTTCCAGGGATTGGAACCCCGCCGTATCGTTCCACGCGACATTCAGCTGGTTGCGGAACCAGGTCATTTGGCGCTTGGCGAACTGGCGGGTGCGGACAGTGGTTTTTTTCATGGCCTCGTAAATGGTCAGTTCATTCCTCAATACAGCGAACGCCTCGGCATAGCCGATGGCCTGTAGCGCGGTGGGCGACAACTCCCGCCCCATCAAACCCTTCGCTTCGTCGAGCAGGCCGGATGCATACATCTGTTCAACGCGCCGTTCGATGCGGCGGCAAAGTTCTTCCCGCTCAACGTGCAACCCGACGATTTTCGGTTTGGGTTGCGAATTCCATTTTCCAATGATTGGAATTTCTTTTTCCAATATCCGGATCAGGCGGCGCGGATTTTTCCGATCATCGGACGTGAGGGTTTCATAAAGTTCCGAGGTTTGGGCGCGTTTTTCCAATGATTGGAAGTCTAGCTGCTCCAGCTCGGCGCGCAGTGCGCTGTTTTCCGGCGGCATGTCGTCGAAACCTTCCGTGAGGCATTTTACATAGAGGCCCGTCCCACCGGCAACGATGATTTCGCGGTCGGACCCAAAGGCGGGTTTCACGGCTTCGAGATAGTTGGCGACGCTGAATTTTTCGGTCGGATCGGCGAGGTCGATCCCGGCATAGTCGACGGTTTTCCGATCATTGGCATCCGGCTTGGCGGTGCCGATGTCCATGCCTTTGTACAGGTTCATCGAGTCGGCGGAAACGACCAGTTGCCCCCCGCGCCCGGCGATATGCTGCGCGACCGAACTTTTCCCGGAGGCCGTTGGACCCACGAGGAAATATGCAGCGGTATTCATTTCGTGTCCGGTTTATTCTTTTTCCCAAGGTCTGGAAAAACAGTGGTAATGAAGTAGAGGCCCACGGCAATGCAGATGGCGGAATCGGCAACGTTGAAGGAGGGCCAGTGATGAACGCCAACGTGGAAGTCCAGGAAATCGGTGACCCAGCCGAAACGGATGCGATCGACCAGGTTGCCGACGATGCCGCCGAGCATCAGCCCCAGTATGATTTTATGGCTGAGTCCATCGTGCAGGAATGAGCGACGGTAGACAATGAGCAGGATCAGCACAACGATTGAGAGCAGTATCAGGAGTATTCCCTGCCCGCCGAAAATGCCCCAGGCAGCACCGGGATTACGGACATACACAAGGTTGAAGATGCCGTCGATAACCGGGCGGGATTCCCCGTAGTAGAACGCATCGCGAATCCACTGCTTGCTGAGCTGATCCAAAACCAGAACACCCAGTCCAAGCAGGATTACCAGCATGCTAGACTCCCCGGATGGTTCTGCCGAACGGGCGATAGGTCTGGCGACCCTTCTCCATTTCGGATTGCGCTTCGATGCTGTAGCGCACATACGGCAGGGCTTTAAGACGCTCGATATTGATCTTTTTCCCGCTGAATTCGCATATGCCGTAGGTACCCTTTTCAAGGCGTCGGATCGCTTCGTCGATCTCGAAGAGCACATCCTGTTCGCCACTCAGCTGGTTAAGGGCAAATTCGCGGTCAAAGGTGTCGGTTCCCTGATCGGACAAGGACGGATCGCGCGTGTCGCCGCTGAGCGAGTCGCGTGAGATAGAGGAAATTTCACCGGAGATTCTGTCGCGGAGCATCAGCAACCGGTTCTTCTGCTCTTTGAGCTCTTTCGCATTAAGATGCTTGCTGCGGCCGATTTTTTTCCCGGCCGGCTTCTTTACCGTCTTTTCCGCGGCGGCTTTCTTGGCCGGAGCTTTGGTTGCCGCAGCCGTCTTGGCAACCTTCTTCACAGGAGCTTTTGCAGTCGGTTTCTTTGCCGTGGGTTTCTTTGCCGCCGCCGTCTTGGCAACCTTCTTTACAGGAACTTTTGCCGTCGGTTTCTTTGCTGCGGTTTTCTTTGCGACAGCCTTCTTTGCTGTTTTCTTTATAGCCATTTTCGACGTGTCTCCAGTAAAAAATTCATCCACGAATCCAATTAAAGGGTTGCGGATTTAACATACCAGCAATCCACTGTCAACCAACATAGTTCACTTATTCTTGCGCCGCGGAAACAGACAGATATGTGTCGTGTCCGTTTAAATCCCATTGCGTTCCACAGGGATGGTCAGCGGGTTGCCGGATGCAGCCCAGCGCCAAAGTTTCTGTCATAATATATTCGCGATGCGCATCCACCGCAGCACCGATGGCATCATCGCCCATGAAACCGATGCGAATGCGCTGCGTCACCTCGAGGTCCAGCTCCTTGCGCATGCTTTGGATCTTATTGACGAATTCGCGCGCCAAGCCCTCGGCAACGAGGCCGTCGTTGAGCTGGGTATCGAGCCCCACCACCAGCGAGCCCTCGGCGCTCACAGCCATCCCCTCTTTCGGATTGCGAACCACTTCGATGTCGCTGCCGGTTAATTCGATCGTCTTGCCTTCCATTTCCACAACAACGGTTTTCCCAGCGGAAATCGCGGCGATCTGTTCGTCGGTCAGGCTGTTGATCAGCGGGACGGCCTTTTTCATCAGCGGGCCGAGTTTCGGGCCGAGCTGTTTGAAATTGGGTTTGGCCTGGATGGTGGCCAGCTCGGAGGAGTCGGTTGAAAAAACAACTTCGCGCACATTGAGTTCGTCGGAGATCAGGCTTTCCAATTCCTGGATATTGGCGAGCAGCTTTTCGTCGTCGCAGACCACGAACATCGTCGCGAGTGGCTGGCGGTTCTTCAGCTTGTATTCGGCGCGCAGCGCCCTGCCCTGCTCGACGGCGCTCATCACAACAGCCATCTGGCCTTCGAGCACTTCGTCGCGCTTGGCGTCGGCGGCGGTCGGGAAGTCACAGAGGTGCACCGACTCCGGCATCTCATCCATCTTGAGATTTTGATAAATCGTTTCCGAGATGAACGGCGTGAACGGTGCGGCAATCTTGGAGAGGCCCAGCAGCACGTCGTAGAGCGTGGAGTAGGCCTGCATCTTGTCGGAGTCGTCGTCGGACTTCCAGAAGCGGCGGCGCGAGCGGCGGATGTACCAGTTGGTCAGCTCTTCGATAAACCGGACAAACGGGCGGACGGCGGCCTGCAGGTCGTAGCGGTCCAGCGCGTCGGTCACCTGCTGTTCGAGGCGGGCCAGCGAACTCTGGATCCAGCGGTCCATCAGGTTGTCGCGCTGCGGCACGGATTTTTCCGGCCCCCATCCATCGATGTTGGCGTAGGTCACGAAAAAGCTGTAGGCATTCCACCACGGCAGCAACAGGTGGCGGAGCGCGTGTTTCACGCCCTCTTCCGAAAAGCGCAGCGACTCGGCACGGACCACCGGCGAATAGATCATGTAGAGGCGCAGCGCGTCGGCGCCATATTCATGGATGACGTGGATCGGGTCGGGATAGTTCTTCAGGCGCTTGCTCATTTTCAGGCCATCCTCGGCCAAGACCAATCCATTGACCACCACGTTCTTGAAGGCGGGTTTATCGAACAGCGCAGTGGAGAGGACCATCAGTGTGTAGAACCAGCCGCGGGTCTGGTCGAGACCTTCGGCAATGAAGTCGGCCGGAAAGTTGGCTTCGAAGTGCTCCTTGTTCTCGAAGGGGTAGTGGTTTTGCGCATACGGCATGGCCCCGGACTCAAACCAGCAGTCGAGCACTTCCGGTGTGCGCCTGTAGGTCTTGCCGTCCTTCTCGATGAGGATCCTATCGACATAGTGCTTGTGCAAATCGTCGACCTTTACGCCGGAGAGCTCTTCGAGCTGCTCACAGGAAGAAATACAGATGATGTCGTCCTTGTCGTCGACGTTCACCCACAACGGGATGCACGAACCCCAGAAGCGGTTGCGGCTGATGTTCCAGTCCTTGGCGTCGGCCAGCCAGTTGGCAAAGCGCTTTTCGCCGACATAGTCCGGCGTCCAGTGCACCTGTGCATTGTTCTTGAGCATGCGCTCGCGCAGATCCTCCACCCGCACATACCACGCGTCGATGGCGCGGTAGATCAGCGGGGTGTCGGTGCGCTCGCAGAAGGGATAGCTGTGCTGGATCGTCGTCTGGTGGATCAGCTTGCCGGCGTGCTTGAGGGCTTTGATGATCGCCTTGTCGGCGTCCTTGCAGAACTGCCCGGCATAGTCGGGCACCTGGGCGGTAAACTTGCAATCCTCGTCGAGCGGATCAACCAGCGGGATGTCCACCGCGCGGCAGACACGGTAGTCGTCCTCGCCGTAGGCCGGGGCCATGTGCACGATGCCGGTGCCGTCCTCGGTCGAAACAAAGTCGTCGTTGAGGATCTGGAACGAGTTCGGGTTGTCGGCGAAAAAGTCGAAGATCGGTTCGTATTTCAGCCCCTTGAGGTCCGAACCCTTGTAGCTCTTGAGGATTTCATACTCCTCATCCGACTTGTAGTAGGCCGCGACGCGCGGCCGGGCCAAAACAAAGATTTCGTGGGTTTCATTGTCCTTCAACGCCACATAGTCGATGTCAGGTCCGGCGCAGATGGCCAGGTTGCCCGGCAGCGTCCATGGCGTGGTGGTCCAGATCAGCGCGCTGGCGTGCTCGAATTCAAAACCGGTCAGCCGGACGCGGACGGTGATGGCCGGGTCCTGCACATCCTGGTAGTTGCGCCCCGCCTCGAAGTTGGAGAGCGGCGTGTTGAGCTTCCAGCTGTAGGGCATGATGCGGTGCGCCTTGTAGATGCGGCCCTGCTTCCACAGTTCGGAAAAAACCCACCAGATGGTTTCCATGAAGGTTTTGTCCATGGTCTTGTAGTCGTTTTCAAAATCGACCCAGCGGCCCATGCGCGCGACCGTCTTTTCCCACTCTTCCACATAGGTGGTCACCATCGAACGGCACTGCTCGTTGAACACATCGACCCCGGCCTCCTGTATGGCGGGCGCGCCCGCGAGGCCGAGCGCCTCCTGCGCCAGCGCCTCGATCGGCAGGCCGTGGCAGTCCCAGCCAAAGCGGCGCGATACGTAATGCCCGCGCATCGCCTGGTAGCGCGGGATGATGTCTTTTATGGTTCCGGCCAGCAGATGGCCGTAGTGCGGCAGGCCGGTGGCGAACGGCGGGCCGTCGTAGAATACGAATTCCTTGCCGCCCCGGCGGATTTCGAGTGACTTCGCGAATGTGTCCCGGGCATTCCACAATCCGAGTACATCTTCCTCCATCTGCGGGAAACTGACTTTGCTCGATACTTCCTTAAACATGGGTTTCACCTTTTCATACTGCCGGCTTCTAATCGGAATCGCTAAAGAATGGCAGAATGTAGCGGCTGTGCGGATAATTGACAAGAAGGCAGGTACAGGAATTTCACTTTCCAGCCATTGGAAGATACCGGATGGCGTAATTCCAATGGATGGAACACATTCCGACAGGCTTTCCAACCATTTTGCGATTTCAACCGTTTTTTCAATTAAACTGATTGAAATACCAGTCGCCATCACATAGCATGCATGGTCTTTTACAGTAGGAAAATCTAAATCAGTATGGGGGGATTATTATGAAAAAATGCATGTTGGTATCGCTGGTTCTTCTTCTTTCCGCATCCGCTTCCTTTGCCGCGCCCAATGAATGGGATGGCCAGCTGTACATAACGGGTGTCTTTGGGCCTGCCCGGGACCTGACCTACGCCACCAATGTCTACACCGTGAGCGACGGGTTTGGGTTTTTCAGGATGCTGAACCACGAGGACACCACGATCCAGGTAAACAACGCGATCAAGGGTTTTATCGAAATCGATTTTAACAACGATGCCTATGCAAGTGGCATCAACATAACGGTTATCGGGCGGGATGACATCACCAATGGCACCAACAGGTACGACAACCTAACCTTGGTGCAGGGAGGAACCGCGGATAGCGAGACAGGGAACTTCAGCAATGCCCGCGATGCATTCCTTATCGACGGAAGCCAGAACCAATCCACCCTCACCATGATTGAAGGGGAATATCTCGGCGGCAAGGACACGGGAGGGGGAGCCAATGTCTTTTCTTTCGAAGGAATCCAGGTGGCCGATCTGGACAATCTGTATATATACGGAGCA
>JAIPIO010000218.1 GCA_021734595.1 Kiritimatiellales bacterium | reverse complement strand
ATTGCTCGCAATCCGCCTCGCTCTGGAACCATTCCAGAAACTCTTCAAATGTTTTCGGATAAGGGTTTTCAGCGGTTGCCTTCATACGCGCCATACTAGATATTGGGGGTACTTGAGTCAATCAGCCACCCACGTAACAAAAAAACAGAGGAAGCCCCTGCTTCCTCTTCGTCGAACTCCGGTTGAGAATCAACCATCAGTTTTCCGGGCAGAGTTCGAGATATGATTCGGCATCGAGCAGGTTGTCCACATCCTCGACGCGGTTGAGTTTGATCTTGAAAATCCAACCCCGGCCAAACGGATCTTCATTGATCAGCTCAGGATTATCCTCCAGGGTTTCATTGACTTCACAGATGGTTCCGGCGACCGGCGCGTAGACATCAGCAGCGGCTTTCACCGATTCCACGACAACCACTTCATCCCCGCCAGATACTTCCGTATCCACCTCAGGAAGTTCAACGAAGGTCAGATCGGAGAGTTGACTCTGTGCAAAGTCGGTGATACCGACCGTGGCTATCCCCTCATCAAGCGAGAGCCACTCGTGTGTTTTTGCGTAAAACAGATCCTGTGGTAGCGCCATATTCATCCTCCTTGTTCAGTACATAAAATTGGAGGTGCGGATCGGAGTCGAACCGATCTAGGTGGATTTGCAATCCACTGCCTAACCGCTTGGCTACCGCACCTGTGTTTCTTTAGGCGGCATCAGAGTAATGATGGTAGCCATGCATTCAAATAAAAAATTTACAAAAAAACACCTTGATTTCACAACCGACTCATTCAGAGGAAACTACACAGGCTCCCGCAGACGGAATAACCACCGCAATGTCGGGATCAATGTTGCATCTACGCTTATATGCACTGCGGATCGCCGCTTTCATCGCGTCCACCTGCTCGTTGCGGATCAGCACCACCACGCTGCCGCCGAACCCCCCGCCGGACAGACGCGCACCGAGTGCGCCGGCTTCCTTGGCCGCATCCACAATCACATCAAGCTCCTCGCAGGAGTTTTCAAACTCATAGCGCGACGTGTCGTGCGAATCGAACAGGAACTGTCCAAACTCCGCGAGCCCGTCATCGGAAAGCAACTCCATCGATTTCTCAACGCGCATGATTTCGCCCACCACATGGCAGGCTCGCTTGGCGGCCGCCGGATCGATTTCGTCACGGTGCGCCACGAACTCATCCCATGAGACATCCCGCAGGGCAGTGACCGGATGATCCAGCAACGCGGCAAATTCACGGGCCGCCTGCTCGCAACGCTCCCGGCGTTCGTTGTATTCGGAATCCACCAGGCTGTGCTTCACCTTGGAGTTCACCATCAGGAAAACCACGCCATCAGGCAGGCTGACATTGGATACTTCCAAAGTCCGGAAATCGCTGTGGATCAGACCGTGCTCTACGCCGTAGATACTCGAAAACTGGTCCAGTAGGCCGCACATGACCCCCGCGTATTCATGCTCTGCGCGCTGGCAGACCTTGGCGATCTCCTTCCTATCCATCTCCCGACCGGTCAGTGCCAGCACCGCGTAGGCTGTGGCCACTTCGAGCGCGGCCGAGCTGGACAGGCCGGCACCCATCGGAATCGTGCCGAGGAAAGAGCAGTCGACATGGCCGACATCGATCCCTTTTTCACGTAGGTAGGTCATGACGCCCTTGCTGTAGTTGGCCCAGCCGTAGCCCTCAACCTTGCCCGGTGTGTCCAGATCAAATTCCGCCACCGCATCCACGTCAATGGCCATCAGCCGAATACCGGGTTTGTCCGATTTAGAGATGCAGAAGCAATGCCCCATATTGATTGCCGCCGACAAAACGGTGCCTTCATTGTAATCGGTATGGTTGCCCAGCACTTCGATGCGTCCCGGAGCATATGCCACAACATCGGGATCCTTGCCGAACTGCTGGCGATGAATCTGCTTTGTCTCTTCAATCAGATTTTTATCAAACATTTTCCAACCCCTCGTTATCTATTAAACGCGTGCTTCCCATCCGCACTGCCAATGCGATAAGGGCTCCATTATCTACATTTACAATGGGTTGCAAAGTCCCATCATCAACAATTTCCAGATAGTCGACCTCTGCCGAAGGCACTGCTTCAATGATTTCCAGCATGGCGCCCAAGAGTGCGTCCGCCTGCCGTTCGCCGTTGCGGTACAGCTCGGAGGCTGTTTCGAGTGCGCGCCGCAGGCACAGCGCATCCTGCCGCTCCTGTACCGACAGGTATTTATTGCGCGAACTCATCGCAAGGCCGTCCGCTTCGCGCACAATCGGACCGCGGATGATTTTCACGGGGAAATCGAGGTCGCGCACCATCCGCTCGATGATCCGCAGCTGCTGGGCATCCTTTTCACCAAACACCGCGATGTCGGGCAGCACCAGATTGAACAGTTTTGCCACCACCGTGCAGACGCCCCGGAAATGACCGGGCCGCGCCGCACCGCACAGTACGGTCGAAAGCGATTCTTCGTCGATCCAGACACTGGGGTTTTCCGCGTACATTGTTCCAGCCTCTGGAAAAAAAAGTATGTCGACGCCTTCCTTTTCGCAGAGTGCCTGGTCGCGCTCAAAGTCGCGCGGGTAGGCCTCCAGATCCTCGTTCGGGCCAAACTGTGCGGGGTTGACAAAAATGCTCGCCACGAGTAGATCGCACCGTTCCCGCGCAATCCGCATCAGCGAAAGGTGCCCCTCGTGCAGAAAACCCATCGTCGGCACAAAACCGATAACGCGCCCTTCCCGTTTCAGGGCCAGGGCGCGCCGCTGCATCGCTGCTGGTGTATGGATCGTTTCCATTTCAGTACGTGTGTTCCCCGGAAGGATATATCCCCTCCTCTACTTCCTGCTTGTAGGCTGACAGCGCCGCCTGGATAACCGGGTTGAGGTCGGCATATTTTTTTACGAACTTCGGGACGAACTTCCCGCTGATTCCGAGCATATCCGTGATGACCAGCACCTGGGCGTCGCATCCCGCACCGGCACCGATTCCAATGGTTGGAATCTTCAGGGCTTTCGTGATCAGTTCGCCCAGCTCCGCCGGAACACATTCAAGCACCAGCGCAAACGCCCCCGCCTGTTCAACGGCCATGGCATCGTCCATGAGGCGGCGCGCCTGCTCCGAGGTCTTGCCCTGCACCTTGTAGCCCCCCGTCTCCTTGATGCTTTGCGGCGTCAGGCCAATATGGCCCAGCACCGGAATGCCATTGCCAACCAGCGCCTCAATCAGTTCCGTGCGCAGCGCCCCGCCCTCGATCTTCACGGCATCCGCGCCCGCCTCCTTGATGAAGCGTCCGGCATTCTCCAATGCCATTTCGGTCGAGGGCTGGTACGACATAAACGGCATATCCGCCACCACCAGCGCATGCTCCACGCCGCGCGCCACGGCGGACGTATGGTGCAACATTTCATCCATGCTTACCGGCAGGGTCGTTTCATAGCCCAGTACCGTCATCCCCAGCGAATCACCCACCAGTACCAGCGGAATTTCCGCGCCGTCCACCAGCGACCCTGTCAGCGCGTCATACGCGGTAAGCGTCGCAAACTTCTGCACGCCCTTGAGCGCCTTAATCCTGCCTGCCGTCCATTTCATGTTAAAAACTCTCTTTTCATCTACCACTTTTCGTCATACAGGCTTACCGCTTCCTCATCGGGCAGCAATGCAAGAACCTCGCTTACCTGCTGATGGGTGTCGGGGATGACCAGATCGGGCCGGGCTTCGCAGAGCGGCTCCACCACAAAACGCCGTTCAGACCAGCGCGGATGCGGAACCGCCAGACCGCCGCTGTCGACCACATGGTCGTCGGCATAGATCAAGTCGATGTCAATCGGCCGCGGCGCGTTGCGGTCCGCCGTACGGACCCGCCCAAGGTTTTCTTCAATCTTACCCATATAGGAAAGCCAGCTCTCCAGCGGAAGCTCGCTTTCCACGATCAGCACGGAATTCAGGAACGGCATGTTTTCATACTCCGGCTTCACATCCACCGGCGCGGTTTCATAGATTGACGACTGATCCACAAAGCGCGTCCGCGGCGCCGACAGCAAAAGGTTTTTCGCCTGCATCAGCAATCGCTTGCGCTGTCCCATATTCGAGCCAAGACTAAACCCGATCTCCATAACCGACCTCCCCTTCAAAAACAGTTTCCGCCCCGCCCGAAAGCGTCGTACCTCCATCACCGGAATCGATAGCCAAATCGTACCCGCTCGCGCAATGCACCGCAACCGGCAAATCAACCCAACCGCGCCGTGCGGCAACCAGTGCCGCCGCCGTTGCCCCCGTACCGCAGGCCAGCGTCTCCTCCTCCACCCCCCGCTCGTAGGTGCGCACCGACAACGTAGCATCCTCTTCCACTTTCACAAAGTTTGCATTTGCGCCTTCCGGCGCGAACAATCCGTGGAACCGAAGCTGTTTTCCAAGCAGTGGAAGATCCAGGGTTTCGAGATCGTCCACCCGCACCACCGCGTGCGGCACGCCCGTGTTCACAAAATCAACCGGCCATTCCAATCCTGCATCAAGATCAAGTCTCCAATCCGCCGGATCGGTCAGATGGAGACGGATGGTTTCCGCGAGCACTTCCGCACGCACGGTTCCGGCACCGGTCTCAATGGCCATTTTTTGCGGGGCAGCGCCGATATCGACGGCCAGACGCGCAAAGCAGCGCGCCCCGTTGCCGCACATTTCAACCTCGTTCCCGTCGGGATTAAAGAAACGCATGCGCAGGTCGGCGGTTTCCGATGGTTGGAGCAGGATAATCCCCTCGCATCCGATGCCGGTGCGGCGGGCGGAAATCCGGGCAATAAACCCCGCATCCCCAACAGGAAACGCCAACGAACGGTCATCGACCATGATGAAGTCGTTGCCCGCGCCGTGCATTTTCCAGAAAGGTATCCGCATTTTTCCAATCCCTGCAACCGGTTCAGCCCGGGTTTCCAATCCCTGGAAATCCGTTTTCCAAGGAGGGCGACTCTGCCACAAAACTTCCAATGGTTGGAACATTTTTTCCCGCCATCGGAAATAAAAAAAGGGCCGCACTCGGCGGCCCTTCCAGGGTTCCAAGGGCTGGAAACTAGCCAACCAGCGCCAGCAACACCCCGGCGGCCACGGCGGAGCCGATCACACCGGCCACGTTCGGACCCATGGCGTGCATGAGCAGGAAGTTCTGGGGATTGGCCTCGAGGCCCACCTTGTTCGACACGCGTGCGGCCATCGGAACCGCGGAAACGCCGGCGGAACCGATCAGCGGGTTGATCTGCTCCTTGCTGAGTTTGTTCATCAGCTTGGCCAGCAGTATGCCGGCGGCCGTGCCAATGCAGAAGGCAATCAAGCCCAGAATCAGGATGCCGATAGTCTGGACGTTAAGGAATTTGTCGGCGGCCAGCTTGGAACCGACGGCCAGACCGAGCATGATCGTCACAATGTTGATCAGCGCGTTCTGGGCGGTATCGGACAGACGGTCAACAACCATGCTTTCCTTCATCAGGTTGCCGAGCATCAGCATGCCGATCAGCGGTGTGGCCGAAGGCAGCAGCAGGATGCAGAGGATCAGCACCGTAAGCGGGAAGACAATCTTCTCGGTCTTGGTGACGTGACGCAGCTGCTTCATCACGATGGCCCGTTCGGCCTTGGT
The DNA here is from genome assembly GCA_021734595.1 of Kiritimatiellales bacterium. Taxonomy (GTDB): domain Bacteria; phylum Verrucomicrobiota; class Kiritimatiellia; order Kiritimatiellales; family Pontiellaceae; genus JAIPIO01. The sequence continues at coordinate 1,226 of JAIPIO010000218.1, read as the reverse complement.
CGTCAGTGCGCGCATAATCGGCGGCTGGATGATCGGCACCAGCGCCATGTAGGAATAGGCCGCAACGGCGATCGCTCCAAGCAGGTTGGGTGAAAGCCGCGACGCGAGGAAAATCGCGGTCGGCCCGTCCGCGCCGCCGATGATGCCGATGGCCGCCGCATCTTCGAGGGTGAACAGGCCACCCATCGCAACCGCACCGAGCAGGGCAATAAAGATACCGAACTGCGCGGCCGCGCCGAGCAGCGCGGTTTTCGGGTTGGCCAGCAGCGGACCGAAGTCGGTCATGGCGCCTACCCCCATGAAGATGAGCAGCGGGAAGACGCCCGACTGAACCCCTACGGTGTAGAAGTAGTACAGGAAACCAGCCGGCTGACCCGGCATCGGTCCCGCCGAAATTCCAGCCATTGGAATATTGGTCAGGATCGCACCGAAACCGATCGGCAGCAGCAGCAGCGGCTCAAAGCCTTTGACGATGGCCAGATAAATCAGGCCCAGACCCACGAGAATCATTACAAACTGCCCGAGCCCCTGCGGCAGGGAAAGCGGCGGAACATAGCCCGCCTCTTCGGCGGCAGCCACTTTTTGCTCCAGCTGGTTCAGTAGCGCAGCATCAACGCCGTGCGCTTTGTGGATTTGCTCGAACGCGCCATCGAAATGGCCCGCCGAAACTTCTGCATCGACGGTTTTGACCAGTGCGGCCTGATAGTCTGCGGCTTTTTCTTCCTTTGTCGGGGGATGGAGGAAACGATAGATGCCGGTTTCCCGACCCAACTTCTGGAACCCCTCGACAATGGAAATGCCTTTTTTGGTCTTCGCACCCTCCGCCGGGCAGCAGGCCTCTTCGGCCTGCACCAGGACGGCTCCGCCGAAAACGGCGGCGGCGAGAATCCCCATGGTTATGAATTTCTTCATGCTGTAAATCTCCGTTCGCTGTTCAGGTTAGTTGATGGAAGCCATCGGCTGCCCGGCCGTAACCTGCGCGCCGGTATCGACGGCAATCGACGAGATGGTGCCGGCGATGGAAGCCTTGACATCGATCTCCATCTTCATGGCTTCCACCACGAAGAGCACGTCGTTGGGATTCACATGGTCGCCCACGCCCACATTGATCTTTATTACCTTGGCATTCATCGGGGCAACGACCTCGACCGAGTCGGCCGTTTCATGCCCGACGGTCACGGCACCGCTGGTTTCAATTCCATCAGCCACGCCGATGTCGTAGGACT
>JAIPIO010000217.1 GCA_021734595.1 Kiritimatiellales bacterium | reverse complement strand
AGACTTCCGACAGCGGCAGGACGGCTTCCTTCCATTTTTGCTGGCGGTAGAGCGCTTCGGCCAGCAGCTGGTTGACGGTCAGCAGATGCTTTTGCTCCACCTTTTCGCTGGCCAGCAACTCGGCCGCATGTGTTGCCACATCCGGCCATTTCTGCAGCATCGCAAGCGATTCCGCCAACAGCAGCTTGGCCAGCGGTGCGGAACTATCCTCCGGAAAGATCTCTATGAAATCGGCAAACGATCCCGCGGCTTTTTCGTAATTTTCCATCTGCATTTGGCAGACGCCGAGCTGATACATGGTAAAGGAACGTGTTTGCTGAGCCTTCTGATCCTCGCTGCCTTCCAGACGGATAAGGATCTCCTCCAGAAAAGGGATCACCTCTTCGAGCCGGTTTTCCTTGAGCAATCCTTTGGCCTGGTCCAGCAGGACACTGGTGGCTTCGATGGTCGGATCGGCTCCGACCGTCTTTCCCTGCGGCGGCGCCTTCTGGGCGAATCCCGCAGCAACGAAAATTACCAGGAAGAGCACCGTGATGCCTGTTATGCGCCCCCCCTGCCGTCTGTAGATAGATAACTTTGTCCGCATAAGACCGAACAAAGTACTAAACCACCTGCCTGAGGAAAAGCATATTTTTCCTTAAAATATTCCAAACTTAGCCTTGCCATCAGAACAGGGTTGTGATTAAAACTTCGCTTCTTAAATCAATGAAGAGGATTTTAACATGAAGACAGATATTCACCCGGAATATAATGAAGCAATCATCCGGTGCGCATGTGGCAACGAGATCAAAACGAATTCCACCGTAAAGGAAATGCACGTGAACACCTGTTCAAGCTGCCACCCGTTCTTTACGGGTAGCGCCAAGCTGATTGACACGGAAGGCCGCGTGGACCGGTTCCGCAAGCGGTTTGCCGAACACACGTACTAGCCATCTTTTTCGGAAAGGCCGGATCTGACGTCTACGACGGGTCCGGCCTTTTTGTGCCCGCACAGCATGGATGATCGGAATGATGAAATATTGGATGGTTGCAATGAACGCCCTCGTCCGCAGGCCACCCCAACAATCCGTCTATCCAGCAAACCATTAATCCAAGGGAACCTTCCATGATCGACCACACCTATCTTGAACAGTTGAAATCCCAGCTCTCCAATCTCGAAACACGGATGTCGCAACCGGAGGTTTCATCGGATCAGAAAAAAATGACCGAGTGCATGCGCGAATATTCGCACAAGAAAAAGATGGCCGCCTGCGCGAATCGCTATCTGACGTTGCTGGACGCCAAGGTCGAAAGCGAAACCATCCTTGCCGATGCGGATTCGGATGACGAGCTGCGCGAAATGGCGCAGATGGAACTCGACGAAATCGGCGAAAAGCTCCCGCAAGCCGAGCGCGACATGATGGTTGCCCTCATTCCGCCGGAACCGATCGACGGCCGCAACGTGATCATGGAAATCCGCGCCGGCACCGGCGGCGACGAAGCCGGCATTTTCTGCGGCGACCTCTTCCGCATGTACACCCGCTACTTCGATTCCAAGGGCTGGAAACATTCCGTAATGGATGTCAGCCCCTCCGAATCCGGCGGCTACAAGGAAATCTCCTTTTCTGTCGAGGGCGAAGATGTCTACAAAGTCCTCAAGCACGAGGGCGGCACCCACCGCGTCCAGCGCGTGCCCGCCACCGAAACCCAGGGCCGGGCCCACACCTCCGCCGCCACCGTCGCCGTACTCGCCGAGGCCGAGGACGTCGACGTCGAAATGCGCACGGAGGACCTGCGCATCGACACCTACCGCTCCTCCGGCGCCGGCGGCCAGCACGTCAACACCACCGACTCCGCCATCCGCATCACCCACATCCCCTCCGGACTCGTCGTGCAATGCCAGGACGAACGCTCGCAGCACAAGAACAAGGCCGCCGCCCTGAAGGTCATGCGCGCCAAGCTCTTCGACGGGCAGCGGCGGAAAAAAGCCGAAGCCGAGGCCTCCGAGCGCAAATCGATGGTCGGCTCCGGCGACCGCTCCGAAAAGATCCGCACCTACAACTTCCCGCAGAACCGCCTCACCGACCACCGCATCGGCCTCACGCTCTACAAACTCGACCGCGTCATGGAAGGCGACCTCGAGGAAACCTTCGGCGCCCTCCACGAACACGACATCGAACAGCGCATCAAGGAACAGACCGGCGAATAGGTTTTTCCAGCCACTGGAACTTTTCTTCCAGGGATTGGAACAAACCAACGTTGAACTTCCAACCGTTGGAAACTATGATTTCCCATAAACAATCAGAGGAATGTCATGGGTTTTGCCATAGCAACGGGTTCGTCACGCGGAACCGGCGGGAAAATCGTCTTCAGCGGTTTCGGTCTTGTTTTCGCAATGTTCGGGTGTCTTTTTGTCGCGTCGGCGTGGGACGGAATGCTGGAAACTAAAGCGATGCAGCAATGGGCCGATACGCCCTGCACCATTGTCTCCAGCGAAATGCAGGATGCCGGCGAGGACTACAAGCTGGTGCTCAGCTACTCCTACATTTTCGATGGCCAGACCTACACTGCTGAACGCTACGGCAAAGAGAAGCATTACACCGCTGAAAGCGTTGGCGAAATCGACCGAATGAAAAAAACCCTGCCGCCGGGCAAACAGACCCGCTGCCATGTTAATCCGGAAAAACCGGCTGAAGCCGTGCTCAAGCTGCCCGCCGTCAAGGGCGCGGTTGCAGCCATCGGCTTCACGCTCATTTTTCCAGCCTTTGGAATGCTCTTCGCCTCGCTCCCCTGGCTGGGCGGCCGGAAAAAGAAAAATGATTACACTGTTCATTCCGGGGCAAAGAAGGAAAAGAAACGCTCCGCCAAGTGGTTCCTGATACCCTTCGGCGCAGTTTTCGTATTGGTTGGATTAATTGCGCTCAAACCGCTCTTTATCACACCGTTGCAGAAAACGCATAACGCCAAAACATGGGATTCCGTCCCCGCAACCGTCGTCTCCAGCAAGGTCAAATCGCACTCCGACGATGACGGCACCACCTACAGCGTCTACATCGCCTACCGCTACGAAATCGACGGCGAAGAATTTCTCGGCGACCGCTACACCTTCATGGGCGGCTCCAGCAGGGGGCGCGACAGCAAGGCCGGAATCGTCCGCCGGTACCCCACGGGTCGCAAATTCAACGTTTATGTAAATCCGGTCAATCCCTTCGAATCCGTCATCCAGCGCGAGTTTACACCCATGATGTGGCTCGGGCTGATTCCACTGATCTTCGTCATCGCCGGAATCGCCGGAATCGCCGTCATGATTGGGGGATTCCGCGCAAAAACCAAGCTCGACACCCGGCAGGCTCAGGAACAAATTGTTACCCTCAAAGGGACCTCTCCCGCCGCCAAGGCTTCCGGCTTGCTCATCTTTACCCTCATCTGGAACGGCGTCGTTGTCCTCATCTTCAAATCCGAGGCACCGATTCTCTTCCACATCGTGTTCGGTTTCTTCGGACTCATCATGATCGCCGCATCGATCCATGCGATTCTGGCCCTCTTCAACCCGCGCCCCATCGTCGAGATTACCCCCGGCAATATCCGCCCCGGCACCAGCGTCGCCATGCGCTGGCGCACCAATGGGAATATTGACCGCATCGAAAAATTAACGATCTCGCTCCAGTGCCTTAAAATCACCGCCGAAACCACCCGGCGCGGAGGGAAGAGCCACACGACGACGATAAAAACCCCGCAGCATGACGAAGAACTTTTGCAAACCGATAGCCAGCCGGAGATTGCGCAGGGCACCCTGCAGTTTCAGATTCCCGAAGAAGTTCCGCCCTCGCGACCCAAGGGCTTTCGCGGCGAAATCCGCTGGCAGCTCGTCTTCCACGGCGACATCAAGCGCTGGCCCGACCTGAAGGAGGAACTCCCTTTCACGGTGTACCCCTCAGCTTAGATGAACCAATTAAGAAAAAACTCCCGCCATGAACAGACAGGAGCTTTAGGGTGCGTTTACCGAAAAATTATCCTTCGGTGAGACTGAGCTTGTTCCCCGACTTCAGCCATTGGTCAAAAATAATTTTGCAGTACTTGCTGGTGGAGATATGCATGGATTCTGCACGTTTCTCCAGTTCATCGGCCATTTTGGCTTTCATGTTGATGCCAATCGTCTTTGTCGTGTTTCCTGTTGGTTTGCGCGCCATCGTTACCTCTTCCTTTGAACAAATGTTTACATCACTCTTTTACCATTTAGAACTAAAATACAGGATGTCTGATTTTCTCAAGATGTAAATGATTTTTGGATGGTATTTCAGAATAGTTTACAACAGGCGAAGGCTTAAACCATCCTGAAGGAATTGGTTGAAAACACCTCTATTATCTAGGTCTATTACCCCTTTAAGCACGTCTTTGAACCGTATAATTTGCTTTAGCTCATCCGGCAACGGTGATAGCTTCGGCCCCATTCAAATTTACGGAAAGAGTAGCCTAATGGGTTCAAAATATTGGTTTGATAGAGCGAAACAGGTCATCCCCGGCGGGGTCAACAGCCCGGTGCGGGCGTTCAATGCGGTCGGCGGGACGCCGGTTTATTTTAAGAGCGGCAAGGGCGCGAAAGTGCAGACGGAGGACGGCACGGAGCTGATCGATTTCTGCGGCTCGTGGGGTCCGCTCATTCTCGGTCATGCGCGCGACGAGGTGGTCGAGGCCGTTAGCGAGGCCGCCGCGAACGGTCTGAGTTTCGGCGCCAACACGGCCAAGGAAGCTGAATTTGCCGAACTGATCTGCGGTTGCGTGCCCTCCATTGATATGGTGCGGCTGGTAAGCTCCGGCACCGAAGCCGTCATGACGGCCGTGCGTCTTGCCCGCGGATTTACCGGGCGGCAGAAGATCATTAAGTTCAACGGCTGCTACCACGGGCACACGGACTACATGCTGGTGGCTTCCGGTAGCGGGCTGCTGACGGGCGGCATCTCATCGTCCGCCGGGGTTTCGCCGAGCGCAGCGGCAGAAGTTTTTGTGGCGCCCTACAACGACCTGAACGCCGTACAGGAAATCCTTAGAGCCAACGGCGATGAAACCGCAGCGGTCATCGTTGAGCCGATTGCCGGCAATATGGGATTGGTCGAACCGGCGGAGGGTTTTCTCGAAGGGTTGCGCGCGGCCACTGCCGAATGCGGCGCCCTGCTGATTTTCGATGAAGTAATTACCGGCTTCCGGCTTGGCCCAACCACCTTCAGCACCCTGTGCGGCATAACGCCCGATATTACAACCCTTGGGAAAATCATCGGCGGCGGCATGCCCATCGGAGCCATCGGCGGACGCAGGGAGGTTATGGAAAAACTCGCGCCGCTCGGTCCGGTCTACCAGGCCGGCACACTCAGCGGAAATCCGGTGGCGGTATCCGCCGGCATGAAGACGCTGCAGCTCCTGCGGGACGAAAACCCCTACCCCTGCATGGCGGAGCTGGGCAAACGTTTGGCCAATGGAGTGGACCGGGTGGCGGCGGAAAAGGAACTGGCCCTGCACTGCGCCCAAACGGGCGGACTCTTCACACCGTTCTTCCGCAAGGAACCCGTGTGCAATCTTGATGATTCAAAAGCCTGCGACGCGGAGGCGCACGCACGCTTTTTCCACCACATGCTGGATCATGGGATCTACACCGCGCCCAGCTCGTTCGAGGTCAGCTTTATCTCGGCGGCGCACACGGAAGCAGACATTGACGAGTATATCCAGGCATTGGAAACATTATGACTACCAGCATTTACATCTTCATTGCGCTAATCCTGTTCTTTATTGCCGGTGCTTTTCCGGTGGGTGAAGCGGAGGCGCAGATTATCATCTTCAAGACGCCGGTCTTCATCCTGCTGATGGCTACCCTGGCGGTTCTGATACTGCAGTGCTGCTGGCAGCAGCGGCGCGGGTTTAAACTGCGCAAGATCGGCTTCCAGCTCACCCACCTGGGTGCCGTTGTTATTTTGGTGGGCGCATTTCTCGGTTTCATCGTTGGCAAGCGTACGAACTTTGCGATTCCACTAACCAAGCACGCCGCGGCGGACAACTTCCAGACCGGCGACGGGGGAACCGTTAAGTTTGATTTCAAACTCGCGGCCTCCGGATTCAAAGTGGAGTTCTTTGCCAAGCAATACAACCTGTATAAAGCGCCTGCAACTAAAGACGCCGACTATGACTATGTCGATAAATTCCGTATCCCGTCGAGCGGCGATGTGCTGGATCTCGGGAACTACGGCACCGTAAAGCTGGAGGATCTCCGCCAGTCGATGCCCTCCACCGTGCAGGGTATCGATCCCGACTGGAAACAGCAGCACCTGCTGCCCGACGGCTCTATTCTCCAGCTGGTCAATTCCGCGCCGCGCCACTACGAAGCCATGTTGCATATGACCGATAAGAACAGTGCAACCACCGATAAAAAGCTGATGGTAAACCATCCCGTGAGCTACGGCGGATGGCGCTTCTACCTCATGAGTTACGACCAGCAGATGAAACGCTACATTGTGGTCAGCGCCCGCAATGATCCTGGACGCAATCTGGTTATTGCCGGCCTATGGATGATGATTGTCGGCGTGTTTGTGATTTGTTTTGTGAAAGCGGAAGGAACACGGAAATGAATATTGAAACCCTTGCCGACATACTGCAAAAGACGGCACTGGTCCTGTACGTGTGCGCCATCCCCGTTTTCCTTTTCAGAAAACAGCGCGTGGGCGGCATCCTGCTGGGGACCGGCTGTGCAATCAACCTTGGCCTGTTCATCGTCAATGGAATTGCGGCAGGCGAACCGCCGTTCGGCAACATGTACCACGTGCTGATCTTTCTGGCGCTGTGCATGGCGCCCATCTACTTTATATTGGCGAAACGCTACAAGCTC
>JAIPIO010000216.1 GCA_021734595.1 Kiritimatiellales bacterium | reverse complement strand
TCGAAGAACCGGTGGCACCAGTAGTTGTGTTTCTGGCTGGGGAAGAGCGCAAGGTAGAGCATATTGTTTTCGACCAGTTCGCTGAGGAAGTGGGTTCCCAGCGATACGTCGGGAACGAGGTTTTCGTGCATGGCTACAATCTCGCACAGAATGTTGGCCTTGTTGATTTCGGAGAAGTTGACCGGTATGCCAAGCTCTGGACTTTTGGTTCCCCAGCGTCCGGGGCCGAGCAGCATAACCGTTTCCGGCGGATTCTCTTCCTTCGCGCGGTTTATCTCCCCTATCAACCGTGCAATTTCATAACGCTCGGAGATAGTCAGCTTGCCGAATTCCGATGGCATAATGTACACAAAGCGATCGACCTCCGCCATGCGGCTGCATCCGATAACGGCCCCGCGGGCTTCAATGATGAGATCGTCGGCTTTGATATCGAGTTCCGGCATTTCGATCTGCCCCAGCCCCTGGATCTGCAACGGGCGGCACTGTACGAGATTGATGCAGTATTTGTTGTCTTCGAGCAGGTTGCAGGTAAATTCGATATCCACCGGATTTTGATAGGCTTCTTCGAGCGCCTGCAACATTCGCCGCATGTCTTCGGTAAACGGCGATTTGGTCAGCACGTGATCGAACGTCAGCGCACGCGGTTTTTCCCCGGCTCCGCTGATGCGCTCGGCCGTAGTGACACGATCCAGCGGCAGATTGTGTTCCGCTTTGACCAGATCATGGAACCAACCGGATACCAGTTCGTTTTTCGCCAAATCGATATAATCGACGCGACGCTGCGAGCGCATCATGACCTGATCAAAGTTCGATTCCGGACGGCGCGTCGGTGCATTAAGGGCTACGATCCGCGTGTGGTCGTCGTCGGCCGGGTCGACCGCACGGGTGCCGAGACCGAAGACCAGACGGATTACGCCGGCCTTGGGATCAATGGACTCATGCCAGACATACGGATTGAAGGAGAATCCGACACCGGCAAGGTGCGGATAGAAGTGCGGGCCGTGGGAGGAACCGGAAACCCGCATCACCAGCACGGCCATCTGTTCATCCTGATCCAGCATGCCGCGACGGGCGCGATAGCTCAATGCCTTCTTGTTCATGGTGCTGGCATAAATGTGCCGGACTGCATTGATGAGTTGTTTCAGCCGCTCCTCGCGGCTGCCTTGGTTTACGCAGAAGCAGCTTTCATACTGCCCGGCAAACATATTTCCGTAACTGTCTTCCAGCAGTGAGCTGGAGCGCACCACCAACGGCGACCAACCAAAATAGTCGAGCATCTCGTCAAATTGTTCGAGGTTGTAGTCGGTAAAATCCCCTTCCATAAACCGCTGCTGAATCTCCTCTTGATTCTCCAGAAAATGGTTGGGATCGCGCTGTTTGGCGCGATAAGGCCAGAGTCCGTTGCGGACGAGGTAGGTGTAGTAAACATCCGACCCGATATAGAACGAATCGTGGGCCTCAAGCAGCTGGCTGGTTTCCTCGTCATCATGCCGGAGAATCGCTCGGGCGACCAGCATGCCGACCGCTTTCCCTCCGATGCGGCCAACACCAACCATGCGGTGCCGAAGTTCGAGGATATCCTCTATGCGCATATATTTTTTGATGAGCGGAAGCATCTCCTTCTCCCGGGTCAGTACCATATTGACCAGTCGCTGGAAGATAAACTTGCGCGGCTGCATATTGGCACCGTCCGGTGCATCCACGACGGCCTCGGCCTGTGCAAACATGTGCTTCCAAAAGTCGAAGCGGCGGTCCTCGCCGAGTCCCGTCCATCCTGAAGAAAGCATAATCTCGGAAATCGCTGAGCTTTCCGTAACGGCCTCAAACGTATCATCCGATGACCAGCGGTGGATCAGATTCATCACAGAACCGGCACGGTACTGCACCTTGATCGGCCGGATGTACAGCTGCTCTTTATGCCGGAACACATCCAGCATAAACTGGGTGGTCTCCGTAATCGGCTTCAGCGCAAACGAGGAGTGCGTCTTCTGTGCCAACGCGAAATAGGTTACGGTTTCGAGTTCGTAAAGGTAGGGACAGGCCAGCATGAAAAAATTACCGAGCATTTCATCCGAGCACCATATATCCGCCAATTCCGAGAGACAGTCGAATACATAATGCGCACCGGTTCCGTGTTCGCCAATCACTTGGCGGATGGCGTTAATAAAGGGCTCAAATCCATGGTGGGGGTCAAAGCGGAACACCTCCGCCCCGAAATCGTCGTCCAGCAACTGGTCATGCGACGCAAAACGGAAATAGACCAGTTTCCGCCCGTCCGCACGCGCCGCCTGGGCATAGGGTATGACCAAAGCCCGGTAATCCTCCATGTTGTCGACTTTCCAGACAATATTATCACCGGCCGCCACACCGCGAATCACCTCGTCCAGCCCAGGCAACCCTGTCGTAAATCCATTGATCAGTATTTCTTTCATAGCACACAGTGTAGAATACTGGACCTTATACACAAAAGGACAATTGCAACGGATATCAAATAATCGGAAAACAAGCTTGTTATCAGGCGATGATGCAGATACATATTTGTAGTTTATGGCGGATTTAATCCGTTTTCGGGAGGATGCTATGCAGGAACCGACACAAAGCGATAAGGAACTGAATATATTATACCGCATTTCGCAAATCACTGCGATGCGTAGGCAGAATATCTCCAGCTTGCTGACCGAAGTCCTCGAAATTATTGAAAAAGAGATGGGGGTTAAACGCGGCACCTTTTCGCTGCGCCCTGCCGGCACGGACAATCTTATCATCGAGGCATCCTGCGGTCTAACCACCAGCGAAAAAAACCGCGGTCAGTACAGACTGGGCGAAGGAGTGACTGGTCGGGTAGGGCAAACCGGACAACCTGAATTGGTTCCGGATATTCGTAAATCAGCCGACTTCCTCAACCGAACCAAGTCGCGCAAGGATGAAAAAACCGCATTTCTCTGCGTGCCGATTATTCACAACAATGAAGTGATCGGCACAATGAGCATCGACCTTTCTGGGAAAACGGATGACGAGCTGGAACAATATTTTCTCTTCCTGCAGCACGTAGCGCAGATCCTTGCATCAGCCGTATCCACCATCCGCGAGGAGATCGAAGAACGTTCCGCGCTCGAAGCTGAAAATGAAATGCTCCGGCGGCAGCTCGGTGACCGCTACAGCATCGACAGCATGGTTGGAAACTGCAGCAACATGCGCATGGTATACGAACAGATCGCCCAAGTGGCTGACAGCACCGCCACCGTCCTCATCCGCGGCGAATCCGGTACCGGAAAAGAACTGGTCGCCCGCGCCATCCACTTCAACAGCCCGCGCAAAAACAATGCGTTCATCAGTGTCAACTGCGCCGCATTGCCCGAAAACCTGATTGAAAGCGAACTCTTCGGCCACGAAAAAGGCGCATTCACCGGTGCCGCCCAGCAGCGCAAGGGACGCTTTGAGATGGCCAATGGCGGCAGCATCTTTCTGGATGAAATCGGCGATATTTCCCCATCGGTGCAGGTACGCCTTCTGCGCGTTCTCCAGGAGAAAACCTTCGAGCGCGTCGGCGGCAACGAAAGCATTACGGTCAATGTACGTGTCATCGCGGCCACCAGCCGCAATCTCGAACAGGCCATCGACGACGATACCTTCCGCGACGATCTCTACTATCGCCTGAACGTCTTCCCCATCCTTCTCCCGCCGTTGCGCGAACGCAAATCCGATATCGTCCTGCTGGCCGACCACTTCCTGCAGAAATACGCCGACTCATACGGCAAAGAGATGAAGCGCATCTCCACCTCCGCCATCAATATGATGATGGCCTACCACTGGCCCGGCAACGTCCGCGAACTGGAAAACTGCATGGAGCGCGCCGTGCTTACCTGTAGTGACGGCGTAATCCACGGTTTCAATCTTCCGCCCTCGCTGCAGACCAGCGACGGGACGCATACAGCGCTGTTGCCCATCGAGGGCGCCAACCTGAAGCACATGGTCGATTCCTACGAAAAGGAGATCATCATCGATGCGCTGAAGAAACACCGCGGCAACGCCGCTGCGGCCGGACGCTACCTCAACACCACCCAGCGCATTATCAACTACCGCATCAAGATGCTGGGCGTCGTTCCCTCAAATTACAAGTAATGGACGATTGCCGACGATAGGAATAAATGCCTTTTTCTCCTTTAAAACGTGATTTAGCAAAATTTTGCCCATACCTATATATGTCCGGGAATTTTATATTCACATTTATTTAATTCCCTGTTACTTAAGCATTGAATATCATGTCTATTTCCCATACCTATATAGGTATGGAAAATGGAGGTGGAATATGCACACGAAACTTCGGCCTACGCTTTGGCGCACCTGCAGGGTGATCGCCTGTGAGTCAAGACTACAACTGCTCTGGGTTCTTTTCGGGGCAAAGGAATTGTGCGTTGCGGACCTGGCACGTTGCATCGGTATTGATGCACCTCAGGCAAGCGTTCAGTTACGGGTATTGAATGCGCGTGGACTGATAAGCTCCCGACGTGAAAAAATGCAGGTTTTTTACAGATCGGAAGCCAATCCTGAGGTGGATTTTGCGTCGGCACTACTGGATGGTTTGAATAAATGCTATGAAAGTAGAATGTCGATCAAGACCGTTATCCGGCAGGCAACGGCCTTCACGCATCCGCGACGCATCGAGATTGTCAAGGCGCTGGTCGCCAAACCGCTTTCCCCGGGGGAATTGATGAAGGCGACGGGAATGTCCGCTTCCGCCCTTTCACGGAATGTGGAAAAACTGAAAACCCGCAAGATGATAGCGAAAGCCAATGGGAAATATGGTTTGATCCATCCCCGCAACCGCTTCGGCCACCTGTTGCAACGCATCGCCTGTACGTAACAATTTTCAATGCTTGGAAGGTTGCGCTTCCGCTTTTCCAATGCATTGGAACACTTTGTGTGCGTTGTTTCCAAGCACTGGAAAAATTGGGGCAACAACTTCCAGCCTCTGGAAAATTCAGGTTGAGCAAGTATCCTTACCTGCGGAAAATTTCCACCCATTGGAACAAGTTCGGCAAGATTTTACAGGCATTGGAAACAGGATTCCAATGCCTGGAAACGCAGCTTGCGGCGGTGATGCGGCTTAAAGTTCCTTGATGCGGATGTTGCGGAACTTGTAGACCTGCCCGTCTTCGCCATGATGCTGCAGCGCAAGGTAGCCCTCGGCGTCCATGTCGTCGGTATAATCGGTGCATAGCACATCGTTCACATAGATGCGCAGGCGTGTGCCCTCGCAGTGAATCCGGTATCTGTTCCAACCGGTGAGTTTAAAGGAACCCTTGGTTTTTTCCCGGAATGCATTGCCGGAGGGCGAATCGTTGGGTTTCAGCGGATTCAGCCATTTCCGGCGGCCTTCATCATACAGCCCGCCCGACCAGGCGCGGTCGGTGGGGTCGGCTTCCGCCTGATACCCGAAAACCTTGCCGGGTTCCTTGTGGCAGCGGAACATAATGCCGGAGTTGGATTTGCCTTCCGGCAGCTTGAGTTCCGCCTCGAAAATAAAATTCGCATATTTTTTCTGCGTACAGAGGAAAAACTTTTTATCGGCAACAAGGTGGATTTCACCGTCGACCACTTTGGCTTCGCCCCAGGTATAGGGATTTTCCCAGCCAGCAAGCGTTTTACCGTCAAACATCGATACCCATTCATCATCCGCAGCCGTTACGCAACCGGCGATACCAATCAAACATGCAATGCTAATCAACTTTTTCATAATTCTCCCTGCTGGTTCGTCCAATATTCACTCAAATCCGTATTTGTGCATTAATGTTACAAACATATGTTGATTGTTCAACTGCTAATTGATAATTTATATTTCAACGGTCCATTCCGTGCAATTTACGTCCGTTTATGGATAGGAGGAGAACCATGCAAATGAACAACCATCATGATCGCAGGAATTTTCTAAAAACCGCCACGGGAGCCACGCTGGGTGCGGCACTCTTCCCGGCCATCATCCCCTCCTCCGTGCTGGGGAAGAACGCGCCCAGCAACCGGATTACGATGGGCATCATCGGCTGCGGCAACCAGGGCTTCAACGATATGAAAGGCTTCCTGCAGAATGAGGATCTGCAGATCACGGCCGTATGCGATGTCAACACCGCCAGCTACGGATACAAGACCGAAAGCCAGTATTGCGGACGCGAACCGGCCCGCAAGCTGGTGAACGATCACTATGCGGAAAAAACGCGTTCCGGGCAGTACAAGGGCTGTGAAGCGTACAATGAGTTCCGCGATGTGATCGCACGTGACGATATCGACGCCGTCCTGATCGTCGTACCCGACCACTGGCACGCCGTCATGTCCATTATGGCCGCGCGGGCCGGCAAGGATATCTACTGCGAAAAGCCCATGACGCTGACCATTGCCGAGGGGAAGGAAATGATTGCCGCCGTGCGGCGCTATGGCGTCGTTTTCCAAACCGGTAGCCACGAGCGCTCGCGGCGGCAGAGCCGCTTTGCGTGCGAGCTGGTGCGCAACGGACGGATCGGAGAGCTCAAGCGAATGATCGCCACCGTGGGCCCCAACAACAAGACCTGCCCGACCGGCGCATGGACCCCCACCCCTGTTCCTGACGGATTCGATTACGAAAGGTGGCTAGGCCCCGCGCCCTGGGTGCCCCACCACAAGGATCGCTGTTTTTATAACTTCCGTTTCGGACTCGACTATTCGGGCGGACAGACCACCAACTACGGCGCCCATTCGCTCGACCTCGCGCAATGGGGCAACAACACCTCGCTCACTGGCCCCGTCGAGGTGGAGGATTTGGGCGGCGAATTTCCCGAGAGCGGCCTTTTCACCGCGCCGACCCACGTGCACTTCGGAGCCCG
>JAIPIO010000215.1 GCA_021734595.1 Kiritimatiellales bacterium | reverse complement strand
GCTCTATACCGATGTCGTCGGGCCGAAAAACAAGAACCGCCACGCGATAGAGGAAAATCTGGATATCCTCCGATGGTTGGGCAAACCCTTCCAACCCCTGGAATTTCCCGTCCGCTTTCCTGATGTGGATTTCAAAGCATTGCAAACCCAGCCGCTGGTTGTATTTGCGCCGTGTTCGCGGCACGCGGCCAAGAACTGGCCGGCGGAGCGTTTTGCGGAGATGGGCCGGTTACTGGAACTGCCGGTGGTTCTGGTGGGTGCACCGGATGATGCCGCCACCTGCCAGTCGATTGCGGATGGAATCGGGGCTGCGGCGGTAAATATGGCGGGCAAGACCACGCTGCTGGAGTTGGGCGGAATACTGCAGTCCGCCGATCTGGTGGTGACCGTCGACTCCGGGCCAATGCATATCGCGGCGGCAACCGGTACCCCCTGCCTGGCGATCTTCGGCCCGACCGATCCGGTGCGGGTCGGCCCGTACGGCCCGCAGCACCGCGTTGTGCGCGATCTGTCGCTCGGGCCGGCAGACGGCAACTATTCCAAGTCCGATCTGGAAAGCATTCGAAAAATCTCCGTGGAACAGGTGGTGGACGCGGTGCGGGAAATGCTTTCAGAAAAATAAAGACCTTCCGCCGCCGATCTGCTTAACTACCCGCCTTTTAGGAATCGGAACGTATGCGCAAAACCTACCATATCTGGACCATCGGCTGTCAGATGAACGTGGCGGACTCGCGGCACCTGGCGTCGCAGCTGGAGTCGCTCGGCCTGTCGGAGGCCGCATCGGTGGATGAGGCCGGGGTGGTGGTGCTGAATACCTGCGTGGTGCGGCAGCAGCCCGAGGACAAGGCCCGCAACCGTCTTCAGTCGCTCAAACCGCTGAAAAAACAGAACCCGGAAATAGTGATTGCATTGATGGGGTGCATGGTGGGCGAACGGGAAGCGGAAACGCTGCCGGATGAGTATCCGTTTGTTGATTTTTTCCTGGAGCCGTCGAAGCCGGACCAGCTGGTTGAATTCCTGCGCAGCCAATGTGGCGACAAGGTGCTTCCGGCCATGGATGAGCTGCAGGACTACCATTTGCCGGACTCCGAGGAAAACGCGGTTTGCGCGTTTGTGCCGATCACGTTGGGCTGCTCGCACGTCTGCTCGTACTGCGTCATCCCGTACCGCCGGGGACCGGACCGCAGCCGGGCCCCGGAGGTGATTCTGCGCGAGGTGGGGGCGTTGGCGGCGCAGGGCGTTCGCGAAGTCACCCTGCTGGGTCAGATTGTCGACCGCTACGGCATGGAGCTGGAGGGTTGGAATCTGGCGCGGTTGCTGCACGAGGTCTGCCGGATCGATGGATTGCTGCGGGTTCGTTTCATGACCAGCCATCCGGCCTACATGGATGATGAACTCATTCAGGCGGTGGCGGACGAGCCGAAGCTTTGTCCCTATTTCGAACTGCCGTTCCAGGCTGGCAGCAACCGGATACTGAAGGAGATGCGGCGCGGCTACACCCGCGAGGAGTATATCCAGACCGTGGGCAACATCCGCGCAAAGGTTCCGGAGGCTGGAATCAATACGGACATTATCGTCGGCTATCCGACGGAGTCGGAAGAAGACTTCATGGAGACGTTCCGGCTGCTGGAGGAGCTGAGGCTGGATGTGGCGCACATTGCCAAATATTCGCCGCGCCCGCGCACGCTTTCGGCCCGGCAGGACGACGATGTTCCGCCGGAGGAAAAGGAGCGGCGGCGTGTGCTGCTGGACGAACTTGCCCGGTCGATCCTGACGGAAAAGAACAAAAAACTGGAAGGCGAAACGGTAACGGTTCTGGTGGAAGGATTCCAGCAAAAGACCGGGCGCTGGCGCGGCCGCACCGCGCAGGGCAATCTGGTTTTTGCCGAGGCGGCCGGCACGGAAGACCTGGCCGGGCGGCTTCTGCCGGTGCGGATTTCGTGGGCCGGGCCGTATTCAATGATTGGTGATGTGGATGAATCTAAAAGAATTTGAAGCTTTTATTTTTGACATGGATGGAACGGTGCTGGATTCCGAGAGGTATCATGCGCAGTCGTTTGCAGCCGCAGTGATGGATCTGAGCGGATATGAACTGAAGCCTGAGGAACATTGCGAGTTTTTCTCTATGCACAGCACGATCTTTGCGGACGTGCTGAACAAGCGCCATGGCCTTAGGCTGTCGCCACAGGAAGTGCTGCTGCGCAAGCGGGAGCATGTGAAGGCGACCTTTAAGGCAGAGCTTTTCGAGGGGGCGCGGGAATTCCTCGAACGCTGGCATGGCCGGGTGCCTTTTGGGCTGGCCACCAATTCGCCCATCCATTTCGTGCAGCCCGCGATGGAAGAGGCGGGGATTTTCCACCTCTTCGACTGCGTTACGACCGCGTCGGAGGTGAAGAACCGCAAGCCGGACCCGGAGATTGTGGAAATTACACTCCAGCGGCTTCAGGCCGATCCGCTCAAGACGCTGGTGTTTGAGGACCAGCTGATGGGCGTGGAAGCCGCGCTGGCCGCCGGCGCAAACGTGGTGGCGGTCAACAACGGGCAGACGCTGAAGTACCCGCCGGATATCCCGTTTTTATCGTGGAAAGAGCTTTTGAAACTATCGGAGGACGCATGACCAAACCGCAATTACTTGTATTTGATCTGGACGGGACCCTGATCGATTCCCGCGCCGATCTGGCGGCAGGGGTGAACCATATGCGGGCGAACTACGGGCTGCCGCCGCTGCCGGCAGATGCGATATCGGGCTATATCGGCAATGGCGTGCGGAAACTGGTGGAGCGGTCGCTGCACGATGCGGCGGATGTGGATGTCGAAGAGGCCATGCGGATCAACCGCGACTATTATGTTTCCCATTTGACGGTGCATACAACGCTTTACGACGGTGTTTCAGCCGGGTTGCGCCAGCTGGCCGCAGCAGGGCATAAACTGGCGCTGCTGACCAACAAGCCGGGGGACGCCAGCCGGGAAATCATGGAACATTTCGGGTTGGCCGCGCACTTTTCGGAAATTCTGGGAGGGGGCGATGTGGCGGAGCTGAAACCGCAGCCCGGCGGGATTTTCCAATGTCTGGAAACAACGGGTATCGATGTTTCCAATGCCTGGATGATCGGAGACCACTATACCGACCTGGCGGCGGCGCAGAACGCCGGTGTCAAAAGCGCTTTGGTGACGTATGGCTTCGGCAACGCGCAGGACTATACGGCGGATGAATATTTTGCTTCTTTTTCGGAGCTCACGGCGTACTTTGTTTAACCGATGAAAGCGTGGTTGTCAGAAATATTCAGTTCAATCCAGGGCGAGGGGCCGTATGTGGGCGAGCGGCACCTGTTCCTGCGGTTCTGCGGTTGCCATCGCGACTGCTTCTACTGCGACACGCCGGTGGAACAGACCGAAACGGTCTCCGTTGAAAAAGTGCCAGGGTCTGGAACATTCGAGCAGTTGCCCAATCCGCTGTCAGTGGATGAGCTGGCCGGTTTGATTGGGGCATTCAGCGGACATCGCCGGATTTCCATTACGGGCGGCGAACCGCTGCTGCAGTCGGATTTCCTGCGGGAACTTTTTCCGCGGCTGGAGAGCAGCATCTATCTCGAAACGAGCGGTGATCACCCGGAGCAGCTGCAGGCCCTGATTGAATGGATCGATGTGGTGGCGATGGATGTAAAACTTCCAAGCGTTGGAAAACAGCAGGAAAATTTTTCCAGCCATTGGAAGTTCCTGAAAATCTGCCGCGAGCGCGGGGCGGAGGTTTTTGTTAAGACGGTTCTTTCCGCAGAGACGGACGATGACGAGTTTTTCAGCGCAGTGGAGGGGATCCGGGAAGCGGGCGGCCCGGAAACGCTGCTGGTGCTCCAGCCGATGAGCGCCGCGGAGAAAACCGCAGCGGTTCCTTCCGTGGGCCAGCTGCTGAAATGGCAGGAAACGGCTTGCAAGCTGCTATCCGATGTGCGGATTATCCCGCAGTGCCACAAAACGATGGAAATGTTGTAATAATGGATGAAACCAAGAAAAGAGCGGTCGTGTTGCTGAGCGGGGGCCTGGATTCCGCCACGGCGCTGGCGATTGCGCGGATCGAGGGCTATGAGGCGTATGCGATGTCGTTCCGCTACGGGCAGCGGCATGCGGTCGAGCTGGAATGTGCGGTCCGGCAGGCGACGACTTCGGCGGTTGAACATCGGATGGTGGATATCGACCCGGTGTCGTTCAGCGGATCGGCCCTGACGGATGACATCGCGGTGCCCAAGCACGGCCATGTGGATGAACTGACGGATGACGTTCCGGTGACCTATGTGCCGGCGCGGAACACGGTGTTTCTCTCCTTTGCCGTGGCCTGGGCCGAGGTGCTGGGTGCGCACGACATTTTCATCGGGGTCAACGCGCTGGATTACAGCGGGTATCCCGATTGCCGTCCCGAATTTATCGAAGCGTATGAAGCGATGGCGAACCTGGCGACCGTGGCGGGCGTATCGGGAAACCGCCTACGCATTCATGCGCCGCTGATTAAGCTGACCAAAGCGGAAATTATTAAACGCGGCAATGCACTGGGTGTCGATTACAGCCAGACGAGCAGCTGCTACGACCCGGCACCGGACGGGCGCGCGTGCGGACACTGCGATTCCTGCCTGTTGCGGTTGAAGGGTTTTGAAGAAGCCGGGTGTGCCGACCCGCGAAAATATATTGAGGATTGAACCATGGCTAAAATGCGGATCTACAAGGAATTCAAGTTTGATGCAGCCCATCGCCTGACGCGGGTTGACGAGGGCCACAAATGCGGCAACCTGCACGGGCACACTTTTGTGATGGAAGTGCATCTGGAGGGGGAGGTGGATCCATCGCGCGGTTGGATACTGGATTTCAATGTGCTAAGCGAAGCCGTTGACCCCATTATCGATGAGCTGGACCATTCGGTTCTGAATGAAATCGAAGGACTGCAAAACCCCACCAGCGAAATTATGGCGGTCTGGTTCTGGAATAAACTTAAACCCCGACTTCCCCAGCTTTCCCAGATTGTGGTGAAGGAAAACCCCGGCAGCGGCTGCGTTTATTGCGGTGACTAGGCCTCGGCGGAGTCGATCTTTACATTTGAAGTAATGCCGCCGCGTGCGGTGAAGTTGCCGGAAACAATCAGCCTGCGGGGCTTGAGCAGCTCTGCCAGATCGCTGTAGATGCGGTTGACAATCTCCTCGTAGAAGGTTCCGATCTGCCGGAACGAGAAGAGATAGAGCTTCAACGACTTGCTTTCCACGCAGAGCCCGTCGGGGATGTATTCGATGCGGATGGTGGCGAAGTCGGGCTGTCCGGTGATGGGGCAGAGCGAGGTGAACTCGGCCGTTTCAAACGTGATCCAGTAATTCCGCTGCCGGCTGGCGTTTTCAAACGTTTCCATCCGAGCTTCGTCCGGTGATTCCGGGTAGCGCGTTTCACCCTTTTTCAGCAGGGTCAGTCCGGTCGGTTTTTTTTCGTCAGTCATAATTCATCCAATCCTTGCCCCGAAAGACGGGGTCTCCATTGCTCTACGAGAAGGTTCGGAGTCCATATTATCCAGCCATTGGAAATGCGCAAGCGCTTTTGTCGGGGCGGGAGGATGTTAAAGGAATATTCAACGGAGCATACGGTATGTTGTCGAACGGTGTGATATGTTTTGCGGTGGATTGACCGGGACAACGAATTGCAGTCTACTTTGACGGATCTAAACAAAAGGGAATCATGCAGTATAGAGAACCCAGCAATATAGGAAGCATGCGCGCCATCACTCCGGCCGTAAAGGTGTTGCTGATCGTCAATGTCACTGTTTTCCTCCTGGAGGCCGTTTTCCGGATTCCCTTGACCCGCTTTTTTGCGCTCAGCGCCGAGTGGTACCGGCATCTGGCGTTTGGACAGCTTTTCACCTATATGTTTGTCCATGCAAACCTGACCCATTTGCTGATGAATATGCTGGGACTTTTCTTTCTGGGTCCGGTGACTGAACGAACCATGGGCTCTTACCGGTTTCTGGTGATGTACATCATGAGCGGCATTCTCGGCGGGTTGGGTTGGTCGCTGCTGGCACCCGGTTATACGCACTGTCTGGGCGCTTCGGGCGCCGTGATGGGGGTGCTGGGAGCGTTTGCGGCGTTTTACCCGAATGCCACGCTGCTGCTGTGGTTGGTTATTCCGGTCAAAGCGTGGCTGCTGGTGATCATTCTCGCCATATGGGAACTGTCGGAAACCATTGGCAACGCGCATATCGGCGGGATCGCCAACGCCGCGCATCTGGCGGGTGGAATTGCCGGTTATGTCTATGCACTGACCCTGTCGCATCCGAACTTGATCCGTTTATGGCGGCAGAAGTTCCGCCGGGCTGCGCCCGCCCCCCCGGCCACCGCCGCATCCGCCACCCGCATCTCCAGAGCGGAAATCTACCGCATTCTGGATAAAAACGGGTCGCAGGGCATGGGGGCGTTGACGCACCGGGAACGCGAGATGCTCAAGCAGGCCACACGCAACTGATTCCAACCGTTGGAACGGTTTTTCCAATGCCTGGAAAACCTCTTCCAATGAGCTTCTTGCGAAACGAGCCAAAGCGGGCAGGGAATTTCAGGAAGACCATCTCCATCCGTCGGTTGACGGACTCCGATGGAACTACGTAGAGGCTTCGTGGTGAACTTCCTATGTAGTACACTCAAAGTCCGTGTGCTGACGGACGGAGAGTGGAAAGAAATGATTTATCGGTTGAAGGAAAGGGTTTGAACCGTGCCGTCGGCACTATTTTCTGTTGAAAATTATGCTTCGCGGCAAGAAGCTCCAATGGTTGGAAATGTCAATCCAGCAGGAAGCAATAGACGGCCAGCGAATTGCGAATGTACAGGCGGTTGCCGACTAAGGCAGGATGCGACCAC
>JAIPIO010000214.1 GCA_021734595.1 Kiritimatiellales bacterium | reverse complement strand
GCCTACACCTATGCGATTCCTGAAAAGCTGCGCACCCGGCATGGCCTGCGCAAGTATGGCTTTCACGGCACCAGCCATCAGTTTGTGGTTGGGGAAGCCGCCCGCATGCTGGGGCGACCGCTTTCCAGGTTTTCTGCGGTAAGCTGTCATCTCGGCAGTGGCGGAGCCAGTCTGTGTGCCGTGAAAAACGGCTGCAGCGTGGATAACACCATGGGATATTCGCCGCTACAGGGATTAATCATGAGTACGCGTTGCGGCGACATTGATCCGGCGCTCACGTTGAGCCTGCTGACGTATATGCACGGCCAGGAAGACGCTGTTGAGCAAGTATTGAACCGGCAGAGCGGCGTGCTCGGACTCAGCGGAGTATCAGGAGATATCCGTGATATTCTGGCGGATACGGAAACGGACGAATCTGTTCGCGACACGGCATTCGCCTATATTTGGCGGATACGAAAATATCTGGGCGCCTATCTAACCGTGGTCGGTCAGGCGGACGCGGTGATTTTTACCGACACCGTCGGGGAACAGGTTGCGGCAGTCCGGGAGAAGGTTTGCCGGGGGCTGGGTTGTTTCGGCTTGAAAATTGATCCCGAAAAAAACCGCACGTTGCGCACACTTCCCGGGGATGTGGCAGTTGCGGAAAGCCCGGTCCGCATTCTCGTCATTCAAACGAATGAAGAACTGGCCATTGCGCGGCAGGTATATCAAACCTTGGCGCAAGAACGGCCTGACGCCAACGATGGAAAGGACTCAACCCATGAACCGCTTAGTACTTAATTTGGAACCGAATGCATTGGCCTATGGCTTTTTCCCGACAGGAAAACAGGCTCCTATGCAGCAAGGTCGCATCAAGGGTATCCGCACGGACGTCACTGTTAGCGATGCGCTTGAGCAAATCCTGCGGCAGATTGAATGCGGGGGCTACTCTTTGTCTGTCGAGTCCGTGGCGCTGCATGTTGCGGCCAGCGGGGATCTTTTCCGTTCGCATACCGTGGCAACGCCCAACATCATTGAAAAGCTGAAGTCATATGTACCGTTTGCCCCGATGCACATACCCGCCGTGCTGGAAATCATTGAATGCTGTTTCTGGTGTTTGCCGGGACGCCCGGTGGTGCTGTTTTTTGAAACGGCATTTTTCACGAAACTTCCCGCTCGCGAATACCTCTATGCGATAAATCCGGATACGTTGGGCGGCACTGGGATCCGCCGCTATGGATACCACGGTCTGTTCCACGAAGCAGCCAGCAGGGCGGCCGGGTCTTCGTTGGGGAATAAGCAGAACCGCACGGCAAAAATAGTTTCGGTCTGTCTTGAACCGCATCCGGAGATTGCGGGTGTCCGCGGGGCGGAGCCGGTCATGGTCAGCGGAGGGGCAACCCCGCTGGAGGGACTTCCCGGTCAGACCTCCTGCGGTGAAATTGATTCCGGCGTGTTGCTAACCCTTGCCCGCATGGAGCAGTGGGGGCCCGAGCAGCTTAATCTGTTGCTGACACAACAAAGCGGAATGATGGCTCTGGCCGGTCGTCCTGTAACGATACAGGAGGTTCTTCTCTCGGAAGAAGTGGATTTGTCGCTGGCCAAGCAGGTGCTGGAGTATCGCATCCTCCTGCGCGTAGGCATGGCGTTGGCCGCAATGGATGGGTTTGATCGGATTGTATTTTCCGGACGCTATGCCACGGTAGGCAGGGTGCTCGGCCCATGGCTTCAGCAGCGGCTTCCAACGACTGGCATTTCGAACCAGCCGGTTTGGCAATGCTATGAAACCCCGTTGATGCGGATCATGGCTGAACAGATCGATCAGATACTGCGGAACCGCCCGGAAACGCGCCGTGAGTCGCAGGCCCACCTTTTAGCAACTCCATGAGGTGGGTAAAGCTACCACGCCGGGTGGCGCAATCCGTTTGTTCTTTGGTCGTCGCGAGTTCCATCGGAGCAGAGAGGCGCTAAAACGACAGTGGGTGTTCCGGTTGCTACGTGCGGGAACAACAAAGAGTTTCCGAAAGGTTCGCAAGTCCTTTGGAGCATGCGCAACAGCGCTTCCCAAGGGGGCTGGAAACTATGCCGTTTTTTTCTTTTTGCGCGCTTCGAGTCCTTCGAGGGGATGGACGCCCTGCTTGACCATTTCGCGGGTAATCGTGCAGTGCGTGACGTCGTCGCGCATCGGCACTTCGTACATGACATCGAGCATCAGGTGTTCAAGGATGGCGCGCAGCCCGCGGGCACCGGTTTTGCGCTTGAGGGCCATGCCGGCCAGCGCATGCAGGGCTTCCTCTTCGAATTCCAGTTCCACACCGTCCATGTACATCAGTTTCTTGTACTGGCGCACCATGGCGTTTTTCGGCTCGGTGAGAATGCGGACCATTTCTTCTTCGGTCAGTTCGCTGAGCATGGTTACCAGCGGGATGCGACCGATAAATTCGGGAATCAGACCGTATTTCAACAGGTCTTCGGACTCGACGTTCATGGTGACAAAGTTTGGGGAGGTTTCTTTGGTTGTTTGCCTGGCAAAGCCCAGCACCTTTTTTTCGACCCGCCGCTTGATGATATCCTCAATACCGACAAACGCGCCGCCGCAGATGAACAATACATTGGTGGTATCGATCTGGATGTATTCCTGCTGCGGATGTTTGCGCCCGCCTTTCGGGGGGACACGGGCAACCGTTCCCTCGATAATCTTCAGCAACGCTTGCTGTACCCCTTCGCCCGAGACATCGCGCGTGATGGAGACGTTGTCGGTCTTGCGGCCGATCTTGTCGATTTCGTCGATGTAAATGATGCCGCGCTCGGCTTTCTTTACGTCGAAATCCGCCGCCTGCAGGAGCTGTAGCAGAATGTTTTCGACATCTTCGCCCACATAGCCGGCTTCGGTTACAGTGGTGGCGTCCGTGATGGCATAGGGGACATTCAGGATGCGGGCGAGCGTTTTGGCCAGCAGGGTTTTGCCGCTGCCGGTAGGCCCGACGAGCAGCACGTTGCTTTTCTCCAGCTCCACGCCGTCATCCTCAATGGATGTAAGCATCCGCTTGTAATGGTTGTGCACGGCCACGGCGAGCACCTTCTTGGCATTGTCCTGTCCGATCACATACTCATCGAGCTTTTCCTTGATTTCGTGTGGCTTAAGGACGGCCACCTCTACAGCATGGTCGTTCTTCTTCGCATCATTGATTTCCTGGTGGTCGATCAGCGCGCCGCAGAGTTCAACGCACTCATCACAGATGAAGGCGCCGGGGCCGGCGATCAGGCGATTAACTTCCGGTTCACCCTTTCCACAGAAAGAGCAAACGGGGGTAGGTTTTTTTGGGGGCATGGAAAACTCCTTTGGATAGTTGGATTATTGGATAGATGGATTGTTGTGTTGCTCGTGCATTTGCGGATGATCATTAATCCCGTCATCCATAATACCCGTCATCCAATCCTTTCTACTTGCCGTGGACGACGACTTCGTCAACCAAGCCGTATTCAACGGCTTCCTGGGCTGACATAAAGTTGTCGCGGTCGGTGTCTTTTTCCAGCTTTGCAATTTTATTGCCGGTATGGGTGGCCAGGATTTCGTTGAGCATCTGTTTCATGCGCATGATTTCCTTCGCCTGGATATTGATATCGGTGGCCTGTCCCTGCGCTCCGCCGAGGGGTTGGTGGATCATAATGCGGGAATTGGGCAGGGCGAACCGTTTGCCTTTGGTTCCCGCAGCCAGCAGTACCGCACCCATGCTTGCCGCCTGGCCAACACAGTAGGTGGTGATGTCGCATTTGAGGAACTGCATGGTGTCGTATATCGCCAATCCGGCAGTTACAACGCCGCCGGGCGAGTTGATGTACAGACTGATGTCCTTTTCGGGATCATCGCTCTGCAGGAAGAGCAACTGGGCAATCACCAGGTTGGCCACCATATCGTCAATAGCTGTGCCCAGAAAAATGATACGCTCTTTAAGCAGGCGCGAGTAGATATCGTACGCACGTTCTCCGCGTCCGGTTTGTTCAACAACCATTGGAACCAGCATCTGTGCTTTCTCGATCATCGGTTCAGCTCCTTATTATGAATTGGAATAATCAATTGCTGGATTGTTGGATTAACGGGGTTCACCAATCCAAATCATCCATTAATCCTCTGCTATTTAACTTTAGCGTTTTCCAGCATGTAGTCCATCGCTTTGTTGAAGCGAATCTGGTCGCCGACGCTCTCCAGCGTATCGTTTTCTTCCATCTCCTTGCGCAACTCCTGGGCATCGCGTCGTTGTTGGATGGCCATGCTGGCGATTTCTTCGGAAACCTCGTTGGCACTGGCCTCGAGCTTGAGGTCATCCGCAATGCCCAGCCCGATGTAGCGCAGCTTGACATTTTCCAGCGCACGTTCCTGCGCCTCCTTCAAAACGTCCTCTTGCGCTTCCTGAAGCTGTTCCTGCGTCTGGCCCATCATCATGCGCTGGCGCGCGATGTCGTACATCATGTTGCGGGTCTGTTGCTGGATCATGCTTTCGGGAACATCCAGTTTGGTCTTTTTGATCAGATACGCGATAATCTGTTCCTGCTTTTTGTTGCGGTCCTGGGCTTCGGACGAACGCTCCATCTCTTCGCGCACCTGGGTGCGGAGCTGTTCCTCCGACTCCAACTGTAGGCGGCTCAGGAATGTGGCGTCGATTTCCGGGAGTGTGCGCTCGCGAATGCCGGTGATTTCAATCTTGTAGAGTGCCTTGATCCCGGCCAGTTCCTTTACGATGAATTCCGCCGGAAATTCAACTTCCACGTCTTTCTTGTCGCCAATATTCATGCCGACAATGGCCTCTCCCATGCCGGGCAGGAAGGCATGTTCGTCGGCGGAAATCCAATATCCATTGCCGCTGCCGATTCCCTTGGCCTCCGTTGCAATCTCTGCGAGCGGCCGGCCGTCCACTTCGGCTTCGTAGGAAAGCTGCGCCATGCCGCCTTCGGCGACCGGTTGGCCTTCAACCTCTTCATAGTTGGCGTGCTGGCTGCGGATCATGTCGATGCGCTCCTGCACCTTTTCGTCGGTCACGTCCTCTTTATCTTCTGTAAGAGAGATGCCGTCGTATTTGGGCAGCTTGAATTCGGGTTCAACATCCATCGTGATGTCGAATTCCAGCGGCTGGCCGTCCTTGATCGCCACGTCGGAAACATCGACCACCATCACCACCTTCAGCTCCGGTTTTTCCTGCAGTGCTTCGTGGTAGTACTTCGGCACGAGACGCTCTTCCATGTCCTTGGTGATTTCCTTTTCAAACTTATGGGCCACAACCGCCTTGGGCGCTTTGCCCTTGCGGAACCCCGGGATGCTTACGTTTTTGGCGTAGGCCTTCAGGGTCTCTTCGCGTTCTTCGGCGATTTTATCTGCGGGAATCTCAATTTTCATCGTTTTTCGGCAGGTGCCGGCATCTTTTACTGAAACCTTCATAAAACCATTTTCTCCTGTTAACTCGGTATCCTTGGAATAAAAGTGCGTGAGATTAAGCCAGCGGGGCGGTCAGGTCAAGCAACCAGCAGAGCGAATTACGCTTATTTTCCGGTGCAAAAAGGCTGTTTTGCAGGGATTGGAAAAACAGGGCCGGTAAATCCCAATTCCTGGAAAAACAGAACCGCCGCCTCCCAATGCCTGGAAAGCGGCGGCGGAAAAGTTCCAGCCGCTGGAACGGCGCTTAGTTCGCGCCGGCGGTCTTGAACTGCGCGGCCAGCTGCTGGGCCTGCTCAATCAGCTCCGGCTTCATGTTCTGGATCGGAGGGAAAAGCTCCGCGCGGTATTGCTTCGCTTTTTCGTCACCGGCATCCGAGGCGATGATGTACCACTTGAGCGCTTCAACCGTGTTTTGCTCCACGCCGATGCCCTTCAGATACATGGCTGCGAGATTGTTCTGGGCTTTCGCCAGACCTTGATTGGAGGCCTTGGTGTACCAGGCTGCCGAAGTGGCGTCGTTTTTCTCCACGCCGATGCCGCCACCATACATGAACCCAAGGGTAAACTGGGCTTCGGCAAAATTCTGGTCTGCGGCCTGCTTGATCCTGGCAAACGCCGTGGCGGGATTTTTTTCAGTCCCGTTGCCCCGGCCATGCATGAGACCAAGGTTGTACTGGGCTTTGGCCAGGTTCAGGTCGGCAGCCATGCCGTACCAAAGCAACGCCTCGGCGAAGTTCTGTTCGACGCCCTCGCCGGTTTCAAATATTTTACCGACCTTGAACTGGGCTTCGGCATCGCCCTTCTTCGCGGCGATGATCAGTGCCTTGACATCATCGGGCAGCTGGGCGTATTTCTTGTCCAGTTTTGAGCACCCGCTGAAAAACAGAACCATACACGCTAACAAGATACCTGCTTTTTTCATAATTCAGCTCCTTCCATCTCAGTATTCTTTTTATTGGGAAATCACTTAGAGTGTGTAACAGGAATTTCCAGTAATTGGAAACAAAACATGAATATTTTCCAATGGCTGGAAAATGCGCCACCCCGGCTTCCAAGCATTGGAAAAAAGGATCCACCCGTCAGTTTTTGCTGGCAAACCAGTCCTTGACGCGATCCAGGAAGGTTTCTTCGCAGAAATCCTTGAATTCACCGGCATCAAAAAAGGTGCCGTGGCAGGCGGGGCAGCTTTCGAGTTGGATGTGGGGCTGCTCTACATCATGCACCGGGAGCATGCGGACTTGGCAAGCCGGACATTTGATTTCCCACTTTTTATTGTACTCGGAACCCACTTTGGGATCGCCGGTATCGACTTCCGCCGCCCGCTTTTCTTCAACCAGTTCCTCGGCTTCAAGCGCATCGAACCACAGGCCGCCGCAGTTCTTGCACTGGTCGTATTGAACGCCCTTGTAGTCGTTGGCGGTCATTTCATAGTCGCACTTTGGACATTTCATGGCATCTCCTTTGCTCATTTGGTTTGGTTGTTTGTAG
>JAIPIO010000213.1 GCA_021734595.1 Kiritimatiellales bacterium | reverse complement strand
GGGGCACTTCAATCCATTCGGCCAGCGAATCCATTCCAAGTATTGCTCGCAATCCGCCTCGCTCTGGAACCATTCCAGAAACTCTTCAAATGTTTTCGGATAAGGGTTTTCAGCGGTTGCCTTCATACGCGCCATACTAAATATTGGGGGTACTTGAGTCAATCAGCCACCCACGATGTTCTTTGTCCGATGTTCAACCAACTCCGGTCTAACCAGCAGACCCTCCATCTTTTTCTGCGTTTGAAACCTTGGCCGGACGGGGGAGGGTGGAGCATTCGGGGTTGGAAGTTGGATGTTCGAAGTTGGATGTATGTCCTCTTCCAATGATTGGAACGTGAGCGCGTTGTTGAGCGCGGCAATGACGGCATCGCGCAGCTGTGCCGGATGGCGGAAGCGCACCTCCTTCTTGGTCGGATGGACGTTGACATCGACGAGTGACGGCTCCATCGCGATAAAGAGAAAGACGGCGGGGAAGCGGCCTTTGGCGATGAGCGAATGGTAGGCCTCGTTGAGGGCATGGTAGACCACCGGCGCGGAGGCGGGGCGGCCGTTGATGAAGATATACTGGTCCTGCCGGTC
This sequence comes from Kiritimatiellales bacterium, assembly GCA_021734595.1. GTDB lineage: Bacteria > Verrucomicrobiota > Kiritimatiellia > Kiritimatiellales > Pontiellaceae > JAIPIO01. Next base: position 6,327 of record JAIPIO010000213.1, on the reverse strand, counting down.
CTTGCCTCCGGTCTGCGGCAGCCCGGCAAAGCCGGTGATGGCGTATTCGCCGTCGGAATGGTTGAGTGGCAGCAGGTGTTCGAGAAAGCCGGGGTTGTAGAGCTCGGCGATGCGATCCGCCATTGTTCCAGCCATTGGAAGATTGTAGACCATCCGCTCATCGACCTTGAGACTCATGCCGGTTTCGGGATGGGCGAGGGCGTGGACGAGGAAGAGCTGGCGGATATGCACCAGCTCGGTCTGCTCGGCACGCAGGAACTTGCGGCGGGCGGGCACGTTGAAGAAGAGGTTGCGGATTTCGATGCGCGTGCCGACGGGGCAGCCGATATCCTCGATCCCCAGCATTTTTCCGCCGGCAATCTGGATTTCCGTGCCGCTCAGCTCAGTTTCCGGGCGGGTGACGAGCGTGAAGCGCGAGACCGATGAGATGGCGGCCAGCGCCTCGCCGCGGAATCCGAGCGTGTGGATGTTCTCAATATCGGCTTCGGAGCGGATTTTACTGGTGGCATGGCGCTCAATGCTTAGCAGCGCCTGGTCGCGGCCCATCCCGCAACCGTTGTCGGTGACGGCGATGAGCTGCCTGCCGCCACGTATAATTTCGACGCCAATCTGCGTCGCCCCGGCGTCGAGCGCGTTTTCGAACAACTCTTTCATCACCGATGCCGGGCGCTCGACCACCTCACCTGCAGCGATTTTGTTGATCACTTGGTCGGGCAAAAGCTGAATGACAGGTTTTTCCTGCATGGAGGGGAATGTAGCAGATGGGTTCCAATGATTGGAAGATTACACCGCAACATTTCCAGGCGGAGGAATTCTTTTTCCAGCGGGTGGAAACCTATACCCGTACGGGACATTCATCATATGCGGCTGGTAAACATGAGTGTTAAGCTCGGATTTGGCTTTTAATCGGGCGGGAATGCTACTAATAGACAGGTACCGAAGGAGAGGTTACTCCGTTGAAAGCAATTTTTTTACTGGCATTTCCAGGATTTATCGCACTGATCTTTTCCGGCAGCATAGTGCAGGGCGAGCTGCAGCTTGCAGGGATTGACGACTATTCACCTGCCGATGGAGCAAGGACCATGCCGTTGGTGACGGCGCTGAACGTCACACTGTCCGATTCCGGATCCAGTAATAAAACCGTTACGTTCTACGGGCGTCCGCGCAGCACGAAAGTGCCGGGAGCCGACTTCACCATCGCGGTGCTGCCGGACACGCAGTTTTATTCCGAGGCGTATCATACTAATTTTCCGGCGCAGACGGATTGGATTGTAAACAACCGCGAGGCGCTTAACATCAAGTATGTGGCCCATCTTGGCGATATAGTGCAAAATGGTGACAACCAACCGCAGGAATGGACGCATGCCACCAATGCGCTCTATCGACTGGAGGATCCGGTAACGACCGGGCTGCCGGAGGGAATTCCGTACGGCGTGGTACCCGGCAATCACGACCACCCCGGCGGAACAACGCTCTACAACACATACTTCGGTACGAACCATTTTGCCGGGAAGTCGTATTACGGAGGGCATTATGGAACCAACAACCAGAACCACTTCGACCTGATCAGTATTGGAAGCCTGGATTTTATCTTTTTGTACATTGATTTCGACTACGACAACATGAGCTATGTTTCGATTGATGCCTGGGCGGATGAGGTGCTTAAAACCCACAGCAACCGGCAGGCGATTGTGGTCAGCCATGATATATTAGCGCTCAACGGTGAGTTTGACCCGCGCGGCCAAGTGATCTACGACAACCTCAAAGACAATCCAAACCTTTTTCTGATTCTCAGCGGGCACAATCATGGCGAGGCGGTCCGCCAAGAGACAATCGAGGGGCGGACGGTCACCTGCTGCCTGAGCGACTACCAGGATTATCCGAACGGGGGCGATGGATTTCTGCGCCTCTATGCGTTTTCTCCGAGCAACGACGTGATCCGCGTCAAAACCTATTCACCGGTGCTGGACCAGTTTGAAACGGATGCCGACAGCCAGTTTGAGATCGCGTTTGATATGAATCGCAATGCGCCCTTCTTCCGGATCGGCTCTACGAATATGCCGTCCGGCACGTCAGGCGGTGTAGCATGGCCCGGACTCAATCCGGATACAGGATACGAATGGTATGTAACGTTAAGCGATGATACCGGAACGGCCAGCAGCACGGTGTCCGGATTTACAACGATTGCCTCCGGTACCAACACGCTGCCAACGGTTTTCCTGACCTCCCCGACCGAAAGTTCCTCGATTCCGAGTCGTAGCAATTTGACCCTGACCGCGACCGCCAATGATACCAACGGCTTCATTGCCCGGGTCGATTTTCTGGCCAACAGCATGCGACTGGATTCCATTCCGGCAGCTCCTTTTGCATCAACGTGGACGAATCCCCCGCCAGGCGAATACCGGTTGACGGCGGCGGCGTTTGACAGTGGCGGACTGTCTGTGACCTCCGCACCGCTAAGCCTGGTCGTTTACTCGTTGCCGACCATGACCAACAGTCTGGTTCCTGCCGGTGCAACCTGGCACTACCTGGACGATGGGTCCGACCAAGGCACGGCCTGGCGCAGTGTGGCGTTCGACGATGGTGGATGGTCGAATGGACCCGCGGAGCTGGGCTACGGCGATGGAGACGAGGCCACCACGGTCGGTTACGGTGCCGTCTATGCCAACAAATATGTTACCACCTATTACCGTCACGCCTTTGTGGCGTCCAATACGGTCGACGCGGCAGGGTTGCAGCTGCGGGTGGTTCGCGACGACGGCATTGTGGTCTACCTCAACGGTACGGAGATTTTCCGCAACAACATGTTTGTTGGAACGGTAAGCTACGACCCCCTTGCTGCAACCGGTGTCGGTAGCTCGGATGAGTATACTTGGCTTTCGGCCATGGTTCCTGCCGGCGCGTTGACCGACGGAACCAATGTTTTGGCCGTCGAAATCCATCAGGAGGCGGTTGACAGCTCTGACATCAGCTTTAATCTTGAGCTGTCCGGTGTGTTCACGCAACCAGCCTATGTGGTGATCGCTGTTGCTGAAGGCGCGGGGGCTGTATCGCCCTCTTTTGCGGTTGTACCAGCCTTGGACAACACCAACTTTGTGATTACAGCGGATACCTACCACCACATCAGCGATGTGCAGACCAATGGCATTGGTTTGGGCGAAACCTGTGGCTTGGGCTCAATCACGCAAACCTGGTTGTCCGTCTGGGGCGATGGTGAACTGAAGGCACTGTTTTCTGAAAATCTTACCACCAACGGTACGCCCGAGATGTGGCTGGCGGCATACGGCCTGACCAACGGTTCATTCGACGCCGAAGCCGCTGCCGACCGCGACGGCGACCGCTTAAGCGCCGCCGAGGAGTATATTGCCGGCACCATCCCGGTCAGCAACATGTCTGTGTTTGAAATTGCGGCGCTGGCCTCCGATCCGGTCGACGGCGAGCTCACCATCACTTGGCCCAGCGAAACTGCCCGGACCTACAGCATCCTGCGCGAAACCAACCTGCTTGATGCCGCATCGTTCAGCGTGGTCTCCAACGGCATTGCGGCCACGCCGCCCACCAATACGGTCAGCCTGGGAACCGCGGCCGGTGATGCGGTATTCTTCAAAGTCACGGTAGAAATGAATCCATAGGACTTGTTCCGTTGTCAGGCCGAAAAGTCTAGTAGGAATTATTAAAATAGAAGCATGAATAAGTTGCCGAACCTTGCCCTTGTTGCCTATCCTCAGAACGATGGCGGGGGAGATACGCGTGATGGGTGCTCAATAATGAAACGGTTCAACATCGTGGTTCCAGGATGCCTGCTGGTTTGCCTGATAGGATTTTGCGGGTGTGGCAAACAGGTAGAAGATAAACAGTTGCATGCAGTGGCTGATGAACTCCCAGCAGATTTGCAGCTGATGCAAGGTTCTTGGTCTTCAGCCAATAGCAACACATGCAGTTTCTGCAACGTAAACATTACCGGTTATGCGATGCGTTTGACGTACCGGAAAACGGCGGATGATCCGATGTTTAAGAAGAATGGCAGTTTCGAATCGATTGATGAGCAGCGCAAGGTGCTGGTAGAGCATGATGGTGTCGGCGGATTGAGCTACAACATCCGAAATGGTGACGACGGCATCCTGCTGGAACTGAAATTCTACAACAGCGCAAACCAGACGTGGGAGCAGGTCAGCTTAAAACGGGAGTCATAGGCGGTCTCCAATGGTTGAAATCAGAAGCCGGCCGTGTAGGTGACGAAGCCGCCTATGCCGGAGATGTCGTCGGTGCCGCCGACCGAGCTCAGATCAATACTGACCCAGACTCCACGCGCTCCAACCCCGAGGTAGCCGCGTTCATGGACCCGGAACTCCACCCCGGCACGGGCGTAGACCCCGACGCCGAAAGCGGATTCGGAATCGCTGTATGTTTCCTCGTTGCCGGTGCCGGTATCCTCCTCCTCGCGTTCGACGTCGTAGTCGATGTACATCAGCAGGGGGCCGGCCCCGCCGTAGATGCGGCCCCATCCGCCGAGCGGAATATTAAGATAAGGCCCGCCTGCGAGGTCGAACATCCACATCGAACTTTCCACTTTCACGTAGAGTCCGCCGCCTCCGGCGCGACCGCTGACCTCGTCGACCTGGAACCCCAGCAGGAAGCTGCATTCGAGGCCATACTGGATTATGCCGCCCTTGGGAAGGGTTGCCCAGTCGCCGCCGAGCTGCGGTATGAGGGAGGTATCGGTTTCCACCGTAACCGTTCCATCCTCCGAGGTTTCCTCAAACTGCAGATCCTTGAATTTCATCGCGCCGAGCAGGGCCTGGATGGTGTAGGGATCGTCCCAGTCCGAGGTCCAGTCGCTTTTGTAGTTGGCTTTGCTTTGCGCGTCTGCCGTTGCGCCCATCAGGAGAACGGCTGCCAGTACGAAGGCTGGAACAAGGTTGCACTGAATATTCATAAGTCACTCCTTGGTGCAGGTTTATTTCGCAGGCATGATGATTGCGGTTTCTGGCAGCGCGGCCACGTCCACCGTCTCCATCCATCGTCGCAGGCCGGCCCATCCCCGGAATCCGGAGAGGCCGTGGATGTAGCGGTAGCCGTCGCCATAATCCGGGTCGGGGCAGTTTTCGATGCCGTGCAGGGTGTCGCTGTAGTTCCGGCGGCGGCAGAATTCGGCGGTGGCCTGCTGGCAGATGCCTTCCTGCACCCACAGCGGCGCTTCTTCAAGCCTTGGAAAATGTTCGTGGATCAGGTCGTGCATCAGTTCATGGGTGGCGGCCACCCGGAAGACCTCGTCGCTCAAGTGGTCGACGATATAGATCTTCTCCTGCGCCAGGGAGGGTTCCTCTTTCCATGCGCCGAAGAGGCCACGCTTGGACATCATGACTTGCCGGCTGTAGAGCCCGCGGATCGATACGGGCGAATTGCTCTGGCGGATCTTCTTGGAGAGCCGACGCATTTCATCGCGGTCGATCAGCACCAGCGCCGGCACGGTTGCGATGGTGAGCGAAGTCCACGCCTCAAGCTGCCGCAGGGCATGTTCGTAGTGGGGCTGCGCCGCGTCCTGCGTCTTGACCGCCCGTCGCATGCAGTCATTGCAGATGTCGCGGCCATCCTTCAGACGGGTGGGATTTGCTCCGGGTAGCCCGCATGAGAAACAGATGGGTTGCTTTTCCACACAGTTCGCGCAATAGCGGTGCTGTGTGATGCTGAAACCCTGCTCGACCGGCTGGTTGCAGATCTCGCATTTGGGCAGCGTGGTGCGAAAGCAGGCCTCGCCGCAGTAGATTTTTCCGTCTGCCTTGATGTAGTTGCCGCGGATGATGTTTCCGCAGATCGAACACTTCGGGCGCAGCGCATCGATACATTCCTGCGAGCAAACGGTTTTTCCAGCGTATACATAGGATTGGCGCGGCAACCGCCTTCCGCAAACTTCGCAAATACGCGTTCGCGCTCCAGCCGTTGCGGCGGCGCAGCCAACCCCCGCCGTGAACAACCGTCTGGATAGTGATCCATTCATGTCGGCAGTTTATGGACGAACGTGCTAAATGCACACCTCTTTTTTGTTCCAATGACTGGAAAATTTCGGATATCCTCTTTCCAAGGATTGGAAAAAACGGGCGTTCTGTGTTCCAATCCCTGGAAAAGCGGGGAACATGATGGCAGACAGGCAGATAATGGTGATTGCGGTAATGTCGCAGGACCGGCCGGGGATTGTGGCGGAAGTGACGGAGGGCATCAGCGGGCTGGGCGGCAATCTGGCCGACCTGCGCGAGTCGGTGTTGTGCGGATATTTCACGATGCTGCTCGTGGCGGGCTTCCCGCCGGAGGTGTCGCTGGAGCAGGTTG
>JAIPIO010000212.1 GCA_021734595.1 Kiritimatiellales bacterium | reverse complement strand
CTCCTCCTGTTTTTTTCCTTCTCCATGTCTTGCGCCGCCAGCAATGCCAGATTGAGTTTTTCCAGCTCCGCTGCCGGATCGATGGTCTTGATTTCAATATTTTCCGTTTTTAATTTGGCATATACCGACCGGATACGGCGGTTCACCTCCAGCGTGATGTCAAGATAGGGTTTAATATTTGCTGCCGAGCGACCCTGCGTTTCGATCTTCCAGCCTGCCCACAAAAGCGGCACGGCAATCAGAACCGCCAGCACGAGCATAACCAGCACTTCCCGCCGCACGGATTCCTCGCGGTATTCAACCGGTTGCTCATGGGCCGCCGCTGACTGTTTTCTGCGCATCATCTCTAAACTCCAACGGTTATTGCCAACCGGATACCAGCAGGCGCTCAAAAATAATTTCGGCTGAATAGTGATCCATCGCCTGATCTCTCGCCCGGCTCAGCCGGATGGCCTCTTCCGACAGTAAATATTCCGCCTGCGCCACCTCGTTCAGGTAGCGTTCGATCGTGTTGAAGCTTCCGACGCCTTTAACCGCCACCCGCAGCACGGGAAGCTTTTCCCCTGGTTTTAACCTTTGCCTTTCAACGTTTACCGAATCGACCGTAAATCCGCACTCCTGCGCGGCCTCCTGCAGAAATGAAATCAGCTGGTCCTCCATGCTGATCTCGTCTTCCGAACCCTGAAAAAGCTGTATCACTTCTGTGGATTCGCGGCGAATCTGCACGAACATTGGCAAAATTTCATGGAGGGCCTTGGTGCGTTTCAGGCTCCAGTACGCCTTCCGCTGTATGGGATAGGAGCCCAGCCCCACCAAGACTATCAACAGCGGCGGGATGACCACCCACCCCTGCAGGATCTTCCGACTTGCCTTAAATTTACCCACGTCCATAAAGCACTCCTACTATTTCAGTGCACATATAAATTTCACTAGGAAAACCTCTTTGTCGCCGGATGAACGCCGTTCGCCCGTTACCGGACGGATGCTGCCGACCTTGGCCATCAGTGCAGGATTTGCGTTCCACGCGGCCAGCAGGGCGCGGACGTAATCCCCGTTTTCCGAGGAAGCGAGCGGTACCTGCAGACTGAAGGAGATGGTCCGTTCGCCTGCAACAGCGTTGAGCGACTCAAGCCGTATATTCTGCGGCAGATCCGCCAGCAGCAAATGAAGAATCGGCAGGAAATCGACCCGTCCAGACAGAGCCTGATCGAGTATCCCAATCTGCTTTGAATATTTTTCCAGCTCCTGATAGGTGCGAGCGGGATTCCTTAATAGTTCGCTGTAGATCGGTGGCGCGGACGAAATCGAATTGAACAGAAGCTGTCGCTGATTCCTGTTTTTATAGGCGGCCACAAGCTCAAGCGTAGCAGTGTAGGAGAGATAAACCAGTGCCGCCGCGCACAACAGCACATAAAGGATCATGCCCTTATAAAAAATGTGCCGCTTCCCAATCAATGAAACACAGCTTTTTGCCAGATTTATCCTGAAATTGACCATTTTACGTGTTCCTTAATCCAAGCCCCAGACAGGTGGTCATCAAGGGAGTGATGACGTCGTACTCCTTGATTAACCGGACGCTGTGGGAAATCAGGAAATTCTCTTCGTGCAGCGGATTCCACACCTCCGTCGGCAGGTCGATGGTGTCATGAATCTGTTCCATGAATTCCGGATCGTCCGGCACAAACCCGGTCAGTACCAGCTGGGTGACCGGGGTTTTGTCGACTCTGACGTGATAATAGAGCAGTGCGTCGGATATGTTCTCGATCAGATACTGAACCTTGCCCGACCACTCGGTCGAGCGCGAAAAGATGGTTCTGGGATAAACGTACCGGTCCCGGAACAGAATCGAGATGTCCGCGTTGTAGCGGGAAAGGTTCACCAGGCATACGGCATGATCCTGATTAACGCTTTTTCCCCGGAGTGCCAGATACAGGTTGCACAGCGCCATGCAGCCGACGTCCACCACCACCGGATAGAGACCAGCCATTTTGAGGCGCCGCAGATGCCGGCTCACCCGCTCCCGCGCCACTGCCACGAGCACACCCTGCAATGGATCACCCTGCTGGGTGTATAGATTGTCCTGCGAGCGGTTGAGATGCCAGTCCAGCATGATTTCCTCGGGCGGAAGCTGTAGCGTCTCCTCGGCTTCCAGTCGCAATGCGGAGGTCAGTTCCCGCGGCGAAAGGCCGGGATACTTGAAATATTTCAGGCAGAGCGAACGGGCGTTCAGACCGGAACAGACGGTGCGGGTCGGAATACGGCACTTCTTCCACAGCTTTCGTATCACCCGCACAATCTCCTCCTCGGAGGCATCGGGTTCATAATCCATCCAGCCGGCATGCGTCAACAGAAACCGCCCTTTCCGGCGGCGTACAATCCGGGATACGCTCACAAAACCATCCCCAATGTTGATCCCCGCAATATCTTCCTTAACCGCGATTGATTCCGCAGATGCCATAGTTACCTCTGAAGGTTCCGTTTACTCAAGAACCGGCGACCGGAGCCCGGATGCTCTCCATCCGTACTCCAGTCCGCCTTTCGCACTCATCATCTTTTGTGCCAGAGCAGGTTACTGTCCCAGGCCGCTCCATGAAATCGATCCATCTGAAGCGACGGTCATTGTCAACGTACCAGTAACCCCATTGGTTGCAATGGTTGCGGCCGCTACACTATAACTGGCGGCACCCGGCGTAATAACATAACTCGCATCATTGAAGTAGGTACCATCCAGATCTCCCGCATTAAAGCCAGGCAGATCCGACGGTGATGTGGCGGAAGGATGGTACGTTCCATGTTCCGCTTTATAGACCCGTTGGGCCGTCTGGATCGTGCTGCATCCGGCCTGGCCTTCTGTAGCGACAGCGCGCTCCTTGTTGCCCGACATCAGCGGAATTGCTACGGCCGCCAGAATGGCGACGATAATTGCGACTACCATCAATTCCACCAGTGTAAAACCGGCTTTTTTATTCCTCTTCATGTTCATTCTCCTTCTTTTATTTTTACGGGCACTTTTGCCCACCACTCTTCGCTTTATACTTCAGGAACGGTCTAACAATCGTTTTACTTCCTATTGCTATCCTGCTCCTCCCCTCATTAATCCATTACCTAACATTCATCGAAACGCTGAATATCGGCAGATAGATCGCCAGCACCAGAATCAAAATAAAGGCGCCGAAAACGCAGATGACCACGGGTTCAAACAGCGCCATGGATGTCATAATCGATACCTCAACCTGATCTTCGTAGACATCGGAAACATTCTCCAGCACCTCGGGCAGCTTGCCCGAGTCCTCGCCCACGCTGACCATCCGGACCACCAGCCGCGGGAATTCACCGCTCTGTCCTAGACTGTAGGCTACTCCGTTTCCTTTGACAATCTTGTCGCGCACCTCCAGAACAGATTTTTCCAGCACGCGGTTACCGGTCGCCTCGGAACATATTTCCAACGCGCGGGATATCGCCACCCCGCTGTGCACCATAATAGAAAGGCTGCGGCAGAAGCGGGCAAGAATATATTTGTGCAGGCAACCGCCGATAAACGGCACCTTAAGCTTAAGCTGGTCCTTGCGATAGGCGCCCGCCTTGGTTCGCCCCAATATGGTTATGGCAGATATCAATGCCACCAGCCCAAAGAACAGCCACAGGATATTATCCACGAAGAACTGATTGATGCCGAAGACCACCCGGGTGAAAGGGGGCAGTTTGGAACCGAAACCGGCGAAAATATCCGTGAATTGCGGCAGAATAAACAGCGTCATCACCAGGCACACAATCATGAAAAACACCGATACAAACATAGGATAGGCGGCCATACTTTTGATGCGCCGCGTCAGACGGTCGGTCCGTTCCAAATAGGTTGCCAGCTGCTGCAATGTCTCGGGAAGCTGGCCGGACTCTTCCGCCACCTTGATCAGTCCACAGAACATGGAATTGAAAATTTTATCGTGGCTGGAAACCGCCTCGGAAAAACTCTTTCCATCATGCAATTTCTTCACGATATCGTTTACCGCATGCCGCAGCACCGGATGCTCCAGATCCAGCGCAATGCTCTCCAGCGCATCGCGCAGCGGAACCCCGGCATTGATGGATATGGATAGCTGCTGGCAGAAGATCGCCGTATCCCCCAACTTCACTTTGGTTGACAATCTGAGCCTGCGTTTCCCTGCAAACTTTTCGGCAGACGGCATCGATGCTGCATCCCCACCCTCTATGCCGAACAGGTCCACCACGGTGAGCCCCTTTTTCCGCAGGGACTCCAACGCATCCAGACGGTTGGTGGACTCCATCGATGACCGTATTTCCTGGCCATCCTTATTCTTTGCCACATAACTGTAAACCGTCATTGTGTTATCCGTCCCTTTTCAATTAATCCATCTGGCAAACATTGACCACCTCTTCAAGGGTGGTTACCCCCTGCCGGACACGGCTGAAGCCGTTATCCGCTAGGGTCTCCATCCCGTTTTCGATGGCGGTGCTCCTGAATGTAAGATCATCGACCTCGTCATGAATCAGTTTCCGGATCAGCGGTGTCACTTCCAGCACCTCGAAAATAGCCTGCCGTCCCTTGAAACCGCGATTATGGCAGCGATTGCATCCTGCCCCGTGATAAAAAGACCAATCGACCGCCTCGGGATGCAACGGTGTTACCAGCGATAGTTCATCATCATCCGGATGGTATTCAGCTTTACAGTTCTCGCAAATCATCCTGACCAACCGCTGCGCAATTACCATCCTGATGGTGGCGGATGTCAGATATGTCTTGATCCCGATATCCCGCAACCGGTTGAAAGCCGATGTCGCATCGTTGGTGTGCAGTGTGCTCAGCACCAGATGCCCAGTGAGCGACGCGCGCATGGCGATCTCCGCAGTTTCATAGTCGCGGATTTCTCCGATCATCACCGCATCCGGATCCTGACGCAGAATGTGCCGCAGCGACTGCGCAAAATCCAGCCCGATCTTGGGGCGGATCGTCATCTGGTTGACCCCTTCCACTAGGTATTCAACCGGATCCTCCACCGTCTGGATATTTTTTGCCGGGCTTTTCAGGCGGTTGAGCGCGGCATACAGGGTGGTTGTCTTGCCACTACCGGTCGGTCCGGTCAGCAACATAATTCCGTTGGGCATGGCCAATATCTCTTTCAGCCGTTTGAGTATCTGCCCTTCAAATCCGATTTCATCGACATCGAGCATGAGGTTCTGCTTATCCAGTATGCGCAGCACCACCTTTTCGCCAAACACCTGGGGCAAAGATGAGACACGCACATCGACCACCCGACCTGAAAACTTAAACTTGAACCGTCCGTCCAGCGGCAGCCGGCGCTCGGCTATATCCATCTCGGCCAGGATTTTTATGCGCGTCACAATGGCCGGGAAGAGGCTTTTCGGTGGAGGGGTAACCGGATGCAGCATGCCGTCAACCCGCAATCGCACACCGCATGTCTTCTCGCCCGGCTCAAAGTGGATGTCGCTGGCACCGTCGCGTACGGCCTCCATCAGCAGCAGATTGACGAACCGCACCACGGGCGCGTCGTTGGCCCGCACCAGCAGCTGATCCACATCACCGGCAACACCGTCATATTCCAGGCTTCTTTCTTCTCCCTCCAGATCAACGATATCCTGAAGTGTTTCTTCCAAGTAGGCCTCTTCCTTATAGCATTTATCGATAACCGCCAAGATGCGCTCTTCCGTGCCAACCGCTTTGTGAATCTCCAGCGATGTCAAGGTCCGGACCGTATCCACCGCATCCATGTCCAGCGGATTCTTCATCACGATCGTTATGGAAACGTCGTTTTCCTTTTGGAGAGGAATCAGGCAGAACCGTCTGGCAACTGCTTCCGGAATGAGCGTGTATTCCTCGCGCTGCATCAGGAAGTCCTCCCCCAGCTCCAGGTAAGGAATGTTGAGAAGATCTGAAAAAGTGAGCGCAATATCCACTGGCGAGGTAAGCCCTTCCTCAACAAGGATGTCCGTCAGCAGCCGACCGGTGCCCTCCTGCACCGCCAGAGCCTTTTCCAATTCCCTGATCCCGATCCGACCGCTGCGCAACATCATTTCACTTAGTTGATCCGTTATCATCCCGTTCCGCCTGCCTACCCGGCGCTTCTCCTTATTTTTATCGATTTATTTTGCTTCGGCTTCCGCAACCATCTTCTCGAGTATTTGAGTGGCGTCATCCCCGATCGGACCGGCAACCGGAGCCGGGGAGTATTTCTTTGTCGGCTTGTTGGCCACCGAAGGCGCGGCTTCTTCTATCTTAACAATCGGTGCCGTCTCGGTTTCCGCGTTTTTGGCTGCCGGTACAGACTGGGATTGTGTTTCTTTGGATGCAACTGCTCCATCGGCTTCTTCCTTTTGTCCCAGGCCGGCTGCTTTTTGCATCTTCTCCTGTTTCTCCGCCGATTTGGCAGCATACTCTTCCGGCTCGATGATCGAGGCCTTTATGAAGATCAACAGTTCAATTTTCGTCTTGTCCGTTTTTTCCTGACGGAATAGTCGTCCTAGATATGGAATATCACCCAGAAAAGGTACCCGCTTAACCGTAAATTTATCACGTTCATCTTGCAGTCCGCCGATCACCGCCGTATCCCTGCTTTTCAGCAATATCTGCGTTTCCGCTTCGCGGACGTTAAGCCGCGGAAACTCATTCTCGCCACTCGTGACCAAAGCCTTTATCTCACTCACCGCCGGATGAACGATCATATTGATATAGCTACCATCGCAGACTTGCGGAATCACATTGAGCTGGATACCGATATTTTCATAATATTCCAAGCTCGTGTCGATGTTCTGCGCTCCACCACTACTACTGACATCCGTTTTGATGATCGGGAATTTTTCGCCGACAAGGATGGTGGCTTCCTGGTTATCGAGCGTTAGAATCCGGGGGGCGGATAGTATGTTGGCGTCCTCATCCGTCTGTATCAGATTGATCAGCAC
>JAIPIO010000211.1 GCA_021734595.1 Kiritimatiellales bacterium | reverse complement strand
GTCTTTCCAGCGGTTCGGGTTCCGATGGGTATACGAGTTGCAGGAGAAAGGCGGATCCTCCTCGGGCTGCCCAAAATCATGCGGCGCGGGCCCTGCCGCATTGGAAATATATTTTTCGCCGGTGGAAGTGACTCTGCGCAGATACGAATCCTCCCGAAGGATGCTGCGGGAAAACCGGCGCAACACGTTTTTTTCCAGCTCGGGCCAGTATTCGGCAAAGATAAACGAGCCGTAGACCCAAAGATCCAGTGTGCAATAGAACGGGTAGTCCGGGCATTCGATGATCCCGAAAAACGGATCCTCGCCCGGATGTTCCAGCGTGCCGTCGGTCCAGACCGTATACCCATCCACAATCAGGTACGCTTCGTTGAAAAGCATGCCGTAGAGCCAGTCGGGAACGCGCCGGCGAGAGATAACAGATTCATGCCAGGCATCGATTTTGCGGGACCAGTCCTGCCAGTTGGAAAGCGCCTCGCCGGCGATTTCCCGGGCATGCCGTCCTTCCCGACCGAAGTATTTCGTATACTGCCGCCAGTGCTCGCGGCCGCTGCCGAAAGCGACGATCGGAAGATCCCATGCCAGCGCCATGGGTACCGACAGTTTTTCCCCCGGAGCGAGGGTAACGGTGGCGCAGACCGCCCCGGCAACCTGTCGGCTGGGACCGCATACCCAGGCCGTTTCGTCGTCGGACAGTGCTCCGTTTTTCACAAACGGTTCCCATGCCTCGCGGCCATCCCCGTTGGTCTCGAAGCTGGCCAAGTAGGTGACTTTGCACCGATCACTCTCCTTTGCGAGAATGCAGAACTGCCCATCGCCCTCCGTCAAGGCATGCCCCGCCTGAATTGACGATTCGCGTTCAAAGACGACACCCTTGAAGGTGCCGCCACTCTCCGGCAATACCTGCCGGACCGCACGGTTGACATTCCCGGCATTGGCCCGGCCCGGTTTCCCACCCCCGAACTGATCGAACCACCCAACCATGTTGACCATACTGAAGAGGATCGAGGTTTCGACCGGCTGATCGGAGGTGTTTTCCAGATGCCAGACAAACACGGACACCGGATAGCTCGACTCCCGGTAGTTGTTTGGCAGCACAGGGGAAAACTGTTCACAGGTCATGGCCACCGGCTCTTTGGACGTAGCAGGATATTCATTCCACGCCTTGGGAAACAGCGCGTGATAGGTGCAGCCCTCGCCCGAAAAATCCCATCCCCAGGATGCCAGACTTTTCTTCTTCGGCGGGTTTTTGAGCGGGCGGACTCCCGGATACCCCGGATACATGGGGTGGGCAACAGGCTTTGCCTTGCCGACCCGCTGCCGAACGGCGAACATATTCGCCGGTTCACAGAAAAACTTGATATCCCCGGCCTTCAGGGTCCAGCGGACAAAGGCGCCGTGGTAGTCGCGCGTAATGCCGCCGGTTCCCAGTCCACCCAGCGGCATCCCCTGCCAATGACCGCCGTTTTTAAGGCCCGACTTTGCCGGCTTGGCCGGGGTTTGCGGTTCGGCCGTCATCGGCCAGGACCATGCTTGCGGAGGAATTTCGTTAGGTGCCGTTTGACCAGAGCCTTTATCAGCCATCGCGGTCATCAGGCTGAAACATACTGCGAAGAGCATGCCGTACCGTTTGTAAATAGCGTGTGTGGTTTTCATATTCCGTCTCCTATGTTCGGTATGTAGTACGCGTCCTATCTATCTTTAATCCATGCAAGCGATATCCAGCAATTCGGCAACCGCCAACAGGTGTTCCTTGACATGCCCATGCACAACCACCGGATGGTGCGGGAAACCGGCGCGGATCATTCTCTTGAAATACGAGGGGATGTCAACGGCATCAAACTTCCCGACGCCGTTCGTTCCGAGCAGATGCCGCCTGGGTTCCACCGTTTCCCCTTCGATGGCGGTAAACAGATACCGGCCGTTCAAGTGCCACAACCGGAACAGCGTGATCGGCATGCCGGGTTTCAGCGTGGCATTCACGACGGCCGGATTTTTATTATTAAAGTGGCGCGCGACCTCCGGCGGACGGTCACTGTCGGCATCCTTGCACAGTTGGAACGGTGCTGCCCCGCCATGCCACAGGGTAATGTGATGCTCGTCATGTTCAAGCCAGTCGGACAGATAGCAGGCGCCGCAACCGGCGGCATACCCCAGCAGACAGCTCAAGGCGCCATCGGTATCCCCTTCGCAGGCAATCGCGTATCCTTCGGAAGCGAGCCGCGCCATCGCCAGGTAGGGCCACTGGGTTGCGGATAGTTCCGGCCAGTCGCGAACGGAGAGCGCATGCAGCGGCATGGCGTCCATAAGATGCTTCATGGCCAGATAGTATTTCGAGTCCAGCAGCAGATCGTCCGGGGTCAGGTCGTCCGCGCATTGGATACCCAGCTTCTGAAACGCCCGCGCATCGGCTTCCGCCTCTTCGCCGCCAACCGCGTGCACCTGGTCGACAAATTCATTCAGGCCGATATGAAACAGGTCGATTCCGAGGTTTCGGCGCATTGAAGCCGGATCCACATGCATGTCGATAAATCCGGGCGCATGGTATCCCATCAGACCGGCACTGGCGCTTTTCATAACAACCTGCGCATACGACCGGTAGACAGCCTCTTCAAAATCCTGCTTGGTTCCGGCCTCGCCCGGCATTCCATAGACAAACTCGAATGGACATCCGACCTGGGCCATTGCCGCGGCAAATGTGTGCGCCCCCACCAAGGAGCAGGCACTGATCATAGCGCCTTCCTGCTTTTCCGGCGTGGCCCAGAATACAACCGGCGCGCTGCTGTACTGTCCGAGCACAGGTGCCATGCGTCCGTCGCTCATGGTCGGCTGAATGGCAACCAATACCTTGCAGCCTTTGTCCGAACACTCTTTCAACGCAACCCGCAGCGACACCACATCCGTTATTTTCTGCTGCGGAGTAAAAAACTTAAACGGACAATGCCCAAGCTGCTCCTGCACAAGCGCCTCTATATGCGCACCCCATTCAGGTACAAAACCCGCCCGGGCGCGCTTTAAAAACAATACTCCAACACTGATTTCGGGTTTCGGGTGTTCTGTAAGAATATTCATGACGCCTTCCCCTCCGAACCCAACGCCACAATGATTTCCTTCATGTCCGTTTTGATCCGATCCTTGACCTCCCGCATAATCCGCCACGCGTGCCAGAGGTGTTCCATCGAGTCGGTCAGTTCATTGAAATACTTGATGTAGTTGAACCGGAACGCTTCGCCAAAATTAATCTTGCTCATCCCGCATTCCACCAGTTTCGATACGTCTTCCATCGAAATCCCGCAGGTTCCGTGCTGAACCAGCGGGACGGAAATTTTACTGCGGAGATTCTTCAGCAACTCAAAGTCTATCTCCGTCTGGTGCTGATATACACCGTGCGTGGTGCCCACCGAAACCGCCAGCATGTCGACATCCACCGCCTGCACAAAGCGTGTTGCTTCCGCGATACTGGTCTTGGCCGGGGGGACCAGCGGTTTTTCCTCAACCGGGACACACCCGATCAGCTTTTCCTTCTTTGGCTCGTTGCCGCTCACGTAGCCGACTTCAGCTTCCACCGAACAACCCAGTATCCGCGCAATTTCGACCACCTGGCGGGTTTTGCGAATGTTCTCTTCGAGCGGATCATGCGAAGCGTCGAACATAAACGACGTGAATCCTGCATGCAGGGCCTTCACCGCCGATTCAAAACTGTGCCCATGATCCACCTGCAACGCCACCGGCACTGTAATCTGGAGCTCATCCGCCAACGTGCTGGCCTGTTTTACAAAGTATCCGAATCCGCGGTACTCCAGATTGGGTTCATAGGCTTGGAGAATCAGCGGCGAGCGCATCTCCTGGGCGGCTTCCAGCGCCGCCCGCGAAATCTCATAGGTGGCTCCGTTGGCATTCAGCGCCGGAACGGCATATCCCCCCGCCTGCGCGGCATCAACCAGTGGTTTTGCACTAATAAATTTCATGCCCATCCCTTCTAAAGTGTTTCCAGTTCGCGGTTCCGAGCCATCTCTCCCCGGGCGATCATTTCGTCACGAGCCTCTTCCCAAAAGTCGAGCACCTCTTGCGGAATCCCCTCTGCCTGGCAAAAAACCGCACCAAGGAACGCGTCAGCCATCTGGCATCCAAGTTCCGGCGTCACCACCCCTTCACCCATGCATAGGCAATTCGCCCCATTAACCACTCGAATCAGTTTGGCCGTTTGGACCGATTCGCAGGCGCATCCCAGCACGCCTTTGAACTTGCTGACGCTCATGCTCGCTCCGGTGCCGCTGCCGCAGCAGTTAATGGCAATCTCCGCCACGCCGTCCTGAAGCGCCTTGGCCACCCGCTCGCCGGTCGACGTGTATTTGATGAAATTCTCTCCGCTGAAACAACCCACGTCGATAATTTCATGTCCCTGCTCTGCCAAATGCGCTTTTACCGCATTCTTGAGCGCCATTCCTTTCACCGCAGATCCCATTATAATCTTCATTTTCAATCCTCTTTAATTTTCGTAATCGATCAATAAACCAGGCCATGGAAATGGCTGGCGTCACTTACCCGTCGTGGCCAACTCCCGGCAGGCGGCGGCGATATGCTTCGGGCCAAAACCGTGTTTGTCGAACAGGTACTGTTCCGTTGCCACTTCGCCAAACTGATCAGGAACCCCGAGGCGCTTTATTCTTGTGGGGCAGCGTTCGCCGAGCACCTCGCATACCGCACCGCCGAGTCCGCCGATAATGCTCTGGTTTTCCACGGTCACAACCCCGCCGGTCTTTCGCGCGGACGCCACCAGACGTTCCGCATCGAATGGCTTGATCGACGGGTAGTGAAGATGCTCAACCGACACCCCCTCCCCGGCCAGAACGTCGGCCACCTCGACGGCAAACGCCGTCATGTATCCTGTGGATACCAGAGTTACGTCACTCCCCTCGCGCATCATGACAGCGCGCTCCGGGTCGAAGGTGTGCGTCTCGTCGAAGACCGGAGCGACCTGCCCCCGGACCAGCTGCATGTAGGTCGGCTGCTTGCTGGCCGCCATATGCCTGATCATTGCGCGCAGTTCGTAGGGATCTGCCGGCGAATAGACATGCATATTCGGCATCGCGCGCAAAATCGCGATATCCTGAAAATCCATGTGCGTTCCGCCGTTGGGGCCCTGCGTAATCCCCGGTGCCGTCCCGATGATTTTTACGTTGGTGTTGGCATAGGCCACACTGAGGTAAATCTGGTCATACACCCGGCGCGACGCAAAGCAGGAAAACGTGGCACAGAACGGTATTCGGCCTTCGATTGCAAGGCCGGCGCCGATACCTATCATATTGGCTTCGGCGACACCCGCGTTTACAAAACGATCCGGGTGTTGGTTGACCACGGTCGGATTGGTACCGGATGCCTTGCTTAAGTCTGCTTCCAGACACATCACATCGGGATTATTATCCATTAGCTCGTTCAGTACCGTTGCGTAGACCGTGCGCATTTCCATATCATGTAGATTATTCATTTTTTCTCCCTCGCTGAATGTTTTAATAAGGCAGTGCCATTTCCTGGATTTCCAAACCGCCCATATAAAGATCATAGGCCGCTTGATCCGGTATCCTGATGTTGTGGCTTTCGGCTTTTCCTTCGACCGCGCCGCACCCTTTGGCCTTGATGGTGTGGGCAACGATCATGGCTGGCTTGCCTTTTACCGCGATGGCTTTTTGCAACGCGTCACAGACCTCGTCCCAGTCGTGGCCGTCGATTTCAAACACTTCCCATCCAAAGGCTTTCCATTTGTCCGTCAACGGCTCAAGACCGAGAATGTCGGCCGTAAACCCATCGATCTGGAGTTTGTTGTAATCGAGCACCGCCACCAGATTGTCGAGTTTGTTGTGGGCGGCGAACAACGCCGCCTCCCAGTTCTGGCCCTCGTTGCATTCGCCGTCACCGACGATGCAGAAGACGCTGTTTTTTCCACCGCTGATCTTCGCGGATTTCGCCATGCCGCACGCCACCGAAAGCCCCTGGCCCAGCGATCCGGTTGTGGCATCGATGCCCGGCACCGTACGCGCATCGGCGTGGCTCGGCAGTTTGGTTCCGTTCGCATTCAGCGTACCCAGCCAGGCGGCGGGGAAAAACCCTTTGTAAGCCAGTGCCACATAGAGCACCGGCGCGGCATGCCCCTTGGAAAGAACCAGCCGGTCGCGCCCCGACCATGCCGGATTTGCCGGATCCACCTTCATGATCCGGTAGTAGAGCGTATGCATGATTTCCACGAGACTCAGCGCCCCGCCAATGTGTCCCGACCCCGCCCGGCAGATCATATCGGTAATAATATAGCGCCATTCCGCCGCCGTGCGGTCGGCATCTTCCTTGTTGAACTGTTCGCTCATTTTATCTTCTCCTGTCTTTCTGTTGTATACACACCGTCGTGGCAAATCTACCAATTCACGATGCCGGTCAATTTTCCTACTACGGTGATCGATATGGTCACACAGACCGATGATGCCAGCGTCATCCAGACGCCGGCCTTGGCCATATCCTGGATGGTGAAATACCCCGCCGAATACGGGATGACATTGGTTGGAGTTGAGGTGACCAGAATGTATGCCAGCGATGCCGATATTCCCGCGGGCAATGCCAGCAATATCGGGTCAAGCCCCAATATTTTCGCCAAAGCAATAAGTAGCGGCACCATAATGATTCCAGTCACTGTATTGCTGGAAAACATGACCTTCATCAGCGATACGCCCAATACGATGGCAAACACCCGCGCCACCGGATGCAATGCACCTATCTTGCTGAACACCACCCATGCCAGCCATTCCGCCCCGCCGGTTTTGTACAGCGCCATCCCCAGCGCCAGCCCCGTAACGATCAGAATCACGCCGCCCCACGACACCGCGCTTTCTGCTTTTTTCCAGGTCATTACCTCGATGCCGGGCATAAACAGCAGGCAGGAACAAGCGATGGC
>JAIPIO010000210.1 GCA_021734595.1 Kiritimatiellales bacterium | reverse complement strand
GTGGCTGCGCAGCCACCATGGTTCGCTGCACCACTGAAGGCGAGCGGGAGGGCCGGCCAGCGTATCACAGGCTACCGGGTTATTGTCCGCACCGTGGCGGAAGTGGGTCCATTCGTCTATCTGCTCCGACCACGGCTTGGTGGTCTTCGTCCAGCCGTGTGTCGTCTTTATGCAGGCGACCCCGTGCGGCGCCAGGACACGCAACACCTCTTTCATAGCCGTCGAGCCGAGATCCTCGACCACGATCATGTTCACCAGGTTGTCGGCGTAGGGAAGCGATTCGCCGTCCCAGGCCTCAACAGAAACGGGCCCGTAGAGGTTGAGCGACCGGATGTTCCGCCGGGCCGCTGCGACCTTCCGCGGATCACTTTCCAGGCCATGCACCAGGTAACGATCATTGATGCGCAGGGCGCCGGTCAGCTTTCCGTCGCCGCAGCCCAGGTGCACAATCAGACCCCCCTTAACTCCAGACTCTTTAACCAGGTTTACCAGTTCCGCGGTCATCCCCGTCACTGCGCAAAGCATAATCAGAATTAAACAAAGTAGTCTTTTCATCTTTTTTCTCCGTTACATCGAAGTAGTCCAGGTTGCTGCCGGGGCATTTGATTTCGATCCGGTTTGTTTTTCCAGCCATTGGAAACCTCGCGCCAAAATCTTCCAGCCATTGGAACAAAAGGATCTCTGGTTTCCAATGTCTGGAAACTGGATCCCGCAAAATTCCAATGGGTGTAAATTTGTGACATTTATTCTACTTAAAGAAAACCGGCACCGCCCATTTCCCAAACGTGACAACCTCACCGGGGGCACACTCCTTCTGATAGAGCGTACTGTAGTTCCCTTGGTTTTTCGGACTGAACAGAGGCACTTCCGCCAGAGCGACTTTCCGGAATCCCTGGCCGATCAGCACCTTCGTCTGGGAATCCCGGTTACGGTCGGGCTGCGGTATCAGCATATACACCATCCCGGCGCGGGTGCATACAGCCTGCTTTTTGTTTTCGATCGATACGCAAAGAAACCTTGATCCATCAAGCACCGCCGGGACGTTCGCCGCAACATATCTACGGTCGGAGAACAGCTTCAAGCCGCTCCATGTTTGCCCGCCATCCCCGCTGGTCGCGGCCATGACAAAGTTATAGCGGTTTTCGTGGATCGGCCCGGCATACCAGGCGGCCCACAGGCGTCCGCCCGGCGCGCGCTCAATGGTGGGAATCCCCTGATACTTGCGCGCTTCAGCATTGTATTTTTCGCCCGGATTAAAAATCACGGACGGATGCTTAAATCCGTTGAGAAGAGAATCCGAAATCACTTCGGAGAAAGCAGCCCCCAGCAGCCCGACAGTTAAAAAGATTGTCCACAAACCATTCCTGTTCATCATTTCATGACACTCCCAGTATTGTTATGCGACAAAGCATTCAACCCGACCGTATCGGTTGCACCGGTGTAGCCGGGGCCGCCACCGGCCAAATAGCCGTCGCTGCGGCCGGTGCCATCCTTGCTGACCCAGAAGGAATACAACTCGCCATCGCCCAGCTCGAACCGGAACCGGACGGGTTTGCCTGCCAGCGAAGAAAGATCCGAACCGCTCTTCCACGTGACCGGCTCCAGGGTGCTGTCGGTCGAAAGCGGATTGCAGTTTGCCAGCGTAAACGGTTCGATGGCGTTTCCGTCCTGATCCAGAACGGCGGCGCGCAGCGCGCCGTGCGGGGCATTCACATTCACAAAAAGGCGTGTCCCGGAAAACATCACGGGGCGGGTCGTCAGCGATCCCGGTTGCTCTTTTGCATCCATGGATGCAAAGCCGTCGCGGCGCAGAACGGCAACGCCCGTGGCGCTGTTGTCATACAATCCGTGAGGTTTCCCGTTGCCTTGGTATCCGGTGTAGTAAAACAACAGCTTGTCGCCCACGATGGTGCAGATGTTTCCCAGCGACTGGACGTAGCCCCGGTCCCAGAAATCGCCGCGCGAAGCGGGGATGTGGGCCTGGCGATCTGGCCGGTCATAATAGAAGCCGTCACGACTGAACGCATACATCAGTTCGGTAATCTTGGGCCGCCCCACGGCCGCGCAATCCGTATTGTGCGGCCCCTGATGGATCTGGAACCAGCCCAGCATAATGCTTTCATAGGCCACGGCATCGAAATTATAGAGCTGCGGGGTATCCCCGATCAGATAATCAACCGGATCATTGCGGTCGACCCGCATCCAATCCACCACATCGGATCCTTTCCACATCGCGTCCTTCATGAAATCATCGCACTCATAATAGCGCCGGGCACGGGCTTTGGCGCCGGCCCGGATACTGAAAATCCATTTTTTGCGGAATGGATTATAGTGATGGGTTGAGCGGTCGCCGGTTCCTTTGGGTGTTGATGTCCGGTTGTTCCAATGGACTCCGTCCGGCGATGTCATGCACAGACTTTGGCCGGTCGGACCCGGTTCGCGCAGGTACATCGTCCAGGTTTCCTCCGGATCTGCGGTGTTCCAGTTGCGAACCACCGTCCAGGAGTCAGGCGTGATCCCCTTCGGCAAAACAACATTGCTGCCGGGCAGCACATCGAATTGCGGTCGATCCCAATGCAGGCCGTCTTTGCTGACCGCCATGGCAAGCGGACCGCACCAGGAGGTTTCATACCACAGCTTAAAAACCTGATCTTCGGGATCCCACCAGCAGCCGCCGCTCTTGGGCACCGCACCGGCATGACCTTTCCCATGCCCCTTGGGGTATCCTTCCGGCTCAACCTGTCCTAGCTCGATCGGGGTTTCCGGCTTCAGCACCGGATTGCCCTCATATTTCTGCGGCTTATGAAAAGTCCGGCTCAGATCGGTCTGCTCAATTAAAAAATCATCGACAAACAGCTGGCGCCCCACATCGATCGGAATGATTTTTGGCGGAACCTCAAGATACGGCACCGGAATCGGATTGGTCGCTGTCAGATCGATATCGCGCGGCGGCCATTCTTGCGGCAAAACAATGCCGTTATAGAGCCATTCCCCGGTGTTGTTCGCCCAGTTTGCGACAATTTCCGATGAAACCGATTGGAACCCGAGAGCAATCACATATTTTCCGATTTGAAACCGGTCCCCGGCGTGTACTTCTTTTTGATAGATCCAAACGCGATCAAGTTCCTTATTTCCGAAAAGCTGAAACGTTGACGGATTTTCAACTCGCACAAATCCGAGCTTGCTCAACGCTGACGCCTGCGTTGCCGAATGGGTCGTCGGGTCCGGGGTCAAAAAAGTCAACACCCCGTCCTGAACCACCTGAACGTCCGTGGAGTGAATGCTGCTGCGCAGAAAGTTTTTCCCAGCCAGCCAGTCCGGGCATTCTTTCAGCGGTACCGTGCGGTCTGTGAACAGCTTTGCCCCGGTTTTAAACGAATCCACCGCTGCCGCTTCCGACAGACGGATCACCGCAGCGGGTCCATCGATGGAATGGGTTTGCGAAATAGGAGCCTGGGCCGCCGCCTCCACTGCCATCAGAAAAAATAAAATAAATCCCAGTTGTTTCATCATTTGCATTCTCTCCTGTTTAAAAATTTATTTCGCGGGCATCGGCTCTTTGAGCCACGCCAGATTGAATTGATAGTACCGCCGGCTGGTCACGATATGAATCATGTTGTCCGGCGTCTGCACCCCGGACAGGTAGCCACCGCGCTCCGCGGAGTCACGAACAGTATAGAGATCGCCCGCCGGGTCGATGGCAAACAAGCTTTTTTCAATCATAGCGACAACTCCTTATTGTTTGGTTTCAGCCTGAATGGATTCGAGATAGTCGATATCTTCCGGGGTGAGCACCCGGTGGGAAATGTTGAATTCCTTTCCATCGGCCGCCCGCAGCGTCACCAGTTTTTTCTGTTTGGGATTGACGAATATGCGGACGAAGGAACCCGAGTTCTCCTGATGTTTGCCGACCGCCCATCGCCGCACTTCGAGCTTCCCGACCGGCGCAGGCTTGGCAACCGGTGCGGGTTTCACAGGGGATGACTTTTTCTTCTTCGGCTTCGCGTGCTTTTTCGGCTTTTTCACGATCTCCTTAAGGTACGGGGCTTCGCGATGCCATCCGTAGGTAAGCGATTCCGGGTTGCGGCTGAAAACAAACAGGCCACGCGCAATTTGCTCGACGCGCGGATCCGCCTTTTTCGAGCGCGTGATCAAGGAAACCGGCCCCAACAATCCCGAAGGTCTTAGCGGGTCGTCTTTGTCATAATAGCGGCTCGTCGTGAAGGTTTTGCGCCCTGGCTGCGGACGGGGCTTGTTTTCTTCAAACCATTTTGGAAGCGTTCTCAACAATCTATCGGAAGGGAACCCCATATCATCCGGATATTGCTCATCTCCGATCAAGCGGTTGCCCCACAAATTCGCGACCCGGATTTTGAGTTCGTTTTTGCCGGATTTCAGCGCATCGGTGATATCGGTCAAAAACGGCGGCTTCCATTCGATCTCGAGTTCTTTGCCATTTACGAGCACCGTGGCAATCACGTCAACCGAGCCCAGATCGAGCCAGATCTCTTCGCCCTTTTTCTTTTTCACATCGATCGTCTTTTTATAAATCCCCGTGCCGGAGAAGTAGCGCAGCAGCTCATCCGGGCTTTCGTTCCACGGCATGAGTTTGTCGAACTTTCGGGCTTTCGGCGCGCCCACCCCATCGAACGAAACCATCCAGTCGCTATCGAGCGAGACGCTTTTTCCCGGTGCGATTTTTTCTTCGACGCTTTTCCCGTCGGCCGTTTCGATTTTCAGCGTACCGCCCGCTTTGAAGAATTTTTTGGTATCGGCCAGCGGATTAATGCGTTTAGCCGTGGAAAGCGCCACAGTTCCATTCAATGAAACTTGCGTAACCGGCGCGGCTTTCGCCTTTTCGCGGAACACCACAAAATAGGCACCCGCCGGATCGAATACCATCGGGATAATCGTGCGTCCGTCCTTTTCCTCGTACATGGCACATTTTTCGATGCGCCCGCTATCGGGATACCAGAACTCCGGCTGTTTTCCACTGATGCGGAAACTGAGCAAACCCGAAGCGGTTTTTTCCGACGAGCTCGCCACAAAGAAGAAGTCGGCTTCCGACGTGTAGCGATGGATATAGGTGATCGGAAGCTTTCCGCGATAGGAGGACGTTTCCTCGGTTTCGTTTTCCGCCTCCACGATCACATCGGGCTCGACTCCCAGATCTTTAAGGACGTCAACCGCCTCGATTCCCCAGTACAGCTTTCCTTTTCCATAAGAAACCTCGGAACCATTTTCCCCATCGAGATCCTGCCAGAGTTCAGCGGCAATTTTCTTCACCTCGTTTTCCGTTGCCGGATAATTCTCCAGTCCGAGCGAAGTTGCTGGTTTACTCGAAACCAAAACCGTACCTCCGTCCGCGACGAGTTTTTGAATCTTCTTCAAAAGCGGGACCGAGATTTCATTCATTTTCGGCAACGCCAGCAAGTGGTATTTCAGCCCTAACGGTGCGCGAATCATTCCATCTTCAACGGTCAATTGGTCGCGAACCAGTTTAGCGCTGACCAGATCAAAGTCGTATCCGAGCGGAAGCGAAGGTCGCGTGCTCAGCTCCAAGCCCGGAACAACCTCCGGCGTCATAAACAGTGCTTCGGCCTGAAACATTCCCTGCTGTAGCATATACTGGCAGCGCGCCTGGTATTTTTGCCAGTCGACGCCCTGCTCCCACCAGGTATTGTGACGACTGTATTGCGAACCCCAGTTCTTGAAGATCATACCGGGCTTATGTACCGCTTTGTCGTCCCACGGCTGAAACGGAGAACAATGGAATGCCATATGGTTGACGCCGGCTGCGTAGGCGTAATCAGCGTGCCATTTATAGGTCCACGGATAATGCACCCATGCCGCTTCCCATTTTCCAGCCGGGAATGCTTCCGACGTCACTTTTTTATCCCCAAGCACATGGGCGGCGGAAGCGGCCCACTTGCCCTCTTTATACGCACGTCCAGGGCTATTCGAATTCCAGAATGTGGCGGTCGGATGCCCAATCGCCTCCACGATTTCCATCCCGTCAAAAGCGGCGCGCGAAAACGGTTCCGAACCGAAACTCATATTGTATTCCGCACACAGCTCCACCAGATACCCGAAGAAATTATCGTGGGCACAGTCGGCAAGCGTCCGACGGAAATCGTAAAGAAACCGCTCCGGCACCTCGACGCTTTCAACGATCCGTCCGGTCAAAACCGGCATGAACGGATAGAGGCTGTAGCCGCGCCGTTTTTCAAACTCCGCCGCCAGCACGGGCGACCAGTTTTGTCCGTCCGCCTCCCAGCTATCGACCGCGAAATAGGTCAGATTTTCGCCCGGCTTCACGCCATCCATTTCCAACAGAGGTTTAATCAAACTATCAAAATGGAGCTTAACAGCTTCACGGCTGAACTTATCGGCTTCGAGTCCGCGCGTCTTCTCGTTCCCCGGCCGGGTACAGGCGCCCGTACTTGCCGACCCCATCCGCAGAATCGTCCATTTGCCTGCCGGGGCGTTCCAGTTTAGTTTTCCGTGTTCATCCATCTTATCCGTCAGGTCAATCACCTTGCCCTGCTGGATAATATCCATCGCCGCAACCGAATTCGCCGGCGTTTTTTTCAGTACCTCCTCGTTTTTATCGTGGTGCCCACGCAGCCCCTTTTTGATTCCCAAATGCCTAATCTGATCCGCCGCGACCTGCGGCACCGCCAACACCTTGACATCCTTGTAGTACCCGACATCCTTTATCTTCAACGTGGCTGCCTCGATCGGCCCATCGTCCGGTCGTTCAAGCGCAACCGAAACCGGTCCCGGCCCACTCACTTCCGTTTCGCTCCAGACGACATGCTGCATACTCATTTCGGGTGTGATCCACGGTCCGCCAATCGCGGAGAATCCTTCGGTCATATTCATCGAAAGCTGGAGGTCGAGCCGACTGGCCTCACGCAACGAATGGGCAAAGATTTCGTACCATTC
>JAIPIO010000209.1 GCA_021734595.1 Kiritimatiellales bacterium | reverse complement strand
GATTGAAGAGGCCTATGAGGTGATCGACGCTATTGAGAGCGGCAACTGCTCGGATCTGGAGGAGGAACTGGGCGATTTGCTGCTGCAGGTGGTTTTTCACAGCCAGATTTCGGCCGAAGCGGGTGATTTTGAATTTCATCAGGTCGCCGACGGTATTTCCGACAAGCTGATCCGGCGGCATCCCCACGTATTTGGCGAGGTGCAGGTTTCCGGTTCGAATGAAGTCCTTCAGAACTGGGATGCGATCAAGAAAGCTGAAAAGCAGGGAGCGGTCGATCAGCCAGCCTCGATTGTCTCCGGTATCCCCAAACATCTGCCCGCCCTCCAAAAAGCCCATCAGATCCAGAAACGCGCCGCGCGGGTCGGGTTCAACTGGGATCACATTGATGATGTTTTTGACAAACTCGAAGAAGAGATTGCGGAAGTCAAAGCCGCAGTGAAGTCGGGAGATGAGGACGATATCCGCGACGAGATCGGCGATTTGCTCTTTTCAGTGGTCAACATCAGCCGCTTCCTCGGCCACAATCCCGAGGAACTGCTGAACCACAACATAAAGAAATTCATCCGCCGCTTCCAATCGGTGGAAAAAATGGTTCACGCTTCGGGAAAAGACTTCAAAGAGTTTACCCTCGATGAACTGGATGGCTTTTGGAACGCCGTCAAAAGCCGCGAATAAACTAATTTTCCAATCCTTTGAACTGCGGACAGGGGACTCGGCTTAAATAGAACCAAAAAAGTACAATAAAGGGATTGCCTCCTGTCGCAGGTGTGGTACGTTACGGGGGATATAAGACACAATCCGTCTAAGATGAAAGGTTGAAAATGCTGAAAATCACTAAAATTACAGATTATGGATTTGTTTTACTGGCCCATATCGCGACGCATCATGATGTGGAAGTTCACACTGCCAAGGATTTGGCGCAGTCGACCGCACTGGCGTTGCCGACCGTAAGCAAGGTGCTGAAAATTTTGACAAAGGGCGGGGTGCTGGTGTCGCAGCAAGGTAGCCGGGGCGGATACGCACTGTCTCGTGCAGCCACTGAAATCACCGCCCGCGAAATTATCGAGGTGATGGAAGGACCCGTCGCGATTACGGATTGCTGCAGTGAGGAAGGCTGCCCGCGCGAGTGCAAAGTGAGCGCGAGTTGGCAGCGGGTGAACAACGCGGTGTTTGATGAGTTGGACGGATTGACGCTGGCAGAAATGGCGAAGGGCTGAGGAATCAGCAACAACGGAGGTTCAAAATGGGATGCGGTTGTGGAAGCGATAAGAAGGTTGCAGAAAGTGATGAAGGGTTTGAATGCAGAAAAGGCGCTCCGGTTGAAGAATGCTGTGTAACGGGAGACGGTTCCGCCTGCGACTGCAATGATGGACAGGAGTCATCTGGCAGCTGCGACTGCCAATGAATGAAAAATCATGAAAACGGATAATGACAAAACCTTTCAGGATCTGAACGATACCGAATATAAATACGGTTTTGTAACGGATATTGAATCCGACAGTCTGCCGCCGGGATTGAACGAAGATATCGTCCGGGCGATTTCGAGCCGGAAGAAGGAACCTGAATGGCTGACGGAGTGGCGCTTGAAAGCCTATCGGCACTGGATTACCATGACGGAGCCGACGTGGTCGAATGTGCATTATCCGAAGATTGATTATCAGGCCCTCAGCTACTATTCCGCCCCGAAACAGAAGGGAGACGGACCGAAGACGCTGGACGAGGTCGACCCTGAACTGCTGGAAACTTATGAAAAACTCGGGATACCGCTGCGGGAGCAGGAAGCGCTCGCGGGGGTAGTGGCGGTGGATGCGGTATTCGACAGCGTATCGGTGGCGACCACATTCAAAGGAAAGCTCGAAGAGCTGGGCATTATCTTCTGCTCGTTTTCCGAAGCGGTTCATAGCCATCCCGATTTGGTGAAACAATATCTGGGAACCGTGGTGCCGTATAAGGACAACTATTTTGCGACCCTTAACTCGGCGGTATTCAGCGACGGTTCTTTCTGCTATGTGCCGCCGGGCGTGCGCTGCCCGATGGAGCTTTCAACCTATTTCCGGATCAATGCGGCCAACACAGGGCAATTCGAGCGCACGCTGCTGATTGCCGACGAAGGCGCCTACGTGAGTTATCTGGAAGGTTGCACGGCGCCGCAGCGCGATGAGAACCAGCTACACGCGGCGGTGGTCGAACTGGTGGCGCTGGATAACGCGCAGATCAAGTATTCCACCGTGCAGAACTGGTATCCCGGCGACAAGGACGGGAAGGGCGGCATCTATAATTTCGTCACCAAGCGCGGCCACTGCCGCGGGCACCATTCGAAGATTTCCTGGACCCAGGTGGAAACCGGATCGGCCGTTACCTGGAAATACCCGAGTTGTATTCTGAAGGGCGACTACTCCGTGGGTGAATTCTATTCCGTGGCGGTCACCAACCACATGCAGCAGGCGGATACCGGATCAAAAATGATCCACATCGGGAAGAACACCAGCAGCACGATTGTAAGCAAGGGAATCTCCGCCGGACGGTCGCAGAACAGCTACCGCGGGATGGTCAAGGTGCTGGAGACGGCCGAGAACGCACGGAATTTTTCGCAGTGCGATTCCATGCTGATGGGAGGAAGCTGCGGTGCGCATACCTTCCCGTATATCGATGTCGGCAACCCGACGGCACAGGTGGAACACGAAGCCACCACCACCAAGATCGGCGAGGATCAGATTTTTTACTGCAATCAGCGCGGCCTCGAAACCGAGGAGGCCGTTAACCTTATCGTGAACGGTTTTTGCAAGGAGGTTTTCCGCGAGTTGCCGATGGAGTTCGCCGTGGAAGCCCAGAAGCTGCTGGGCATCAGCCTGGAAGGCAGTGTTGGATAGTTTGCTAAAGGAATCTGGAAGGTGTGATTATGGCATTATTGGAGATAAAGGACCTACATGCAGGCGTTGAGGGAATCCCGATCCTGAAAGGGATCAACCTGACGATCGATCCCGGCGAAGTGCATGCCGTCATGGGGCCGAACGGCTCCGGCAAGAGCACGCTTTCAAATGTGCTGGCGGGCCACGAGGCCTACAAGGTAACCCGGGGTGAAATCCTGTTCGGCGGAAAAGACCTGCAGGAACTCGCAGCGCATGAGCGTGCCTGTGCGGGGCTGTTTCTGGCCTTCCAGTATCCGGTCGAGATTCCGGGCATCAGCAACATGTATTTTCTCAAGGCGGCGGTAAACGCCGTGCGCGAATACCGGGGCGAAGAACCACTCGATGCGATGGATTTTATCGAATTGGTTGAAGCGAAGAAGTCGGTGATGAAAATCCGCGACGAGCTTTTGGCGCGCGCAGTCAACTCGGGCTTTTCCGGCGGCGAAAAAAAGCGCAACGAGATTTTCCAGATGGCCATGCTTGAACCGACGCTCGGCATTCTCGACGAAACCGATTCCGGCCTCGACATCGACGCCTTGAAGATTGTGGCGGACGGCGTGAATGCGCTACGCAGTCCGGATCGCGGGTTTCTGGTGATCACCCATTACCAGCGCCTGCTGGATTACATCATCCCCGACCATGTCCACGTGATGGTGCACGGGCGGATCGTCAAATCCGGTGGCAAGGAACTGGCGCTGGAACTCGAAGACGAAGGCTATGCCTCATGGAACGGTGAAGAGGGGCTGTAATGAGTCTGGATTCAATAATCGAACGCTACAGAAACCGCGCCGTTGCGGACGAACCGGCGTGGCTGAAGGCCATGCGGGATGCCGCCATCGCCGATTTTGAGCGGCTGGGTTTCCCGACCAGCAAGGAGGAACTGTGGCGGTTCACCAACGTAACGCCGCTGGCTGAGCAGCGTTTCGAAGCGGCTTCCAATGGTTGGAAAACCGACGTGCGGGATTTCCAAGGATTGGAAACCGTGCGGATTGCATTCGTGAACGGAATTTTTTCGGCGGAACACTCCCATCTTGAGGCACTGCCCGACGGAGCGACCATCCAGTCGCTGACTGCGGTTCTGTCCGAAGACCCCGTCCGTCTCCAGGGCAGGCTGGGGGAATTGGCCGACGCTGGATCGAATGCTTTTGTGGCGGCCAATACGGCTTTGTTTGCGGACGGTGCCTACATCGAGCTGGCTGAAGGTGTTGTGCTGGATGCGCCGATACACCTTCTTTTCATGGCAGGCGACGGCGACGAGCCGTTTGCCGTTCATACGAGAAACCTGATTGTGGGTGGGAAAAACAGCCGGGCCACCGTGGTTGAACATTATATCGGCGCGGCCGGGATTGCTTACTGGACGAATGCCGTTACCGAGGTGTTTGCTGATCAGGGCGCGCAGCTGGATCACTATAAAATACAGCAGGAAAGCGGACGGGCCTATCATTTCCAAACCTTGGAAGTTTCCCAGCAGGCGGGCAGTCGGTTCACCAACCATGCGGTGACGTTCGGTTCCGTGCTGGGCCGGGATGACATCCGCTGCAACCTGGGCGGAGAGGCTGTGGAGTCGGTCTGCAACGGACTCTACCTGCTGACGGACGGGCAGCATTTCGACACGCACACGTTCATTGACCATGAAAAGCCCAACTGCAACAGTCATGAGCTTTATAAAGGCATCTTGAACAAAAAGGCGCATGCGGTGTTCTGCGGCCGCATTATGGTCCGTCCGGATGCACAGAAAACCGATGCGGTGCAGTCGAACAAGAATCTGCTGCTCAGCAGAGGGGCCAAAGTGAACTCGCTGCCGCAGCTGGAAATCTATGCAGACGATGTAAAATGCACCCACGGCGCCACCATCGGTGAGCTGTCCGACGAGTCCCTGTTTTATCTGCAAACGCGCGGCATCAGCCGGGGGCGCGCGCGGTCCCTGCTGACCTATGCCTTCGCCAACGAAGTGCTCGATGCCATGCCGTGTGCGGCGGTCAAGGACTATGTGGAGGAGCTGATGCTGGCGTGGCTGCAATCGGAGGCCGAAGCGTGAGTGGTGCGGCACCATATGATGTGACTGCGCGGCGGCTTGATTTTCCAATCCTTGGAAGATCGGTTCACGGCCAACCGCTGGTCTACCTCGACAATGCGGCATCGAGCCAGCACCCGCGGCAGGTGATCGATGCGGTTGGGCATTTCTATGAGCACTCCTATTCCAACATCCACCGCGGTGTGCACCTGCTCAGCCAGGAAGCCACGCTGGCTTATGAAACCGGCCGGCTGGCGGCGCGGGGACTGCTGAACGCGGCATGTTCCCATGAAGTTGTTTTCACCAGTGGCGCCACGGCATCGATCAACCTGGTTGCGCAGAGTTATGCGCGGCCGCGGCTGAAGGCCGGTGATGAAATTCTGATCACGCACATGGAGCACCATTCCAATATTGTTCCATGGCAAATGGTCTGCGAGCAGACCGGCGCGGTGCTGAAGGTAGTGCCGATCAACGATTCCGGCGAACTGGAAATGGATGCGTTTGAACAGCTGCTCAACGAACGGACGCGGCTGGTTTCGGTGGTCCATGTCTCGAATGCACTGGGAACCGTGAACCCGGTGGAGCGGATTGTTGAACTGGCGCACGAGCAAGGCGTCCCGGTTTTGCTGGACGGGGCGCAGGCCGTTCCGCACCTGCCCGTCGACGTCCAGGCACTGGATTGCGACTTCTACGTTTTTTCCGGCCATAAGATATATGGGCCGACCGGTATTGGCGTGCTCTACGGCAAGGAGGCGCTGCTGAATGCCATGCCGCCTTACCAGGGCGGGGGCGACATGATTCTGTCGGTTAGCTTCAAGGGGACGACCTACAACAACCTGCCGTATAAATTCGAAGCCGGAACACCGAATATTGCCGGGGCCGTCGGTTTGGGCGCGGCGATTGAATATGTACAGTCCATTGGGCTGGACGCGATTGCCGCCCACGAACACGAACTGCTGCGCTATGCAACGGAACGGCTGAAGGAAATTAAGGGGTTGCGGATTGTCGGGGAGGCGGCAAACAAGGCGGGATTGATTTCGTTTGTGTTGGACCGGGTGCATCCGCACGATATCGGAACCATTCTCGATTCGCAGGGAATCGCCATCCGGACCGGACACCACTGCGCGCAGCCGGTGATGGAGCGCTACGGCGTGCCCGCCACGGCGCGCGCCTCGTTTGCACTGTACAACACCCGCAACGAGGTGGACGCGCTGGTTGAAGGGATCAGGAAAGTAATAGGAATGTTTGAATAATGGAAAATCTGCGAGACCTTTATCAGGAAGTCATCCTGGATCATAACCGCAATCCACGGAATTTCCGGAAGATGGAAAAGCCGGACGGATTCGCACACGGGAACAATCCGCTGTGCGGCGATCAGATCGACATCTACTTGAAAATACGCGATGGCATCGTGGAGGATGTCTCCTTCGACGGGATGGGCTGTGCGATATGCACCGCCTCGGCATCCATGATGACGCTGGCGCTCAAAAGGAAAACCGAACAGGAGGCCACAGCGCTTTTCGAGAGCTTTCATCATTGCCTGACCGAAGATGAACCGCATCCGGAGGATGTGCCCCTGGGAAAACTGGAAGTTTTGGCGGGGGTGAAGGAATATCCCGTCCGCGTGAAATGCGCGACCTTGGCGTGGCACACGTTCCTCGCCGCCCTGAAACATCGGCAGGACAGCATATCCACCGAATGAGGTTTCCCATGCCAGGAACAAACGAAAACCGCCAACACCTTCAGGACGCAGATCAGGAACTGTTTCACAAGGTGGTCCGCTCGCTGCGGATGATCTTTGATCCTGAAATACCGGTCAACGTCTACGACCTGGGCCTGATTTACGAGCTGGAGATGGACGAAAACGAAACGGTGCATATACGCATGACACTCACGGCGCCCAACTGTCCCGAAGCCGAACGCATTCCGGTTGATATCTATCGCGCCGTCAAGATGACGGACGGCGTGAAGGATGTGGAAATTGAACTGACATTCGACCCGCCCTGGGGACGGGAGCATATGTCCAACGCAGCCCTGCTGACACTGGGCTTGAT
>JAIPIO010000003.1 GCA_021734595.1 Kiritimatiellales bacterium | reverse complement strand
AGGCGGCCGGCAACGGGCATTCGCCCGAAACCAGTTTGCACATTTCCTCGCAAAGCGCCTTGCGTTCGGCGTCCGCGCCCGGGCGGCCGGCATTCGATCCCGCCTTGAGCAGATCGAGTTGCGCCTGATAGCGCACGGTCATGTCTTCGGACGAAAGTTTCGGAACCAGTTCCGCAACGCCGGCGCGGGCCGCCGCGGTGATCACGGCCAGCGCCGCGCAGATTATGATCATGTATTTATACAACCGTTTCATGTCGTTTCCTCTCTTCAATTCGGTTACAGGGTGTACGGAGCGCGGCGCGGGCGGTCCAGCCATTTGGATGCTTCCGCATCCCCGACAATTTGCTCGGTGGAGGGATCCCACTGAAGGGTGCGGCCCAGCCGCTCGCTGATGGCGCTCAGGTGGCAGACCGTCGCGGTCCGGTGCCCGATTTCCACATCGGCGATGGTGCGGCCGCGGGTGCGGATGGAATTCAGGAAGTTCTGGTGATGGCTCTTGGGAGCCATGAGATGCACATCCGACGGGCTGAGCGGCTTTGCCGCCAGATGGCCGGGGCTGGTGACCAGCTTGTTGCCGCGGCTGACGGATACCGTACCCTTTTCGCCGATAAAGTGGATCATCTGTCCGTTGGTTTCCGGGTGGTCGCGCAGCACCAAGGGGCCGTCCTTGTATTCGAAGCCCTGCTGCTCGCGGCCCTTGTATCCGATCGGGAAGAAAAATTCGGGGCCGGAGTACTGCTTGCCGAGCGCCCACTGGATAATGTCGTAATGGTGCGCGCCCCAATCGCCGTTCTTGCGGGCACCGTATTCCCAGAACGAGCGCCAGCCGCCGCCATAGTTGCCTTCCACCCGCTTAAAGTTGTAGGGATACCACGGGGTGGAACCCAGCCAGCGGTCGTAATCAAAACCTTCTGGAATCGGTTGTTCCTCCAGCGCCGCCGGTTCGGGAAAACGTCCGAGACGGGTGTGCACTTCCGTCACCTTGCCGATCCAGCCGCTACGGACCATCTCCGCGGCCTTGCGGAACGCCTTTTCCGAGCGTTGCTGCGAGCCCACCTGCAGCACGCGGCCGTAGCGGCGGACCGCGTCGGCCAGGATCCGGCCTTCTTTGACCGTCAGGCTCATCGGCTTTTCGACATAGACATCCTTGCCGCTGCGCACGGCGTCCAGCGAAATCGGCACATGCCAATGGTCGGGGGTGACCACGAAACAGGCATCGATATCCGAGCGGTCGGTTACGCGCTCGTGCTCGTTGTAGGAATCGCAACCTTTCTGGCCATAGGCTTTCTCCACCCGGGCCTGGACGGCGTCGCGTTTGGTTTTGTCCACATCGCAGACGGCCACGATCTGCACGCTGGAGTCGCTCAGCATCCGGCCCATATGGCCGTTCATCATTTTGCCGTGGCCGATCATGCCCAGGGTAATCTTGTTGCTCGGGGCCGTGGAACCGCCGCGCCCCAGAACGGATGCAGGCACCACCATCGGCGCGGCAAAAGCGGCCGAGGCCAACAGCGCACCGCGCCTTGTTGTCTTGTTCAGTTTCTCTTTCATGCTGTTCTCCCTCCCGGTGCGGGTTGATAAAAAATCCAGAATCAAGTGGCGCATATTCCTACATCCTGCGACAGCGCGCCATAAATATAGTCCCAAACATTAGCACAATAATCCCAAGCCGCTTTCCAGGGGCTGGAACTTTGCATCCATGTTTTTCCAATGATTGGAAAACTATTTCCAAGGTCTGGAAAAATCTACGAATGCTCCTCGTCGTAGACTTTGATTTTCCGAAGCACGGCGTCCTCGGCCTCGTCGTAGATTTCGCGGATCATTTCGTCGGACAGTTCATACACCCGATCCTCGAAGTCCGTGGTTTCAATGCGGTCGATCAGGCGTTCCCGGGCCGCGCTGATGTCCTTGCCGTAGATGTGGTAGGAATCGGCCTGCCAGTTCATGCGGCCGAGCTTGACCGTCTTGCCGGTATTTGCGGCCACGCCGTCGGCGATGACCTCCTTGGAAAACATCACAAAGCCGAACATGTTCATGAAGTTCGCGCCCCACGCATCGTTGCTGCGGAAGCGGATATTCGAGTTCAGCCACCAGATGCCGTCATCGTCCTCCAGAATCCGGTACCAGATCGATTGCAGGCAGGGCGGGTCGTAGCAGTCCAGATCCAGGTTCGGCATCCACGTAATCATCTGCGCCTGGCGCGTGAACGGCTGCTTGGCAAGCTTGTCGATCACGCCCTCGATCTGCTTCACCTTGAACGGGCCGGTCTCGACCGACTCGCCATCCCTGAGTTCCTGCCAAACGCCGTAGTTGGCCAACCGCCCGTGGTAGGTGTATTCCCAGCGGGTGTCAGAGGGATCGTTGATATTCTTCACCCAATGATCCTTAAGACCCTTCAGTTCCAGCACATATTCCTTCAAATCCTCTATGCCGCCGGGGAAGGCCTTGTGGATCATCGGTTCCGCCATGGGATCGAGCACGGTAATGTTCATCGTGCAATCCAGACTGAGCGGATCGCCCGGTTTGTCATACTGTGTCTCGAAGCGTGTTCCGCGCTCATACAGGGCGGCGAGCGCCTTCTCATAGGCCACCGCCAATGATTCTGCCTCGACACAGATTACCGGTATGTTCCTAGGCATGGTGCACTCCTTTGGTTGAAAGGCCATTCTACACATACCCCGTCAGCTTTCCAGCTTAGTCTTGAACCTGGTGGATAAAAGGGTGAACGTCACCAAGACGTCGACTGCAAACACGGTCAGGAGCTGATTCGTCATCGTCGCTGGATCATACTGCTTCTCTGCCGTCAGGCATCGTGCACAATCTGCTTTAGAACGTCGTCTGTCGTCACCAGTCCTATCACATCGTCTGCGGCGTCGGTCACCAGGCCCATCGACTGGTGTGCGAGGCGCAGGATCGGCATGATCTCGTCGGCCGGTGTGTCAGCCGGCATGAATACCGGCGTGACCGTGGCCTTGTTGAGAGCCCTTTCGTCGCGATCGGCGATAGCCAGTACGTTCAGGACAGCCACGATGCCGACAAACCGACCGGTTTGGGGATCTCGCACCGGAAATCTGGAGAAGTCCTTTTCCCTCGCCATATCGAGAAAAGCCTGCAGCGTGCCGTTGGAAGATGCCGACGCAATTCTATCCAGGGGCGTCATGATGGCCCTCGCCGTCCTATCGGTGAGCTCGACGGTTCGGTGG
Source organism: Kiritimatiellales bacterium (assembly GCA_021734595.1). Classification (GTDB taxonomy): domain Bacteria; phylum Verrucomicrobiota; class Kiritimatiellia; order Kiritimatiellales; family Pontiellaceae; genus JAIPIO01. The sequence continues at coordinate 36,002 of JAIPIO010000003.1, read as the reverse complement.
ATCATCTCGCGTTCTTCCGTGGTCAGGATGCCGTGTTGCTCGCCTTCGGAGGCCAGGAGTTTGAATTCGTCCCTGTTGGCAAGAGTTCGGAGGTCCTGCTTCCCGCTGCTTTCGCCGGGAAGAACAAGGCCCGCCAGCCATGTCATGGCGAGACCGAAGGGACGAAACACAATCCAAGCCAGACGCAAGGGCCGAACGAAACGTGCGGACCGGACGTATGGCCTTGCACGAAACCAAGCCTTGGGAATGAACTCGCCGAAGACGAGAAGAATGACGGTGAGGGCGACTGTCGCGGCGGCCTGGCCACCCACACCCCAGAGGCGACCGGCCATGTTCGCCCAAAGCACCGAGGCCACCACCACGCACAGGTTGGTGCCTACCAATGTGGTGCCTAGAAGTCGGTCGGGCTCCTCGCGGAAATAGGCAAGCGAACGTGCGGCGCGGTCTCCCTGGCGTAGGCGGTGTCTCAAACGAAGGCGGCGAATGGAAACGATCCCCGTTTCCATGCCGGAAAAGAACGCTTCACCGGTAACGCAAAGAAAGACTGCCAGAAGCTGAAGTACGGTTGTCATATCACGTTCGCTCCAGGGTGGATTCGACGATCACGCTCGTTACGCGACGGTGCCGAACAGCACAGACCGTCACCCGGCAGTCCGGCATAGCGATTATGTCTCCCCGGCGGGGGATTCGTTCCAGTCGCTCGGAAACCCACCCGCCAATCCGGCTCGCATTTTCCGCCTTCAGCTCAAAGTCGAGTTCGGCGTTTAATTCCTCGATACTCGTGTCTCCGCCCACCCGCCAGCGCCCCTCGCCCAGATTGTCTATGCTGACGCGGTCCGCGCCGTCGCCGATCTGATCTTCTTTGATGATTTCCTCCATCACATCGCCCTGGGTAACGATGCCGGCGGTTCCGCCAAACTCATCCACAACGCACACGGCTCGTCTGTTCCGTGTCTGCAGTGTAACCATCAGCTTGTTCAGCGGCGTGGACTGGGGCACGAACATGGGAGGAATCAGCGCTTCCTCCAGATCCTCCGCTCCCGCCAGCAGGAAGCGGCGGACGTCCAGAAAGCCCTGGATGCCATCCGGTGTCTCCTTGTAGACAGGAACAAACTTAAATCGGGCCTTGCGGGCAACCGCCGCAATCTCTCCTATCGGATCGTCCTCGTCCACGGCCACGAGATCCACCCGGGGTGTCATGACATCGCCTGCAGTAAGCCCCTCGAGGCGGACAATACCATCCACGATGCCACGTTTCTCTTTGTCCAGCACCCCGTGCTGTTCGCTCTCGTCCAGCGCGGTAAGAAACTCGTCCTCCGTCAGCCGCGGTGCGGGCGTCAGCCAGCGATCCAGCAGGTGCGCAATCCAACCGAGCGCGTAAACGGCCGGCGTCATAAGCCGGGTGTAGAGCGTGAGGGGTGTGGCGTAGAGCACAGCGAGCGTTTCGGGCCGGTGCAGCGCAAGGCGTTTCGGAGATATTTCGCCGAAGATAAGCAGCAGGATGGTCATTGTGGGAATGGCAACCGCGACCCCGCGCGCCGGCAACAGGTCTTCGACTAAAGCGTACCCCAAGGCTGAAATCACGACATTGACAAGCGTGTTGCCCACCAGAATCGCGGAGAGCAGCCGTGTGGGCATCGACAGGGACTTCTCTATTCTATCGGCGGCTCGCGGGTGCTTCTCTCTTATCTTGTGAATCTGAAGGGGGTCCAGCGAGAAAAGCGCCGACTCCGAACTCGAGAAAAACGCCGAGCAGCAGAAGAGGACGACCAGCACTGCTAAGGTCAGTACAATCATCGATCCGCGACGGCATCAGCCGTCCCCATTACAGACCATATGCGATCTCCGCCTGTCCTCCACGTCAGCATGGCGCAGTCCCAACCGATGGGAAATCGCTTTTCAGGCGATTCGGGCACACGACCGGAGAAGTCGTTTTGAAAAGCGGTTTCATGTCTAAAGAGTGAAGTGGAGGGGGGGGGGATTTTGTCAAGATTGTCTTTCCGCCTTCTTCGCCAAGGGGCTACGGCGGACCAGCAATCCGCTCGATACCGCAGTCGGGGAACGGATTTCCCGGAAACCGTTCAACGAACAACTCAGTTGCGGATCGCGCCCTGTCGGGGTTGAGACACCCTTCAGTTCCAGGGCTTGGAACTTTTCCCGGAACTTTTCCCGCTGTCTTTTCCAATGGTCGGAAAAGAGAGAATGTAGTATTGTTGCGAAATCGCTGAGTATCCACCTATGACCGGATGGGATAGAATGAAAAAGAATACATTTTTGAAAACTGCAACGGCATTGTTTCTGTTCGCGCTGTGTTCTCCGTTGTATGCGATGGGGCCGCGGGTAAAACCCGTCGTGATTGAAAACGATCAACTACGCGTTGCCATCAATCCGGTCGGGGCGGCGTTGACGAGCATCCAAGGCAGGGACGGGAAGGAATTCCTGTGGCAGGGCGACCCGGACTACTGGGCGGGACAGGCACCCATCATGTTTCCGGTCAATGTGCGCTTTAAGAACGAGCGTTTTATCTACAATGGCAGGATCTACCACATGCCCCGAATGGGTCTGGCGGTAACCGCTGATTTTAAACTGCCGACCCCGGCTGTTCCCCATGAAGCGGTTTTTGAATTCCGGTCGACACCCGAAATCCTCAAACAGAACTACCCCTTCCCGTTCCGGTTGCTGGTCAAATATTCACTCGAGGGAAGCAAACTCATCAATGAATTCACGGTAACGAACGAAGGAAGCGAAACCATGCATTTCGCGCTGGGGGCCCATCCCGGCATCCGCTGCCCCTTGACTACCGGAGCGGAGCGAAAAGATTATCAAATCAGTTTCTTTGAATCCGTCACCACCGGCCGCAACAAGATCGATGACAGCCTGTTCTACGACACCATGACCCCCTACCTGAAGGACGAGGATGCCCTGAACCTCGCCGATAAGCGCATCCCCGACGGAGGCATGTTCCTGAAGGACTCAAGGATCCGTCGTTTTGGCATTGGCCGCAGGGACCAGCCGCCCTACACCACCGTAGACTTGGGCAATTTCCCCAATGTCAACATCTGGACGCCGCCGGGCATGCCGTTCGTATGCATCGAGCCCATGGTGTCGCACCACGACCGGGCGGATGCCCCCTTCGAGATCGATAAGAAGGCACACCTGATCGCCCTCCCACCGGGCAACTCAAAAATCTACAGCTTCTCCATCGAAATTCACGGCCCCAAGCCTCACCCCCCGATATACGAGCAGCAGTAGTCCGCGATCTCCTTGACCACGAGGTCGAATTTGGAATTGGCCGGCACCTCGAATGAACCGCCCGCCTTGACGGTTTTCCAATGGGTGGAACCTGGCAGCAGGACATCCAGCTCGCCGCCCATGATTTCCATCAGCTCCGCCGCGCGGGTATCAAACGAATATTCGCCCGCCAGCATGATGCCCAGCGTCTTCTTCGTTCCGTCCTCGAACACCACCGTCCGGCTCGTCACTTTGCCGCCGAAATAGACATTGGCCTCGCGAACCACCGTCACATTGTTGAATTCGGACATTTGTTTCTCCTTAAGTTAAAAAGGTGGTAGCTTTGCCAGACGAGGATGTGCGGTCAAGCTTACTTTGCGCCGTAGCGATAGCGTTCCATCTCGCTAAAGAAGTGTCCCATCACGCGCAGATAGCAGAGCTTGCCAAGATGAAGGTCCTCCACCCCGGCATCGATATTGGGATTGTCGTTCACTTCGATTACGGCAAAGCGGTTGCCGCCCTGCTTGATATCGACGCCGTACAGACCCTTGCCAATCAACCCGCACGCCTTGACGGCCAACTTGACCGCCTCATGCGGCGCCTGTTCCACCGCCATCGTCGCAAAGCCGCCGCTCCGCCGAGAGCCTCTAGCCGCATGGTTGTAGATCTGCCAATGCCCCTTCGACATGAAATATTTGCAGGCAAAGAGCGGCCGTCCGCCCAGTACGCCGATGCGCCAGTCGAAGTCGGTGTACATGAACTCCTGCGCCAGCACGAGCACCGACGATTGGAAGAGCTGCTTCGCCTGTTCCTTTAGCCCCTCCATTGTGGACACTTTGTGGACGCCACGTGAAAACGAGCCGTCGGGAATCTTCAGGACAATTGGAAAACCGAGCTGGTCCGCGGCATTTATGAGCGATTCGGGGTTGTCGCGATAGAGAATGGCTGTTGCGGGGGTCGGCACTTCGTTTTCCCGCATCAGCTCGGATAGATAGACTTTGTTCGCGCATTTCAGGATCGAGTCCGGGGCATCAATCACGGGCATGCACGAAAACTCCGCCTTCTGGGCAAACCGATAGGTATGGTCGTTCACGGCGGTGGTCTCGCGAATGAAAAGCGCGTCGTATTCAGTGAGCCGGGTGTAGTCTTTTTTTCCGATCACTTCCACGTCGATGCCAACCTGCTTCCCCGCCGACATAAAGTTTTCCAGCGCCTTGCGGTTGCTTGGCGGAAACTGCTCGTCGGGATTGACGAGCATGGCCAGATTGTACGCAAAGCGTTTTGGCGTCCGCGACTTGCGCCAAACCTTGCGGTTGAAGGCGCTCAGCGCAGCCGCAAATTCATCCTCCTGTTTCCCCTCCAGTTGATGGATTGAAAGGGTTTTTACACTTTCGACCGCCCAGGTTTCCCCCACCCGCTTGAAGCTCCCCTCCAGAATCGGACTCGGAAACATATCAAAAAGCTGCCGCGCCAGCCCCTGGAGTTCTTCGATGGCGGTGGTTCCAAAATAGGAATGCAGGACATAGCGGTTCGTTTCATCCTTTTCCAGCAGGGGACGGTTTTTCTGCAGGAGCTTGTCCAGCGATGCAAGCCCGAGGGCATACATCTGCCGTTTGCTCAGTTCGTTGATGGTACGGACCGAGGGAATCACTTTGTCACCGCGTGCCTCGGCCAGCAGCGAACAGTAGTATCCATGGCCGAGATACTTGTAATCGCGGCACAGATTGATCACCTGGGCCGGAAGTTCCGGCGACGGATCCTCGTTCAAATACTCCTCAACCGATATTACGTCATCACTGGGATAGTAGGCCCCCCAGTCCTCTTTCTTATCGACCACGACAAACAGTTTCGACATGGCTGCTAATTCAACTCCTTCCGGAAAACGAAGGCATGCGCTCCGTCCTCATAGTACCCGCACAAGACCTCGGTATCGGCAAATCCCTGGCTTTCATAGAGCCGAATGGCCGGAAAATTGTCCATACGCACCTCCAGCCGCATCCATGTGCAACCACGTGCCCTGGCCCTTTGCTCGGCCTTGGCCACCAATCGCCGGCCAACCCCCAGCCCGCGCGCCGCATGGGCAACGGCCAATGAATATATCCGGGCCACGCAGGAGTTGCTTCTGAAGAGCACAACCATGCTGCCGACCAGCTCGCCACCATGATAGACGCCAAGGCAATAGGCACTTGGAGACAGCAGCAGATGCCGGAGATTGCGGCGATTGCTTCGGTCGCAACTGAAGCAAGATTCCTCCAGCGCAAGGAGGTCGTCAATTCGACTCAGGCCAACGCGGCGGATCACCACGGCAGCGGACAAGGTTGGGTTCATATACTCCTAATGGTAAAAATCAAAAGCTATATAGCTCCAAACCTCATGGCTGTATACACAAATTATGTGAATTCGACTCCCCCATAAAATCCCCCCGAGACGTACTGCCGCCCACCCGTTGGTTTCAGCGCCGATGGAGCTTCCTGCTTAGCATGAAAGACCCAATACGCGCCGAGTCAGCCAACGGATTGGATCGCCTCGATGGCGGGAGCGCATAGGTGCGGTCAAACCTATGCAGTGCGTATAACCACTAAAAAAAATCCAACAGGCTCCTTGCCGCCCTCACTTCATTCCGCTGTTTTTTATCGAAATCCAAGGTTCAAGATGTTAGGTAGAACGCCTATGAACAAGCCGACCACGCTGATAACCGATGTCCAGGATGCTTTCCCTAATTCCTATGTACAAGCCCACGAGCAATTTATCCGCCTGCTCCCATCCATCGCGCTACCGCGGGAATCGCACAGCTTTCCATTGACGGCGGCGCTATCAACCGAGACCGTTTGGATCGGCCCGCCCGAAGCCGATCGGGTGCTCGTTCTAATTTCCGCAACGCATGGCGTGGAAGGCGCGGTTGGCGCGGCTGTTCAGCATGATTTTCTTGCACACCTCCGCACCCGGCCACGTCTGCCGCCACACACCGCCATCCTGTTGGTTTTCGCTCTCAATCCCTACGGCTTTGCGATGAGCCGCCGCTGCGATGGCGACGGGATCGACCTGAACCGCAACTTTGTCGACTTCAAGGTCCCGTTACCGGAGAACCCCGGTTATCTTCAGTTGATGGAGGCCATCTATTGCCCCGATCCGGAGCGCCGACGGCGGATGTTAGACGAATATCGCCGGGAACACGGCGAAGAGGCCTATGAAATTGCCATCAGCGGCGGGCAGTATGCCGATCCGCATGGTCCCTTTTTCGGCGGAACCGGGCCCGGCCACGGAAACCGGACCATTGAGCGGATTATCGACCACTACCGCCTTGAAGGCCGCCACCTCGCGGTGGTGGACGTCCATTCCGGCCTCGGTCCCTATGGGCACGGCGAACTGATCTGCGACCATCTACCGGAAGACGCCGGATTCAAGACTGCCATGCAGTGGTACGGCCCCAGCGCCGCGGCGCCCGCAACCGGCGAGTCCAGTTCGGTCCGAAAAGAGGGCCTGCTGGACTATCGCTGGCATACCCTAATGCAGAACCGCGGTTGCTTCGTTACATTGGAATTCGGAACCTACCCCATTCAAAACCTGTTCGACGTGGTTCTCAACGACCACTGCATCTGGAAGACCGGCGATCCCGAAGCCATCCGGAAAAGCGCTGCGGCCATGCGCGAACACTTCTGCCCGGCCGACGGCTACTGGCGCGAACTGGTGTTGCTCAAGGCCCGGCAGGTTATCCGCCAAGCCCTCAATGGATTGAATCATGAATAAGTGCACATTTCAAATTGCTCCCGCCACCATTGCCCAAATCGACTGGCTGGTTCAGCTCGAGGAGATAAGTTTCCCCATGGACCGACTCAGCCGCCGCAGCATGCGCCGTTTCATCTCCAACGACCAAAGCATTTTCCTCATAGCGTATGACACAGGCGCGCCGATAGGCTATCTGATCATCGTATTCCACCGCGGCACCCGTCTGGCCCGACTCTATTCGCTCGCCACCGAACCCGCATGGCGGGGAAGAGGCGTGGCAAAGGCGTTGCTGAAGGCTGGCGAGGTGGAGGCCCTGCGGCGGGGCGCCATCCATTTCCGGCTGGAGGTCGGCAACACCAACCAATCCGCCATCGCTCTCTTCCAAGCACTCGGGTTTCGCGAATTCGGCCTGTTGCGCGATTACTACGACGACCATTCCGATGCCTTGCGCATGCAGAAGCGTATTCGCCACCTCACCCAAAATTCCGTTCATGCCGACATCCCCTGGTTCCTGCAGCACACACCCTTCACCTGTGGACCGGTCGCCATGATGATGGCCATGGCCGGCCTGTCAGCTGGATACAACCCCAGCCTGAACGAGGAGCTCCAGCTCTGGCGGGAAACAACCACCATCTTCATGACGTCCGGCCACGGCGGCTGCCATCCGCTCGGCCTCGCCCTCGCCGCCCGCCGCCGCAATTTTCATGCCGAGGTCTGGCTCAACAAACGCGGGCCCCTTTTCATCGAAGGGGTTCGCAGTGAGGAAAAAAAGAACATCGTCCAAACGGTGCACGACGACTTTGTGAATCAAGTCAAAGGCACCGATATCAAAATCCACTACAAGGCCATCGATCAAAATACACTGCGTTCGGCATGCGACGGAGGTGCCATTCCGATTGTCCTGATCAGCACCTACCGCTTCGACCGGAAGAAGGTTCCGCACTGGGTGGTCTTCAGCGGCTACGACGAACATTGCTTCTATGTCCACGATCCAGATTTCGACGAAAAAACCCAGACCATGCTTGATCTGCAATATGTGCCGATTGCCATCGAGGACTTCGAGTCGATGTCCTCCTTCGGCTCCAGCCGGCTCCGTAGCGCCATTATCCTTTCAGCCAAACGCTCATGAAATTCCGCAACACATAGTTCGGCACGCCGCTGTTCTTGAGGTGCTCGATTTCGAGCGTGGTGTCGCCGCCCTGCCCGCTCTACCCCCAAGAAGACCCGAAACTGTGCCACCCCCCTGATTGGTTTTACGGAGAAAATCAACAACCCGGGAACCGTCTTGTGGCGGCTCTTATTCAAATTTATCTTTCCGCTGTGAACTGCCACTGATTCTTGGTTTACCGACTGGATATGGAACAGACCGGAGCACTTAATCTTTTCCTTGCCTCGGCAGGGTTGGGAACCCGGCTGCAACCTGTGACGAATACATTCCCGAAGCCTTTGCTGCCACTGGCTGGGATCCCCCTGATTGAGCACCTGCTGCATTCCGTGCAGGCGTCCTTGAAAATCCGCGATTTCGCGATAAATCTGCATTACAAACCGGAACTCTTTCGGGAATGGGCCCGGGAACTGCAGCCTGGGCTGCCTCGACCAACGTTTTTTTACGAAGAGGAACTTTTGGGAACGGGTGGAGCCATTGCCCATGCCCATGAGTTTTTCATGCAGGGCACCTGCCTGTTGATCAACGGAGATATTTTGGCTGATATCGATTGGAACGCATTTGCAATGCATCATCGGAACTCCGGGAATATGGTGACACTTGCGGTGCAAGATCGTTCCCGTGAACGCCGTGTAGGTGTGGACGCTGAAGGGAATCTTCTTTGTATCGACCCGGAAATGAAAACCCCCGGCGTGCATCGCTGGCTGGGCTATGCCTGCGCGGCCATTTATGAACCGGAGTTTCTGGAAACCCTGCCTGAAGGCGAATCCCATGTGCCCCCATACTGGGTGGAGGCCGCTGAAAAAACTTACCGGATCGGCACGTACGATATCGGATCCAGCCGCTGGATTGATGTGGGGGATGTGAATCGTTACGCCGAAGGGGTTTTCACCTGCCTGAAAGGATCTGAGCGCTTCTTTGCCGAGCCGTTGGAAATCCCCTGGGACACACAGATCAGCGGAATCTGCGTGGTTGAGAAAAATGTGGTGATCGGTTCAAACGTCGAACTTTGCGATACCATCCTTTTGCCGGGGGCCCGTATTGAAGACAGGGAAACATTGAGTTCGATTGTTGCCGGCCCGGATTTCCGTGAATCCTTTTCGTTGCCGGCCACTGAGAATATCCCTAAAGATGGCAGGACGATACTCAGCGGCTCGGATCGGGTCTACCGCCATGTTGCGGAGGGCCTGCTGTTGGAATACACCGCCTTTGAACCAATGGTCGAACGCCAGATTGTACTCACCGAAATACTGCGCCGGAATAATCTTCCCGTCCTCATAATATCCGCACAAGACCTCGGTATCGGTAAACCCATGGCGTTCATAAAGCCGAATGGCTGGAAAATTGTCCATGCGCACCTCTAGCCGCATCTGCGTGCAACCACGCTCCCTCGCCTTCTGCTCGGCCTTGGCCAACAGTCTCCGGCCAACTCCCAGTCCGCGCGCCGCAGCAGCAACGGCCAATGAATATATCCGGGCCACACCGGAGTTGCTTTTGAACAAGACAACCATGCTGCCGACCAGCTCGCCACCATGGTAGGCGCCAAGGCAAAAGGCGCTTGGGGACAGCAACAGATGCCGGAGATTGCGGCGATTGCTTCGGTCGCAACTGAAGCAAGATTCCTCCAGCGCAAGGAGGTCGTCAATTCGATTCAAGCCAACGCGGCGGATCACCACGGCAGCGGACAAGGTTGGGTTCATATACTCCTAATGGTAAAAATCAAAAGCTATATAGCTCCAACCTGAACCACTGTATATAAAAATTCCGATCATCTTCCAACCTTTGGAAAACACGTTGCAGTCGCACGAAAAGCGGCCCGTTGCCAAATTGCCTTTCTGGCCCCCTCCCAGCTTATTCTTCTCTGGCTCTATATGCTTACTCGGCAAACTCTATTTCGTTTCGACTAAATAAATAGGCATATTGGTAATTTCAAGTTTTTTGAGATTGGCACGGACCTTGTTTCCAAAGGTATCAACCGGAACCGCTTCGCCAAATTGTCCGGCGGCATCAATGGTACAATTTTGGATTGCCCAAAGCATGGTAATTCTCCGCTGCGGGCTTTCGATTTGATAGCCGTACAGATCCGGGGTGCCAGATAGTTTTATTTCTTTTACCGTCTCGTGGTCTTTGCAGTATTTTGCCAGCACACTATAGGCCTTTCCTTCAGTGGTGAGACCCCATTGGTCCTTGGCATCGGCAAAGAGCAGGGTATAGGAGTTATAGGTTCTTCGCTTGTCTCGTTTTTTGAGTTTTTCTTTGAACGGATCATCCCCTGCATTTGAAAGATCAACCGAAGCCCCGGGTTGGAACATCATTTGATAGACCCCTTCCGACAGAGCAGTAATATATTTTTTGACAATATTACCGGCATTCGCTTCGGGATTATAACCTTCCTTGACCACATAATTGCCAAATTCCCATGCGACCAAAGGCATGTCCGTGATTCCAACATCCGCCAGTCTAGCCCGGTGCCAGTCAAGAAATTCCTTAGTTGCCTGCCAATGGTCATAAAAGTGAAGCTGATACGCATCGTAACACCCTTTGGTCAATTCAAGATATTCCAGATAGAATCCAATCCCTCTTTTTATTCGTTTGTCAAAGACCGCTGCTTTTAATTCCACTTCATCCCTACAGTTGTATCCGCGACTAATAAAATAGGTATTATAAAACTCCATCGCTTTATGTACTTCACCTTGGTTGCAATACCACTGGGTGATGATAGTACCCAACCACGGAGAGGCAAATCCGTTTTCCACAACCATGGCCTCCGGATCAACTTTTTTGACCGTGGCATAGGCTTCTTTTAAGAGCTCCGCATAATCAGCGGCACTCCCGACCCAGTGGTCAGCCTGGTTGATTTCGTTTTGAATGGCATAATACTTCACCCCGAAGGATTTCCCCTTTTCAACGACTTGGGCAACAAACTCTTTGTATTCCGCCATCTCTTTAGGCATCAGCGACATGGGGACAAATTTTTCTTGGCCTTTTTCCTTTTCCGTTTCAATGGTGGCCCAATCATTTTTACCGGTGCTGATCCGATAAACGGCTTCCATCCCGAGATTTTTTAGGGTTTTAGTCTGCAACTCAATAAGTTTGAAATTCCATTGATCGTCGGCGGGCTCAATGTTTTTCCAAATGACGGGTATGTAATTACAGGTTGCTCCCAATTCCGCTATGATTTGGGGTGTCGCCACCGGGGAGGATTGATAGATGAAACCACCCGCGGATATCCCAAAATCATTTTTTATTGTTTGCCTCACCTCCCTCGCTTGCTTCTCGGGAGTGGGTTCCTTTTTAGGATCGGCCTGTATATCGGTTGGGGTCAAACAACCAGTGAAGGTCACAGCAAGCATCGCGAGGATCGTTTTTTTCATAGTGAAACGTTGTAGTAGAAGGCAAGGGTTTTGTCAATGTTGGCAACGGCGGGCTCCAACCATTGGAAGATGAGTTCCAGCCATTGGAAAAGCAAGCGGGACGCTTGCTTAACGCTAACCTGATTAGTTGAGCGCTTTCATAACAAAAAGTTGTAGTAGAGGGTGGGGATTTTCCAATCCTGTTGGTTTTACGGAGAAAATCAACATCCCGAGAACCGCCTTACGGCGGCCCTTGTGCAATAAGCTATGAACCATCACTGATTCTTTGTTAACTGACTGAATATGGAACAGGGTTGGTCACTTAATCCTTTAATTGCCTCGGCAGGGTTTGGAATCCGGCGGCTACGGCGGAGGCTTTGCCGGGAAAGGGGGGTCCGTTTTTGGAGCTGACTTCCCTATCGCCCAAGGCCTTCCCATGAAAAAAGCGAACCAAATCCCCGGTTGCCAATGTTGAACGTCAACCCCCCAAACCATGTTTTCTATTGGTTCATATCTTTGATTAAGGGATCTCCGATGGTTTCCATGTGCGCCAGAATCTTCCGGTGCAGTTTCTCGACAATAACTTGCACCTCTTTGCTCCTGATGAGGTTCACGCGCTCTTCCGGATCCTTGCCGAGGTGGTAGAGTTCGTCGCGCTCGGGATTCCTGAAGTCGCGGATCAGCTTCCACTCGGGTGTGCGGTAGCAGCGCATATAGGACGTGCAGTAGTTGATCATGCTGTACACGCCGAAATAGTCGTCGTTCCAGCCGGCGGGCATTTTGCCGCGGAGCAGCGGTACGATGCTTCGACCGCGCACCATCGCATCCCCCGGAATGGTGGCGCCGGCCATCTCGGCCACTGTCGGCAGGATGTCGAGCATGGACACCGTCTGATCAATCACCATGCCGGGCCTAGTCACGCCGGGCCACTTGACGAGCAATGGGACCTTGAGGGAGTTGTCGTACATGTTCGGCCGGTACTTGGGGTCAATGGTCTCCGTCTTTTTGGGGAATGTCTTGGTGACCCACTTGCCGTTGCCTTTGTGGAAGATGCCGTTGTGGCCCATGTTGTAGCCATGATCCGAACTGAAGATAACAATGGTGTTGCCGGCAATTCCCAGATCTTCGAGGGTGGCGAGGATCCGACCGAGATTCCGGTCCACCCCGCTCGTGCTGGCCAGGTACTCCCGCATCATGCGCTTGACCTTCTTGACGTCCAGGCCGGGGTAGTCGGGATGCGGGAGCGTGGGATCCATGTCCTTGTACGGGGCCCAATCTTCGGGTGCCACCGGCAGCCAGGCACCATGGGGGGCGCGGTAGTTGAGACAGAGGAGGAACGGTTTTTCCGCGCCGTTTCCCCGGATGTAGCCAATGGCATGCTCGGTGAGAATATCGGTTGTGAGCCCCTTGAATTTCTGTATCTTGCCATCCTTTTCCAGTTCGGGATCCTGAGGGGAGCAACCACCCTCGGGCAGGCCCATGAAATAGTCGAAGCCGTGGCGGGTCGGATGGAATGTGCGCCGTGGGTCTTCGGTCCAGTTGCCGAGATGCCACTTGCCGACAAGGCCCGTGGCGTAGCCGGCGGATTGCAGAATCTCGGCAAACGTCGTGCTCTTGGGGTCAAGTCCGTTGACCGTCTCTGGATCGTAGCACTTGTGCCCGGGCATGGGGATGAAGTCGCGGATTCCAAATTCGATTGCGTAGCGGCTTGTCATGATACTGGCGCGGGCGGGCGAACACACCGGGGTTGTGCAGAATGCGTTGGTGAAGCGTGCGCCTTCGCTGGCGAGCCGGTCCATGTTCGGCGTGCGAGCGTTCGGATCGCCGGAAACGCCCATCGCCCAGGACGCCTGGTCATCGGTGTACACAAACAGGATATTCGGCTTGGCTGCTGCGGGCAGGGCCGAGAGGCAAAGGCCCAAAATAGTAGGCAATAGGATCTGTTTCATCGTGCAACTCCATATCAAACTGATTGGAAATCGCTATTCAGGCGATACGGGCACGCGCCCGGCGCGGTCGTTCTGGAGAGCGGTTTCACGGTTAACAGGTGTAGTGGAGGGAGGGTGCTCTGTCAAGGCTGGCAACGGCGGGTTCCAATCATTGGAGCGTTTCTTCCAATGCCTGGAAATATTTTTCCAGCCTTCGGGAACAGGCCGCCCAGATGGCGGCGATGCAAAAAAGGCGGTCCTGGTGCAAATGTTTCTTTAAGCTATGAACCCCCACTGATTCTTGGTAGACCATTGGAGCATGGAACATGAATGGCCGCTTAATCTTTTTATTGCTTCGGCAGGACGGGGAACCCGGCTGCAACCTGTGTCGAACAGATTCCCGAAGCCTTTGCTGCCGTTGGCGGGGGTCGTCCTGATTGAGCGGCTGCTTCATTCCGTTCAGGTTTCCTTAAAAATCCACGACTTAGCGATGAATCTGCACTACCAGCCGGAACTCTTCCAGGAATGGGCCCGGGAACTGCAGCCTGAGCTGCCTCGTCCTACGTTTTTTTACGAAGAGGAACTTTTGGGAACGGGTGGAGCCATTGCCAATGCCCGCGATTTTTTCATGCAGGGCACCTGCCTGTTGATCAACGGGGATATTTTGACGGATATCGATTGGAAGGCATTCGCCGAGCATCATCGGCGCTCCGGAAATATGGTGACGCTTGCGGTGCAAGACCGTTCCCGTGAACGCCGGGTGGGTGTGGATGCCGAAGGAAAATTGCTTTGTATCGACCAGGAGATGAAAACCCCCGGCGTGCATCGTTGGCTGGGCTATGCCTGCGCGGCCATTTATGAACCGGAGTTTCTCGAAACCCTGCCCAAAGGCGAATCCCATGTGCCTCCATATTGGGTGGCGGCCGCTGAACAAACGAAACGGGTGGGTACATATGACATCGGATCCAGCCCCTGGATCGATCTGGGGAATGTGGCCAGTTTCGCCGAAGGGGCTTTCTCCTGCCTGAAAGGATCTGAGCGCTTCTTTGCCGAGCCGTTGGGAATCCCCTGGGACACACAGATCAGCGGAATCTGCGTGGTTGAGAAAAACGTGGTGATCGGTTCAAACGTCGAACTTTGCGATACCATCCTTTTGCCGGGAACCCATATCGAAAACGGGGAAACATTGAGTTCGATTGTTGCCGGCCCGGATTTCCGTGAATCCTTTTCGTTGCCGGCCACTGAGAATATCCCCAAAGACGGCAGGACGATACTCGGCGGCTCGGATCGGGTCTACCGCCATGTTGCGGAGGGCCTGCTGTTGGAGTACACCGCCGTTGAACCGATGGTGGAACGCCAGATTGTACTCACCGAAATACTGCGGCGGAATGATCTTCCCGTACCGCAAATCTATTCGCACAACCCGGCGAAAAGGCAAATGCTGCTGGAAGATCTGGGTGATGAATCCTTGCGGATCTGGTGCCAAACCCATTCGGTTGAAGAAATCGCACACATGCTCAAAACCGTGTTGGACCTTTTGATTGATTTCCAATGGACAGACACGGACGACTCCCCATACCCCCGGGACAAACCTTTCGACAAAACCGTCCTGCGCTGGGAAAGCTCCTATTTTATGGAACGGTGTGTTTACCGAATTTTCGGCTTAAAAGAGTTCTGCCAGCCGCGTGTAGAGGCTCTTGGGCGGGAATTCCGGCAGCTGGCCGACACCGTTTCCGGTTTCCCCCGCAACTTGATGCACCGTGATTTCCAGTCGTCAAATGTGATGATCCATCAGGGAAAACCCTGGGTCATCGATTTCCAGGCCGCCCGTCACGGGCCGTGCTTCTATGATGCCGCCTCGATGATCGGCGACCCCTATCTCTGTCTCCCCCACCATCTGCGCAAGGAATTGGAACGTCATTATCTGGCGATCGCCAGCGACCGGCTCAACATGACTTTCGGCGAATCACAACAAGCCCTTGTCCTGTGCGGCATGCAGCGTCATATGCAGGCTCTCGGAGCCTACGGCTTTCTCTCCACCATTCGCGGTAAAGAAGAATTTCTGGAATTTATCCCTCCCGCCCTGGAATTACTGAACGAAGAGGTGTCATGCCTCAAAATAGAATTTCCCGTCTTGAACAAACTGGTCGGCAAACTCCTGAGCCTGAATAATGAATAACTCCCTTACAGGTCTCATCATTCTCTTTGCTTATTTCGGCATTCTCTGCCTGATTGGTTTTTTCACGGGTAAAAAAAATTCAAACGATGACTTTTTCCGTGCCGGTCGCCGCTCCCCGTGGTTTGTGGTGGCATTCGGTATGATCGGGGTGTCGCTGTCGGGAGTCACATTCCTATCGGTTTCCGGTTCCGTGGTGAAAAACCATTTTTCCTACATGGAACTTGTACTGGGCAACATGGTGGGCTACTGGGTGATGGCCCTGATGCTGTTGCCTCTTTACTACAAGCTCAACCTGACATCGATCTACGGCTACCTCAATGAGCGCTTTGGACGGCACAGCTACCGCACGGGGGCCTTTTGCTTTTTATTGTCGCGCACAGTCGGCGCTTCCCTGCGCCTGTTTTTAGTCGCTGTTGTTCTGCACAACATTGTTTTCAAACCTCTATTCACCTCATTTGAACTGCCTTTTGCCGCAACCGCTTTTGTTTCCATCCTGTTGATCTGGCTCTATACCTTCAAAGGCGGCATCAAAACCGTGGTCTGGACCGACACACTGCAAACCCTCTTCCTCCTCTTCGCCCTGGCATTCTTCATCATCAAGCTTCCCGGCACCATGGGCTCCAGCTTTTCAGAATGCCTCAACACGGCTCGGCAAAGCGGGTTGACTCAGATTTCTTCGGGCTGGGCGACGTTCCTGAAAAGCTTTGTCTCCGGCATTTTCCTCACCATTGTCATGAATGGCCTGGACCAAGATATGATGCAGAAAAATCTCACCTGCAGCAGCCTGCGCTCGTCCCAGAAAAACATTTTCAGCTTCAGCATCCTGTTTGTCCTGAGCAGCTTTGCTTTTCTGGTACTGGGCGCCTTCCTGACACTCTATGTCCAGAAATTCCTGCCCCAGCTGGACGGCGACAAGGTGTTCCCGGGGGTGATTGAGCATTTGGCCACGCCGGGGGCCTTCATCGTTTTCATACTTGGTGTGGTGGCCGCCGCCTACTCCAGTGCCGATTCGGCCTTGGCGTCGCTCACCACCTCGTTCTGCGTCGATTTTGCCGACATCGAATCAAAGTCCCCCAACCGGCAGGTGAGCTATCGCCGCAAGGTCCACATCGCCTTTTCCGTTGTTTTGTTTCTGGTGGTCTGCGGGTTTCATCAACTCGGTAACAACGATGTGGTCTGGACGCTCTTCAAAGCCATGGGCTACACCTACGGTCCCTTGCTGGGCCTCTTCGCCTTCGGCATTCTGTTGAAGCGTCAAGTCAACGACAAGAGGGTGCCCTGGATCGCCATCGCCGGCCCCTTGTGTTCCTACGCCCTCAATGCATTTTTGGCCTACAAAAACATCAACCTCGGCCTCGCCATTCTACTGGTCAACGGCCTGATCTGCTTTGGTCTCTGTTATATATTTTCTTCACCACCCGCTTTGCTAGAGAACAAGAGAGGCAGGTAGGGCGTACGCGCCGAGCGCGCCGATATTTCCAAACATTGGAAAAATGATCCGTCGTTTTTCCAAGGTCTGGAAAAAGAGAATGCCCCATTTCCAAACATTGGAAACCACGCAACGGCCGTCTTGGCAGATATATCATATAATGATATATGTATCGCAGATGTTCAGGCGATGCCAATTGCCGTCTCGGTGGAGGTGGAACCACCTGAATGGTGGCGGTGCGCACCGCAGGTCGGAGACTCGCGATCCTTCGGAGCGACCAGCCTGCAAGTAGAGGAAGGAGCGTATGAAACGGCCGGTAGAAGGGGAAATGGTAAAGGGGCACACCGAGATGCTCATTCTGGCGCTGCTGAACGGCGGGGCCTCCATGCACGGCTACCTCATTCGGCAGGAGCTGGGCGATATCTCACATGAGGTGGTTCATCCGTCGCTGGGGCGGATCTATCCGCTGCTCCGGCAGATGGAGAAAAAAGGCTGGCTCAAAAGCCGGCAGGAAACCGTTTGCGAGAAACGGGTGCGCAATACCTATTGGATTACGTCCCGCGGCCTTGCCGAACTCAAGGTCCGCGCCAAAAAATGGGAACTCTTCTCCGCCGGCATCAACCGCCTTCTCACGAACTGCAAATAGGGAGATATATCATTATATGATATATCGGCCACCCATCCGCCTACGCAGGAAACCCTGCATGCAGCAGGGAGAATGCGAACAACATATGCGGCGGCGCGATGTCCCCTTCACAGCGAGCAGGTGAACCATGCCGCAGCCTATGGCAAAGGCGGGTCATGCCTGGGGAACCACGGGGTTGCCCGTAGGGCTCGGGTGTTGTGTGGAGAATGCGCAATGGACGGGTGGCCCGGCGGGGCAGGATTCCACCGGCCAGGGGTTTGGCGGGGGACCGCCATCGCCGGCCCCGTGCCTGCCTACTCCCTCAATGCATTTTGGCCTACAAAAACATCAACCTCGGCCTCGCCATTCTGCTGGTCAGCGGCCTGACCTGCTTTGGCCTTTGCCTGGTCTGTTCAGACAAATCAACGGAATAGTCATGGCTATCTTTGCAGATCTTACTGATCAGCGGCGCTATTGCTACTCCACCGGCTTCAGGACAAGATTATCAAGATAGAATGTCGAGTCCGTGTTGCCGCTGCTGATGATTCCAACCCAGGTGCAGCTGCTGAATGCGGGATCCTTGAATGCCATTTTTTTTTGTTGGGCTTTGCTGTCGGGAGAAGATTTGGCCCATACCGTGTAGTTGCCGTCGGCCAACCGGAGCTCCAGTTCAAGGTGCACCCATTCGCCCGGACTGTAGCTGCCGAGGGATTCCCCGGAGCAGGCGATTTTACCGGCGGCAATTTTTAACTGGGGTCCCAGCACCCCTTTGCCGCTGGGGGTCTTGCGGAACTGGATGGATACAGTCGCTTTTTCATCCAGCAGCAGGTCGCAGGCAAACTGGACGGTATTGTTGTCCATGAAAGCCGGCGTCAAACAAAGGTGCGGGTAACCGTTCTTCTTGGCCTCGGGATGGTCGATGAACTTCAAGGATTGCTTGCCCGATGCCGCCTGTTCATCCGAAACCGTGATGCTGGTTTTTTCGCAGGTGGATAGCTTGTACGGACCGGCCGCCGCATGTTGCACAATCGACAGCAATAGACAGATCATGAGTTTTTTCATTTTACCACCACCAGGCTTTGTATTTGGAAATCCGGCACCGTTACCGTTGCCACACCCTTTCGGTTTGCGGCCGTCAGTGTTGCACCGCTAAACGCCTCAATCACAACCGGGGATTTCTTGAATGCCTTATCAATCTCCATGCTCACATTCGTGCAGGGAGCAATTTCCGGCGCGTTGCCGAAAAATCGCGGATCATCCTCGGGCCTCGTTCCTTTCCTGGCCCGTATCGAATGGAACCAGCCCCAGTCGTTGCACAAGGCGACGACAAAGGTGCCGTCCATTGGATTGCGGTAGTATACCGCGTGCATGTGTTTGGGGCCGCGCACCCGGACCGGCGGGGATCCCGCCTGCTTCCTGACATCCTTCAGGAAGGAGTCCATGAGTTTCGGCAACATGCTTTCCAGATGCCACCCCGCCTTGCTGTCGAGCTTGATGATGGCCACCCCTTTTCCCGCCAAGGCTTCCACGTTTTTCTTTTGGGCGTCGGTGAGCTCCTCCGCCCACGGCAACACCAGCACCTTCAATTCCTCCGGGAGCTTTCCTTCCGCAAGGCATTTGTCGTTCAGCGTGATCCAGGGAATATGCTCCTCTTTGAGGGCGCGGACCGTTCCCAGCACCGGGCTGAAGATATCCTTCCACATGATCTCCCGGCTGTTGAGCCTGCGGTTGCGCGCGGCATCGCTGATGTGAACGGCCGCCCAGCCGTACGGGATGGCATGGGCGAGGTGGGGCGACACCTTTTCCCCCATCTCATACGAGGATGTGAAAAGCGGGGCATCATCCTCCGGCATATCCGTCACCCGCTTTCCGCCAACCCGCTTGTAAGCCTTGCCGTGAAAAGCCATGGACGCGATGCAGCCGTAGGTGACCGCCGCCGCGCTGGAATAGCGCGCCTCCTGCTCCATACGGATGGCGGGAATCCACATGAGCGGTGGCCGGAAACCGGAGGAATCCCGGACGTGCGACCAACCCACCGCGCACTGCAGGTCGAGGGCCGGCTCGGCAAAGCCGCCGGCCACGATCAGATCCTTGGCATACTGTTCAGGATTTCCACCGAAGGGTTTGTGGAATTCCGTCTTGGAGGTGTCGGCCAAGGCCAGAAAATCATCCGTGAGCTGGGGTTGGGATACAAATCCGGGATAGAGGGATGAACCGATGGCAAAGCGCAGGTCGGGATTCACCTTGCGGCAAGCCAGTATCCAATCGGTAAACACTTCAACCAGGGTTTCGCCCACGAATTCAGCTACTTCGAGATATTCCGGCGTGAAAATGCCTTCCCCCAGAATGGGATCGCCAAACTGGTCATACAGCTGATTCGCTGTGTCGGCAGATGCGGACAGTTTCCCCAACGGCGGTTTGCCCACGGGATAATCCTCGAAACCGTCGATGATTTCCGTAATTTCCTCGGCGCCTTCTTGGACTTCAAGCGGGAACGGTTTCCCCTTTTTCTTTTCAAACGCCTTTTTGCAGTACTCGCAGGTACACACCGGCGGCATGTGCCAGGAATCGAAATAGATGATGTCCACACCGCGTTTCGCGTGTTCGATCAACCGCGTCTTGATGTAGTCCCGGTAGGGGGAGTTCAGACAAATGACCCCAATAAAATTCTTAACATTCTTACCCCGCGGCTCCTTCACCGGCTGGCCCTCGTGGTCGCGGCAGACCCAGTCGAAGTGGTTGGTCTGCGCCCAGGCATCGGACATCAGGCGGAAATAGCCGATGCACTTCATGTTGTTGCCATGAACATCATCCACCAGGAACTGCAGGATATCCCGGTCCTGCGCCAGCTCGTGGGTCTCCCCCACCGCGCTGGGGTACCAGGCGCCTTCGTCCCGGTTAAGAATGATCCGGGTAAGCACCTGCGAACCGGCACCGGCAATGCGCTGATGAATCGCGGGGGCAATCTCCCAGCAGTCAATGCCATGCTCCATGTGGGCCTGCACCCGGTTTTCAAGAAACCAGTCCGGCACTCCGGGTGTGTAGGACTCTGCATGGATAAATCCTGCCGCAAGTAGTGCAATGCAAACAATCGCTCTTTTCATATTCACCTCGGGAAGTCGTTTTCCTGCTTTGCCTACAATGTATTCGATCTCGGGCGGGTTATCAATGCACAGGTAGGCATTTTCACTGGAGCAGTGCCCTTTGTTTTCCAATGGCTGGAAAGGTAGGGTGGTCAATCCCTGACCGCCGCAACGGCGGATGCCTAATGCCCTATCCCTATTGCCTTGCCTGTACGCCAAGGAGTCTCGCGTGGGAACGGGCCACATCGCCCATATATCCGGGCAAGGAATAGTCTGTGACGGCCAGCTGGATGTGCATCTTCTCTTCATCCGGCCTGTCCAGGATATGATAGTAGAGTCCAAGGTACAGGTGCGCATAGAAGTACGCACGGGTACTGTTCTCCTTTTTTGCGGCGGCCAGGACATCTTCCGGCGTCAGTTTGCCGGCGAACAGGCCATGCACTTCCATCATGGGAACCCGGCTATCGCCACCGGTGGGGATGAACTGTTTCTTCGCCTCTTCGTGCCCTTTGGCCTTGGCCAGACACAGGTAATGCCAAACCGAGTTCTCGACATCGTTCCCGTTCACCGCCCGGTGTTTCTCGAACTGATCGACCCCTTCCTGGAATTGGCCTGCGTAGAAGAAGCTGATCCCCCGCTGCCAGTGATGGGGCTCCGAGGCCGGATTGGCCGCGATGACCCGGTTGAAGTCGGCGACCGACGCCTTGAAGTTCCCTAATCGGAAATATTCCTCGCCGCGCGCCTGATAGGCTTTGCTGTTCCCGGGATTGTCCTTCAGGAATTCGTTGATCCGCTCCAAGGCAGCCGAGGTCGCCCCCTCCCCGAATGCGGCAACCGCCCCCGCAACAAACGCCCAGATTACAAATGATTTCTTCATCTTGCCCCGTTTCCATTATTGTCAGCTGTTGTCGGTTCCGTCTGTCGCACGCGACCGAATGTACCAACGGTCAGCACCAGGGATTGCTTCACTCTATCCCTCACCTTTTCCCTTTCAGCAATGCCATGATTTCGTGGCAGGCATTCGTTCCCGCCCGAAGCTCGCTTTCAGTGGGATTGCCCCTTTTTTCTAAACGCACAATTCCAGAAACGGAGATGAATTTCGCATCCAGTATCGCCTCGCACCATCCCATCGGGGTTAGATTGCGAGACTTATCTGTAACCGCAACATCCGCGCCGTTTTCAAGCAGGAACCGGACACTGTCTATCCGCAACTTTTTAACCGATTCAACAAGGGGCGTTCCTGAATTGTGTCCGTTTCGAATGTTCACATTGGCACCCTGCCCCAATAAATATTGGGCAATATCCAAATGCCCTAGCGAACAGGCCCATGTGAATGCCGAACTGCGGCACCACTGCGGATAAGGCACATCCATTCCTTCATCCGGAGAGTCCACATGCGATACAAGCAGCTGAACAAAGCTCATGCGTCCGGACGCAGCAGCAACCTGCAAGGGCGTTCTGTACACACCGGCAAACCGGAACGGAATGGACGGATTGGCACCCTGCTCCAAAAGAAACTTCGCGGCATTGTATTGCCGCCAGCGGACCGCGCACCCCAACGCAGTGCATTGAGCCGAACGGCTCTTCTGGTTTATATCCGTCCCTTTTTTGAGATAGTATGCCAGTTTTTCCACATCTCCGACTTTTGCGGCATCATGAAATTTGGTGTATCCCTCATGCCAGTCGCCATACCAGTCGCGCCAAAACCCGGCAGAGGCATTCAGGCAAACCGTCACAAGGAAAAGAGCGACCAAACCTACCGTAATATTTCTCATAAACACTCCCACCTCTTGATTCCCGGTTCGGGCAATCCGAACTCTCCACGAACAGCTTCATAGATCCATAGTAAATCACTTTTAAGGCAATTCGGGTACGCGCACAGAGAAGTCGTTTTGAAGAACGATTTCATAACGAAGAGTTTTAGTGGAAGGCGGAGATTATGTCAATTTTGGCACCATCGGGTTCCGACGGTTGAAAAAAATGTTCCGGAGGTTGGAAAGGTTTCGCCTTTTAGCGCAACAACCGCCGGTTCAGGGTTTCTGCATTACTTTCCGCCGACGGAAATCAAATGTGAAACAGTCCTGAAATAGATCGTATCATCGGCTATGGCCGCGGTGGCATAACTCTTCTCGCCGAGGGGTTTGATCGCCAAAAGTTCGTATTTGTCCGAAGCGCGCAGCACAACCACATCACCGGTCTGGATAAATTCATCAGCTATTCCGAAATGATCATGCCCGCTTCCAACTACTGGAATGTGGTCCACGGCCTCGCGCCCGGGGAGATGGAGCAGGATGATGAAGGCAAGCAGATCATGGAG
Organism: Kiritimatiellales bacterium; assembly: GCA_021734595.1. GTDB lineage: Bacteria > Verrucomicrobiota > Kiritimatiellia > Kiritimatiellales > Pontiellaceae > JAIPIO01. The sequence continues at coordinate 12,966 of JAIPIO010000003.1, read as the reverse complement.
GTGCTGGATCAAAACATGGCCTGGCTCCTGAAGCTGATCGAGCACGGAAAAGAAGCGGTTCCCGCCCCCGAACCGGCGGCCAAAATCTGGACCCATTTTATCCGGTAGTTGAACCCCTGCGTCCCTAAACACAGAATTTGCCTAACCCCAAGCATTTGGGTTGGTAGGCATTGCAAACTACCGTCATGATCGTCCATGTCGGGGCAATGCCAGCGCAAAGCAGGTCAGGTTTCCATTGCTTTGTTCCAGGGTTATATCTCCGCCGTGCGCTCGGGCAAGTTCGCGCGCCAGGCTCAACCCCAGCCCCGCACCTTCGGTCTGGCGACTGCGGGAGGGGTCGCCGCGATAGAAGCGTTCAAAGATTTTTTCCTGATCCTGTTCTGGAATAGCGGTGCCGTTGTTGGCGACGGTTACGATGGCACTCCCTTTCTGTTCCGTGACTTTGATTGTGATCCATCCGTTTTCTTCTCCGAATTTGATCGTGTTAGAGATCAGGTTTTCAAGGATCTGATTAATTAGATGAGCGTCACCGCGCGCCATCAGTTCGGTCGGTGCATCAACGGTTACGGTTCTGTCTGGAGCAAGAATCTCGATATCAGTGGCGGCACCGCGGGCCAGCTCTGCAAGATTGAGGTCGTCGGCGCTAAGCGGCAGTTGCCCTGCATCGGCCCGGGAGAGCAGTAGCAGTTTTTGTAGAATGATTTTGAGCCGTTGCACCTCATCCAACTGTTCGGCATATTCACGTTGTTCGAGGCTTTCGTCGTCGGCCCGCTGTAGCGAGCGTTCAAGCTGGGCCTGCAGGATGGCAAGTGGTGTTTTTAGTTCGTGGGCGGCATCCGCGCTGAAACGGGTGGCCTGATGAAAACTCATATCCAGCCGTTCCAGCATACCGTTGATCACATCGATTAGCCGTTGAAGTTCCTTGTCGGCATTTTTGTCATGTATCCGTGCATCCAACTGCTGCGCCGTCATCTGCTCGGCGGTCTTTGCTATTCGATCGATCGGGCGGAGCGCGAGGTGTCCGATCAGCCATCCGCCGGTTGCCAGCAACAGCAGTCCCAGCGGAGCGCCAATGAACAACGTGTTTCTGAACCGGCTGGTTTCGACATGGAGTCCCGCTAGGTTGATCGCGATACTGAGCGACACCTCTTCGTTGGCCATGGTAATGGCACGCCAGCTGTTGCCGGCCCCGATCAAGGTTGCAAAAACCGGTCCGCGAACCGTCATTTCCCGAGGAGCGGGTATTCGGTTGCTGTTGAATGCCTCTTGCCTGGCCGGCGAAGCTTTCTCGCGCGAAGTGAACGGAACCGCGTCGATCGGAAGAGGCAAGGCATTTTGTGAGAGCCCCGCCGGCCAGTCCGCTGTGGTGTGTAATACTTCGCCTTGATGCAGCGTCGCTTTGACAATGAACTGTTTGGATTCATCCATGCCGTACATGGAACGGAACGATGCATCGAACCTGTGCCAATGATCCCGTGGTTGTTCTCTCCGGACCTGGGTGTCGGCCAGCGCGATTAATTCGCGGTCAATGCGTTCGATGGCCACCCGGTTCAAGGCCGATACGGCGAAGAAACCAAACGCCAACAGCATCAGCCCCGAGAGGCAGAGCGTCATAAAAGCAATTTTGAGACGGAAGGAGCGCAGCATCAGCCGATCTCCATTTTCCGGAATCGATAGCCAACACCTCGCACCGCCCCGATAAACGATTCGGATTTTCCCGCATCGATCTTGGAGCGCAAGCGCTGCACGCAGACATCCACCACGTTGGTGCCCGGATCGAAACTGCAGCCCCAAACGTGTTCGAGTATCTGCGAGCGCGTAAAGACGCGGCCGGGGGAACGGATAAGATATTCCAGCAGCGCAAATTCCCGAGGAGCCAGTGTCAGCGGTTTCCCGTCGCGCGCGACTTCCCGTGTCATCAGGTTCACACTCAGGTCTTCCGCACGCAGGATATTGAGTTGCTCTCCCGAGGTTCGCCGCAGAACGGTCTGAACCCGCGCGATCAGTTCATCCATGTAGAACGGTTTCGCAATATAGTCGTCCGCGCCCAGCCGCAATCCCTCCACGCGCTCGGTCGCCTCGGAACGCGCGGTAACCAGGATCACCGGAACCGTGTTTTTTTGGTCCCGGAGATTCCTGAGAATGCTGAGTCCATCGCGGCCAGGCAACATGATGTCGAGTACGATCAGGTCAAACGGTTCGACGCAGGCCAAGGCATAGGCATCATCGCCATGATGAACAATGGTCACGGCAAACCCATGTTCCTCGAGGCCTTTGCCAATAAATTGGGCCAGCTTTTTCTCGTCTTCGACGACTAGGATATTCATGCGTTGAAATCTACCGCCTTCCCGCCGAACTTTCAAGAAATGCAGAATTACCATTCTGTAATTTTCCCGTGTTCGATCGGTAATTGACGGGGTGTTGTATGTCTCCAGAAGCAGGCCGTGGGTCTGTAAAAAATATGAAGTAACAGGAGACTGTAATGAAGAAATATGGAGCAGTAATAATGGCAATGTGCATGGCCTCAACTATGCACGTGTTGGCCCAGGCGGATAATAATGCGTCCCGTCAGGAGCAGGGTGAGACCATCTCTGCTGAACAGACTGAAAAGGTGAAGGATATTCTTTCCCGCTATGACGCCGCATCGCTCACCGCGAAAGATGCGATCGCTATTCACGAGGCCTTTCGCGAGGCCGGTCTGCGCGGCGGGCCGTCCATGAATGAGGCGGTAAAAGCGGCCGGATTTGATCCGGATAAACTCAGGGATCTTGCTCCGCCGCCGGATGCGCAGCAGGGGAACGACACCAAAAGAGGTGGACCGCAACCGCAAGGCCAGAGCAGCCGTTATTCGGTGGATCAGGCGATCAGCGACCGGGCGCAGCTCAATACAATTGCATTTGACGGCGTGGCATTCCTCACCGGCGATATGGCCTGCAATACCTTTCTTCCTCCGGGGAAAGTGGCCGACTTTTGCGGGTTCCAATACATGCGCGACGTGGATACCAATGAGCTGGGACACAATACCTCGTTTGTTCCTCTGGTAGCAAACAGTGTGCTCTCGGTGCTGACCGACAAGCAGAAGGATCAGCTGATTGCCCTCGCCAAAGAGCAGGAACCTGTGCTGGCCGATTTTGGCTGTCAGCGATTCCCCTTGGTTCAGGCGTTTTACCGTCAGCTCACCGGAGATTTCCCCGAGGGAAGCACCGGTCTCAATCGGGCAGCGGTAATGGATTACACCGCCGGTTTTTATGAAGTGGACGGGTTGCTGAGTTATCGTCGCGCGGAAGTGCTGGGAAGCATTATTCGATCGCTGAGCAACCGGCAGAAGGAATACCTCGGTAAGATGGCTTTTAATGATTCTTCAACCTGGCCGGAACTGGAGGATCAGGTGGACAAGAGAAGCATGTCGCACGCTGCTCATGTGGCGGTGATGACCTATGCCAGTGAAATGTTCAGTTGGTACGCTGGCAGTGTGGAGGCGGATGTGTACTTCTGCCCGGAACGACACGCGACCTATTTCGGTTCTTTCTTCATGAAGGATATTCCGGCGATGGGCGACGATAACTACACCATCAGCACCTCGCTCACCGGGGATAGCGGTGAGGCCTTCCTGAATCTGCTGACGGACGGCCAGCGCAAGTTAGTGACGGGGCTGGTTGAACAACAGCATGCGGATTTGAATGAAATTGTGAAGATCCGCCGTGAGATTTCCATATTACTGCGGGGATTCCAGACGAGCGGGAAGGTGGACGAAGAAAAGGTCATGGCGCTGTCGCGGCGGTATGGCGAATTGGACGGTGAAATTTCCTGTTTCTATGCCAAAGCCTTCGCTGAGGTTGCCGGGAGCCTTTCGGCTGATCAGAAAGAGACGTTGATGAAATTGCGGAATCTGGATCCCAAATATACGCCCAATGGCGCCTTTCTCTATTCTGAACCGATCGATATGCCGAAGATTCCGGACACCGATTTTCTCTTCGTTTCAACAGCAACGGCGAAACAGGTTAAAACGCCGCTGGCAAAGACGGTCAGTTCATTCAAATTGGCCAGCCCTGCCGTTGAAGACGGCGGCATGCTGCCGGTCGATTTTACCGGTGATGGAGAGGCGGCTACGTTGCCCCTGAGTTGGAGCGGAACGCCGGAGGGAACGAAAAGCTTCGCCATGATTATGCATCACATTGCTCCGGACCAAACCAAGTGGTACTGGATTCTCTACAACATTCCCGCAACCACCACGGCCTTGTCCCGCAATGTTCCGGGCGACGTCGGCACGTTGGGCAACAACAGTGTCAACGGCCGGACGGAGTATGCTCCGCCGCATTCAAAAGGGCCCGGCAGGAAAACATACATCTATACGGTTTATGCGCTGTCGGCACCGGTTTCCGTGTCTGTTGCACCGGAAAAGGTCAACCGCGATGTGCTTATGACCGCGATGAAGGGAAAGATTCTCGCTACCGCGGAGCTTGAAACCGTGTATGAGCGAAATGTAGGCAACAACCGGGAACCTCGGGCTGAAAAATGATGAAACCGCTTGCTGTTGAACTGATCGTCGTCGCACTTGTTGCGCTGTCCGCGAATGCTGCGGAGCCACCGCTGACGTGGGAGGAGTGCGTCCGGTTAACGGCGAAAAACAATCCGTCGCTGGCGGCAGCTTCCGCGAATGTGGAGGCGGCAACTTCTGCCATCTCCATTGAGCGGTCGGTCCTGTTACCCCAACTTTCGGCCAATGCTTCCAGCATGCTATCCGGGCCGGGAGATGAGACTACGCGATACGGCGCCGCGCTCGGCGTGGAACAGCTCCTGTTCAGCGGCGGAGGCAAACAGGCCGCGGTTCGCTCGGCCATGGCCGGGCTGGAATCTCAACTCGCGGTGTTGAGCGGATCGCGATCCGACGTGACCTATGCCTTGCGAAGCGCGTTTGTCGACCTCCTCTACGCCAAGGAGCGGGTTGAGCTTCTTGCAACAATCGAGGCCCGGCGTGCGGATAATCTGGAGCTCGTCGAACTGCGCTATGAAAGTGGCCGAGAGCACAAGGGGTCTGTGGCATCAAGCAAGGCGTCTCTGTTCGATGCCCAGGTTCAGGGGGTGCAGTCCACGCGCTCCGTATCCGTCAACCGGCAGATCCTCGCGCGGCGAATGGGACTGGCATCACTTCCGGCTGAATCTATTGTAGAGGGAACGTTAACGCAGGTGTCTCCTCCGGAGGAGACCGATTTTGAAACGATTGCACGCGAAGCCCCGACCTATCTTGAATCGCAGGCTTCCCTCGCCCGCGCCGAAGCCCAGTTTTCCGAAGCCCGGAGCGGCTATTGGCCCGAGGTTAGTCTGGTCGGTTCGGTGGGGCATTTTGGCGACGAGGATTCCTTCGCTGAGGATTACTGGTCCACCGGAGTAAAGCTTTCCATTCCCATCTGGTCCGGCGGGCAGACGCGGCATGAGGTCAGCAAGGCGAAGGCTTTCCTTCGCGCTGCGGATGCGGATGCGGCCCGTGTTCTCGACGAGCGCGTCCGGCTGTTGGTTTCGGCAAAGCAAACGTTTCTCGACGCGGTTGATGATGTCGAAGTACAGACGAAGTATGCCGAGGCCGCCGAGATTCGCGCCGAGATCTCGCGCCAGCAGTATGAAGGCGGACTGCTCTCCTTCGAAAACTGGATTTTGATCGAGGATGATTTGATTTCCAAAAATGAACAACTGCTCAATGCGCGCAGGAGTGCCCTGATGGCGGAAGCCGCATGGTGGCAGGCAACCGGCTACGAAGCCTTTTCTCAGACCAACCCCCGTTTAGGAGATAAACAATGAAACGCAAATGGATAAAGTTAGTGATTGTGGTGTTGGTCGGCGGAGCAGGCGGCTCCGCGTGGGTGCTTCGCGCCCAGCATGGAGAACCCGCCCGCGCGTATGAACGGGTGGCCCTTGAGCGTGGCCACATGGAAAAGACGATCGAGGCCACGGCGGTGGTCGAACCGCGCAACCGCATCGAAATTATGCCGCCACTCGACGGTCACATTGACGAGGTGCTGGTCGATGAAGGCCAGGTGGTGAAAAAAGGGGAAATCGTTGCGTGGATGAGTTCCACCGAACGCTCGTCACTGCTGGATGCCGCGCGGGCCCGGGGCGCGGAGATGCTCAAAAAGTGGGAAGATGCCTATAAGGCGACCTCGCTGATCGCGCCGCTCGATGGGACCATTATTTCCCGCGATACCGAGCCGGGCCAGACGGTCACCACGCAGGATTCCGTTCTGGTGCTTTCCGACCGGCTGGTGGTTTCGACCCAGGTGGATGAAACGGACATTGGAAACGTGAAGGTTGGCCAGAAGGTCCGCATTACGCTCGATGCCTACAGGGACCAGGAGATTAGCGGAGCGGTAAGCCGCATTGCCTACGAAGCCTCGACGGTGAACAACGTCACGATCTATGAAGTCCAGTTGGAGCCGGATGCGATTCCGGATTGTATGAAGAGCGGCATGACGGCCACAGTGGCCTTCATCCTGGCCGAGGCCGACGACGTGCTCACCCTGCCGGTCGGCGCGGTGGGCGGGGATGGGGATCGACGGTTCGTGCTTGTGGAGCACACCGGAACCGACGACCCGCCAGAACGCCTTCCGGTGCAGATCGGGCTCTCGTCCGGCGGGCGGGTGGAAATCCGATCCGGCCTGCAGGGCGATGAGGTGGTGGTTAAAACGGAATTTGCCGTCAAGCACGGGAAAGGTGGTGGATCGTCGCCCTTCGTGCAGGCGCCGCCGCCCGGGAAAAGGCCATGATCAAGGTCTCCGACATTACCAAGGTTTACCAGATGGGCGCGGTTCAGGTTCATGCCCTGCGCGGGGTGAGCCTTCAAATCAAGAAAGGGGAATTCGTAGCCATCATGGGCTCGTCCGGTTCCGGCAAATCGACACTGATGCATATTCTGGGTTTGCTCGATGTGCCGGACAGTGGTCACTATCAAATTAACGGTCAGGAGGTGCGGGGACTTAGCGAAGACGCCCGCGCCGGGTTGCGCGCCCGGGAGATCGGATTCATCTTCCAGCAATTCAACCTGCTAGCACGGATATCCGCGCGCGATAACGTGGCGCTACCGCTCATCTACGGGAACGCGCCGGGCGACAAAACCCCCGACCAGCTTCTCGAACGGGTCGGGCTGGGTGATCGGAAATCGCACGCTCCGAATGAACTTTCCGGTGGACAGCAGCAGCGGGTTGCCATTGCCCGTGCGCTGGTGAACAATCCGCCGGTCATTATGGCCGACGAGCCGACGGGCAACCTCGATTCCGAGAGTGCGGCCGATATCCTGCAGGTGCTTCAGGATCTTCATCGTTCCGGCCTCACCGTGATTATGGTGACCCATGATCCGGAAGTGGCTGCGGCCGCGGAGCGAATCATTACCATGAAAGACGGGCAGGTGCTGTCCGATACCAAGGGAACCGAGAGAACCGCAGCATGTCGAAAAGGGAATGTCGAATCTCGAAGGGATGGATCCTCCTCCTTGCGCCGTAAACCGTTCCGTGAATTCGCGGCATTGCTGGCGCAGGCCTCCCGATCGCTTTCGGCCAACAAGGTGCGGACCGCGCTTTCCATGCTGGGGGTGTTGATTGGCGTGGCGGCGGTTATTGCGGTTATGGCGCTTGGTGCGGGTGCCAAGGTGGCCGTAGAAGCACAAATTTCGGCCATGGGTGCCAATCTACTCGTGGTGCAGCCGCCGCGCCCGAAGAGTCGCGGGGTTTCCTTGGGCGCCGGCATCGTATCGCGGCTTTCCGCATCCGATGCCGGAGTGATTCAGGATTCCATCGAGGGCGTGCAATATGCCTGCGGTTCGGTAAACGGCAACGTGCAGGTCACGTTCGACGGAAATAACTGCAGTACCGAAGCGCGCGGCGTGGAACTCGCCTATGAAACCATCCATTCCATGACGCCGCAGACGGGACGATTCTTTTCCGAGGAGGAATGTTCGTCGCGGGCCCGCGTGGCGGTGATCGGAACGACGGTATACGAGGCGTTGTTCGACGGGCAGGATCCGGTGGGGCAGACCATTCGCATCAATCGCAATACCTTCGAGGTGGTCGGCCTGCTGCCCGACAAAGGAAGCAGCGCATCCGAAGACGAAAACGACCAGGTCCTTATTCCGCTCAGCACGGCCATGCGGCGCGTTTTCGGCGAAGACTATGTGCGGGAAATCGAAATCCAGGTCGAGTCGGCGGATTATATCGACTCCGTCGAAACCGCGGTCGTGGATTTGATGAACGAGCGGCATCGGGTCACCGACCCCGAGAACAACGGCTATGAAACCCGTAATATGGCCGAGCTCCAAAGTACTATGGCCGCCACCAGCAACACCCTCGCGATGCTGCTGACGAGCGTTGGCGGGATTTCCCTGTTGGTGGGGGGCATCGGGATCATGAACATTATGCTGGTGAGCGTGACGGAGCGCACCCGCGAGATCGGCATCCGCAAAGCCATCGGGGCGCGCCGGAGCGATATCCTGATGCAGTTTCTGGTGGAAGCGGTGGCCGTGAGTCTCTGCGGCGGTGCGCTCGGGATTGCATTGGGCGGCGGGTTCTGTCTAGGCATGAGGCAATTAGCCGGATGGGCCGTGGCGGTGCAGCCGATCACGCTGGTCGTCGCTCTTACTTTTTCCGTATTCATCGGTGTGGTCTTTGGCCTTTGGCCCGCGCGCCAGGCCTCCCTCCTGCAGCCGATCGAGGCGTTGCGTTATGAATAAAAGAACATGAGCCTTTTGGCGCCCGCCGTTCTCGGTCGTCCTTACTGCCTTCAGAAACCGGGCGCACGTTCGGTCTGCGTAATGGCGGCGGTCACCCGGAGGGGGGATGGTGCATTTAGGTTTTAAGACGTTTATTCCAGCTCCTTATCATTAGAAACACTCTTCCAACGCCTGGAAGATTTCTGCATTACTTTCCGCCGACGGAAATCAGGTGTGAGACCGTCCTGAAATAGATCGTGTCGTCGGCTATGGCCGCGGTGGCGTAACTCTTCTCGCCGAGGGGATTGACCGCCAAAAGTTCGTATTTGTCCGAAGCGCGCAGCACAACCACATCACCGGCCTTGGTCGTGCAGTACAGTTTTCCATCGGCCCAGACAGGCGAACTGTAGAATGCTCCGCCGGGTTTCTCGGTCCAATGTTCCTTTCCTGTTTTGGAATCGATGCAGCTGATATACCCACGATCGTGAAATATATAAAGCAGCCCATCCTTTGCCAGCGAAGTAGGAACATACGGCGCCATGGTCTTGGCCTTTTTATCAGCCTTTTCATACACCTCTTTAAGCGTTTCGGTACCCTTCTCGTTGACAGGACGCACGGCCACAAGACGTACTCCTCCAGACCCGGAACCACTTGACACTACGATCAGACCATCCGCAATCACTGGCGAAGCGACCGGGCGTTTTGTGAACACGGTATCCATTTGCCAAACCATTTCTCCGGTAGCCGGCTCGACCGCCATGATGCCCTGGGGTTTTGACAGGAACAGGATAAGAGGCGATTTGTTTTCGCGGGGGTACAGGCAGGGAGTTGAGTAGCCTACCTTGTCCGCGCATGGGCGCTCGACTCTCCATGTTTCTTCCCCGGTTTTTTTGCTGACGGCAATCCAGGCGCTTTTCGCGCCGTTGTCGTTGGTGCGCTGCTCCAATGCAAACAAAATGATGTCATCCACGACGACGGGAGTGACAGACGGGCCGTGCTGGCTGCTCACAGGAGGAAATTTGGACTGCCACAACGCCTCTCCGTTGTGAGTGAATGCGGACAGCACGGTTTCCGTTTCACTGTGCCACATGACGTAAACGGCCTTTTTATCCAGCGCGGGATTGCTGGAGGCGTAACTGTTATCCTTCTGCAGGTGATAGGCCTCCAGCTTGTATATTTTTCGCCAGAGCTCCTTGCCGTCTTTTGTGCTTAGAGCCACAAGCGATGTTGTGTTCGCTTCGGGGTCGGCGCACGTAAGGAATATTTTGCCTCCCCATATCACAGGAGAGGAATGCCCCGTCCCCGGCAGGCTGACTTTCCAGTTATAATCTTTTTCCGTCCACTTGGCCGGGAGATTTTCTGCGGCGCTGATGCCTTGCCCATTCGGTCCCCGGAACCGGGTCCACTCGCCCGCCGATGCGGATAGGGAGGCAGAGGCCATGCAACCTGCTAAAACAAGAATTGATGTAAGATTGGGGTGCATATCCGACGCGATCATTCTGAAGATACATTTCATAAAAAAAGGTGTAGAGGAAGACAGCGGGTTTGTCAATGTTGGCTGCCATGCCTGAACAGGTATGTAGTCCCGCCTTTAGGCGGTCTGCATTTTCCAGTCTTTGGAAATATTTTCCCGGCCATTGGAAAAGTACCATAGGTGTAGTGCCGTTTCACCGCCAAAGGCGGAAAACGGTTCGTTGATTCACGTTGGAAAATGAACGCTTTCCCCTTCGGGGTGAAGCGTTGCTACACCCGGCAACATGAAAAAGGCGACCCGTTGCCGAGCCGCCCTCCACTAGTGCCTGTGGAGCCCTTAGATGGTGTATGGTTTGCGACGGGTGTAGCCCAGCATTCCGTTGGCTTCCGCATCGTTCGGGAAGGTTTCAGTAACCGGATCGAACGTCAGTTTGCGCCCGAGTTTCCAGCTCAGCGCTGCGGCAAAGCAGGCGAGGTGGCCATAGCGGGCGACGGTTGAGTTGCAGACCGGTTTTTCGCGACTCTTAACGCAGTCGAGGAAATTGCGCGCGTGGTGGATCGGGTCTACGCCTGCGACCGGCTCAAAGGTCTTTCCCTTCAGGATTTTGGGATCGCTGGCTTCGATGCGCTCGAAATCCCCGGCTTCAACCCAGCCTTCATCTCCTTCGAATTTGACGGGGCAGGAACCGATCCCTTCGATCCAGTCCCCTTCGTTCTTAAAACCGGAGAGGCGCATGACCAGTTCGATGCCGTTGGCATATTTGCCGCGGATGGTAGTGCCTTCGCTCTCGAATTCGATCGGCGTTGTGCCGTCGGCTTTGGCCGCCCATTGGCAGAGGTCGATCGTATGCGCGCCCCATTCGGGCAGGCGGTAGGCGGCATAAAACCCGGAATGGTTGCGCCAGCGCCCCTTCTTGCAGTATTCGCTGTTGTACGGTTTCATCGGGGCGGGCCCCACCCAGCGGTCCCAATTGATGACCGACGGGTCGGGTTCGGGTTCGGCCGGCAACGGGGGCAGGTAATCCTGAAGCTGGAGGATGCCCGCATGCACCTTCTTGAGATTACCGAGCTTGCCGCTGTCCGCAAGTTCCTTCGCGAGTTGGAAATTGCTGACACTGCGCCGCTGGGTGCCCGCTTGGAAAACCCGTTTGTGCTTCAGGATTTCCTCATCCAGTTCGCGGCACTCCTGCATGTTCATGCAGCACGGCTTTTCGCAATAGATGTCCTTGCCGGCGCGTGCGGCATAGATGGACGCGGTCGTGTGCCAGCGGTCACCGGTGGTGATGAGGACGGCATCGATGTCATCCCGGGCCAACAGGTCGCCCATGTTGTCGTAGGGCTTGCATTCCATGTTGTCGTAGTGGCGGGAGAGCCGCACGAGGATTTCTCGCCGTTCTTTTTGGGGATCCGCAGATGCAACAAACTGGCAATCCGGCTGCTTCAGGAAGGCGGTCAGGTCTTTGCGGCCGCGATTTCCTACCCCGATGCCGCCCAGCACGATCCGGTTGGAAGGTGCCACCTTCCCGTTCAGGCCAAGTACAGAGGCCGGGATAATCATCGGTGCCCCCGCTGCCAGGGCCGTTTGCTTAAGAACTGTGCGACGTGATGTTTTGTTTTTCTTCATAAATTCCTCCTGTTTATAAGTGACGCCCGTCGTATCCAAAACCGGACAGTAAGAATGGATTGTTGGAAAGACAGGGCGCTCGGTCCCTGACCGCTCGGCGTCTTACGGCTCCAACTTCTTGATCACGAAATTGCGGTAGAAGATCTCCTGCCCCTCGCTCTGCAGGCCGATGCCGCCGGTGACCAGCGGCGGGCCCGGTTCGCTCGTCCCGGGTTTGGGGGCTTTAAGGTTGTACACGCGATTGACCACCACCCCGTTGTAGATGATCTCCACGGATTCAGCCCCGCGGACAACGGCTTCCAATGTGTTCCACTCGCCGTGCGGGCGGGAGTTCATCTTGCCATCCGGGTACATGGCATAGAGCGTTCGGTTCTTGAAAGGCGAAATGTTGTGCGCCACGCCGCCCTTCTCTTCGGGCAGGTAGGTCTTTCCATCCTTGGCGGCGAAGGTCGTGCCGAACGGGCCAAGCTTGCTGGCCATCCAGAAACTGCCCGGGCAGTTATGCCGCATGTTGATCTCGATCGACTGCGGTCGGTTGTCCTTGACCCGGTCCGAGTTCAGGTTGACGTGGGTCATCAGCCCCGCGTTCATGGAGGCCTTCTGTTCGCCCCAGCGGTAGTCCACTTTCACGTGGTAGTAGCTGTAGGGAACCTCGGTGACGATGACGCCGTTGGTGCCCTTGCGGACGTGGATGTGTTCCTTCTTCGCGACAAACACGTCCTGCTTGTTCACATCCTTGATGTAGCCCTGGCCCCGGAAGTAGATCCGAAAGTCGTCCAGCGTGCCCTTGTAGAGCGGCGTGAACCCATCGGACTTGGCCGACGCCTCACACGTACTGCAAGCGGTGGCCGCCTGAGCCGGGCTCTTTTTAACTTCCTCCCCCAAACTAAATAGCGGCACCGTTCCCAGAAGGATTAATAATATAGAGAAAAGTTTGAGGAATTGCATGATGTTTTCTCCTAGGGGCGCGTCTAAAAACCCCGACACAGTGATTGCATTCAAGACAGGAAAAGTATAGCCTGCACTTATGAATTACAGAAAACACAACCAGGATGCGGGGCTGTTCGATTACCAGCAGCGGGTGGAAGAGTTGAAGCAACGCGCAACGGCGCTCGACCGGCTGGACAAGGCCGTGGATTGGGAGCTTTTCCGGCCAACCCTTGAGGCGCATCTGGAC
>JAIPIO010000208.1 GCA_021734595.1 Kiritimatiellales bacterium | reverse complement strand
GGCTTCAAGGCAACCGCGCCGGCCGCAGCCGCACAGCGGTCCCTCCGGCACCACTTGGATGTGACCGATTTCCATGCAGGAGGAGGTTTTACCGCGGATGATCTCCCCGTCATACACACATCCACCGCCGATTCCCGTGCCGGGAAAGATCCCGAGCGCGCAGCGCGCGCCCTTGGCGGCACCAAAACTGTATTCGCCGTAAACCCCGGCATCCACATCGTTAAGAATCACGGCGGGACAGCCGAGCGCGGCTTTAAGCTGGGCCACCAGCTTTACGTTTTTCCAACCGAGGTTGGGTGTGTCCAGTACGATGCCTTTGTCCAGATCAAGCGGCCCCGGGCAGCCGACCCCGATGCCGGAAAGCTGTTCGATGGTGAGATCCGCTTCTTTGACTGCCTGTGTGACCGTCTGGATCATGCGCTCGACGCCGGTCTTTGCCCCGTCCTGCGCGCGGGTTTTCTTGCGCTTGTTGGCCAGGATCTCAAACTTGTCGTCAAAGACCGTGGCTTGCATTTTCGTGCCGCCTAGATCAAACCCCACCCAGTATTTTTTTCCTTTTTCCGCCATCCGCATACCCCTTCTGTTTTGAATAGGTAAATGATAGTGGAGTTTGCGACGCTGGGGAAGCGGTTTACTTGGCGTTTATTCGGTTTGCTTGGCCGCACGGCGGGCTTTACGGATTGCGGCACGCTCCTCGTCGGACTTTCCTTTCCCGCCTGATTGCTTAGAACCGGATTTCTTGGAGGACTTCGCCTTCTTGGCGGCGGCCTTCGCCTCTTTCTCCTTGAGCTGAGCCTCGGGCATCAGCGCTTCTTTGGTCGGGAATTCTTCCTTCAAGTAACCCTGCATCTTTGGAATCGGGCTGCGGTCATCAAACATCCCAATGGCTGGATCTTTGGTCTCAGCCATCCACGTGCGCATCCGCGTGCGAAATTTATCGGCCAGCTCCTTGTATTCCGGATTGCCGGCCAGATTGTTGAGGCAGCCGGGATCGTTTTCGAGATCGTAGAATTCCTCCACCACGCGGTCGCGCCACATCTTTACACGCTCGGCAGACGCAGGGTCTTCCTGCATGGCCTTCATGCACAGACCCTCGTTGTTGTTGCGGTAGTTCGCCCCCTTGATGCTCCAAGCGTTGAAGATGTAGCCGTATTTCTTGTCCTGTATGGAACGCATCGGACGCACCGGGCCGCCGATCAGATAATCCACCTGCTTAAAGACCACGTCGCGGCCATCCTGCTTTCCGCCCTTGAGCAGTGGAGCAAAGGACCGGCCATCCACGCCGGCCGGGGCAGGAAGCCCCGTGGCCTCCATCACCGTCGGGAAAAAGTCGATGGCCGAAACAAAGTGCTCCCGGTCGACCGCGCCCGGCGTGACCACGCCCGGCCACTGGACAAACCACGGGGTACGGGTGCTGGCCAGGTAGACATTGGCCTTGGCAAACGGAACCGCCGCACCGTTGTCGGACAGGAACATCACCAGTGTGTTTTGGCGCTGTCCGGATTCTTCCAATGCCTGAATAACCTTTCCGAACGTATCGTCGAGGCGGCGGACGGAGTTGTAGTACCAGCTCAGCTCCTCGCGCACCTGCGGCAGGTCGGACAGGTTTTTCTGCACCACCACCTCGGACGGCTTGAACAATTTCGACGGCTCCTCCGCATCCTTCATCTTTCTCCCGTCCGGGTTGTGGAACGGGCGGTGCGGATCGTGGGAGTTGACCATCATGTAGAACGGCTTGCCCTCCTTCTTGCAGCGGACGAAAAACTCCTTGCAGTATTGGTGGTAGAGCTTCGGGCTGCGCCCCGCGCCGAGGTCGCCGTAATCGTAGACAAAATCCCATTTGTACGCCATGTCCGGTGTCGAGTGATCTACCTTGCCGAGAACCCCGGTCCGGTAGCCTTGCTCGCGCATCGACTGCATGATGGTTGGAATTTTTTTCTTCAGATGGATAAAACCCATCATGCCGCTGGTATGCCCATAACGGCCGGAGGCGATAGTGGCCCGGCTTGGCTGGCAGATCGGCGTATTGGTATGGCCGTGATTGAACATCATTCCCTCGCGGGCAAACCGATCCAAGTTAGGCGTCAGGTCAGGCAGCCCCTTGTTCAAACATCCGACCGCCTCGTAGCCAAGGTCGTCGGCCGTAATCAAAAGAATATTCAGCTGTGCCGCTTTTGCGCGGACGAAAGCCGCCGGCAGCATCGCGGCTGCCATTGCGGATCGAATCAGGTTGCGTCGTTTCATTTTTCCTACTCCGAATTATTTATTCCAATGGTTGGAAATGGCTAGTAAAGCTTCAGGTCGGTGATAGTGGCCCAGCCCTTTTTCACTTCCAAGACCGTGACCTTTAGGCTGTCGAACCCAGCAGGGATGCCGTGCTCCACCACCTTGACGGGCTGGTCGTTTTTGCTTTGGTCGGCGACGACTTCCCACGCTCCATCGCCTTTTCGACAGGCCAGCTGGTATTTGATTACGGTCTCGGTACGGAATGAAATCCGAACGCCCTTCACCTTTTTGGGTTCCTTGAATTTCACCTCCAGCCACTGCGGGAACGCTCCGTCGCTAGCGGCCCAGCGCGACTTCGGATCGTTATCAACCGCATATTCCGGTTCGTTGCCCGACTGAACAGTGGATGCCGTAACGGATTCAACATCGGCCGGTTTTTGGGCGGGCTTGCTTTTTGATTTCTTTTTCCGCGCCTTTGATTTCCCTTGGGCATTTTGCGGATTGTAGTCCGGGTTCGGCGTAGGCATCTGTGCATTCACGCTCTTGCGCCACGCCTTGAGCTCCTTCAGCAGCTCATCCGCTTTTTCGGGATTGGCCTGGACCAAGTTTGTCTCTTCATACGGGTCGTCCTTGAGGTTGTAGAGCTCCAGCGCACCGTCCTCAAAGAACTCGATCAGCTTCCACTCTCCATTGCGCACCGCGCCATAGGGATTGGTCCGATGGTAGTGGGGATAATGCCAGTAGAGCGATCGCCCCTTGATTTTCCCCGTCCGTCGGAGTAGCGGCACCAGACTGACGCCATCCAGGTGCTGGCCGGGTTTTTGGCGAGCGCCGATCAGCTCCAAAATCGTGGGATAGAAATCCATGCCGATCACCGGCACATCGCAAGTGCCGGGCTTGACCCCGGGAGCCTTGATGATGAAGGGCTCGCGCGTTCCGCCCTCATGAGAATAGCCTTTGTAGCCCTTGAGTCCACCGCAATAGAGGTGTGCATTGGCCCCGTTGTCACCCGTGAAAATGATCACCGTATTATCCAACTGGCCGACCTCTTTCAGCTTGTCCATCACGCGCCCGACGCTTTCATCCAGGCTCTCGACCATCGCCGCATACTTGGGATTGTACTCCTTGAAGTCGCCCGTCTGCTGCTTGGCCTCGTATTTCTTGACCAGCTCCGGCTTGCCCATGATCGGACCGTGGACGGTGTAGTAGGAAAAATAGACCAGGAACGGATCGTTCCTGTGCTGGCCAATAAAATCGACGGCATAGTCGGTCAGCCGGTCGGTCAGGAAATCGCCCTCCTTGCCACCTTCGAGGTTCGGCATGTCCCACGGATAGAAATATTTGCCCGGACCTTTGGGCTGCCCCCACTCGCGACCGGCAATATTGACGTCGAACCCGTGCGATTCCGGGTAGTGTTGATCCATCAGTTCCGGCTGGTTGAGCGGCATGAGATGCCACTTCCCGACAAACTGCGTTGCATAGCCCTGCTCCTTGAGCGCCTCGGCCAGCGTGGTGCGCTCATGCTCTATCTTCATGTTCCAGTCGGGAATCGCCAACTTCGCGAAGGGCTTCTTGTGCCCCGCAATCCAGTCCGTCAAATGGGTTCGTCCCGGATAGCACCCCGTAAGAATGGCCGCGCGGCTCGGCGAACAAACGGTACAGGCCGAATATCCGTTGGAGAAGGTCATCCCCGCTTTATAAAGCTTGTCGATATTCGGTGTCTCGTGAAACGGGCTTCCCATGCACGAAAGCTCCCCCCACCCAAAATCATCCACCAGGAAAAATACGACATTCGGCTTCCCGGCCCCTTGCGCGCAAACCGCTCCCGCCAACAAAGCCACCAGTAGTAAACTCTTTTTAATCATAGTTCCAATCCTCGTTGAAAAAGTTCCATCCATTGGAACAAAAATTCCAACGGTTGGAAACGGTTATTTAATCCTGTAGTTCGGGTCGTGGTAGGGCTTGGGTTGACCGAACTGCGGATCCTTGTAACCCAGCCTGCTGTTCCAGCCCCATTGCTGTGGCATCAGGCCATCCTTCCATTTGGTGTGCACCTTGATGAGCGCTGCTAGCTTTTCAGGATGCTGGTCGGAAATATCAGTGGTTTCGGACATGTCTTTGGAAAGGTCAAACAGCTCCCATTGTTTCCCGTCGTTCATGGTGACGGCCTTGTAGTCCATGAAGCGGACGGCGCGGCGCGCACCCCAGACCCACGTAAGCATGTTGTGCGGGCGCTTGCGGTTTTTTCCGGTGAGGTATGGAATCAGATCCACGCCGTCCAGTTCCCATTTGGGATCGACCTTTCCGCCCACCGCATTAATAAGGGTGGGCATGATGTCGAGGGAAATAACGGGATTGCGGTAGACTACGCCCGGCTTCAGCTTGCCGTTCCACTGCATGCAGAACGGAACGCGCAACCCGCCCTCCCAATAGGTGCCCTTTTTCCCCCGCAGCGGTTTGCTGGGCGATGCCTGGTGCCCGCCGTTGTCGCTCAGGAAAATAATCATCGTGTTGTCCATTAGTTGGTTTTTCTTCAGCGTGTCGAGTACGCGGCCAATGTTGCTGTCCATCGACTCCAGCATCGCCATGACGAGACGGCGTTCCTTGTCCTGAATGTGGCTGTATTTATCGACCAGCGCCTTGGGCGCCTGGAACGGACCGTGTACGGCGTTGAATGGGATGTAGCAAAGGAACGGCTTGTCTTTGTTGGCTTCGATAAACCGGATCGCCATGGTGCCGAGCTCGTCGGTGAGGTATTGATCGGCATCCTTGATAATCACCCCGTCTTCGCAAACATCCTTGTGATCAATTCCGCGGGATGTATAGGGGCTGGAGACGACTTTCTTGTTGTGGAAGATCGGGTTGTGTTCGCGGTTCATGTCCTTGAGGTAGCAGGAGGCACCGTTGTTGAATCCGTAGAATTCGTCCCAGCGATTGAAGGCCTGAAGCTCCTCGGCATCGCCATCGTGCGTCTTGCCGAATAGCCCGCAGGTGTAGCCCAGCGGTTTCAATCGTTCCGAAAGGATCGGCAAATCGGCGGGAATGCCGGGCACGGTATCTTCGCTTACGCGGTAGGGGCCGATGTTGTCCCAGAAACCAAATGTTTGCTGATAGCGCCCCGTCAGCAACCCGGCGCGCGACGGCGCACAGACCGGACAGGTCACATAGCCATCCGTAAAGGTTACGCCGGCCTTGGCAATCGAATCAATATTCGGCGTCGGCAGGTCACCGCCCTGATAACCCACATCGCCGTAGCCCAGGTCGTCCGCCATAATCACAAGAAAATTGGGTTTGCGGGCATCGTTGGCTACCGGTCTGGCCCCGGCTGCAAAAACCGAGCAGGACATTAAAAGAGCGATCCCAAAGACAGTCTTCATGATTTTCATATTCGTCCCTCTCCCATCCGTGGACTCTGCCTGACTAGACGGCATAGTTCCAGCAGGCTTTCTTTAGTGAACCAGCAGAATGTAACCGCTTTCATTCCGGGTGTAAAGGTTAATTCCCAAAGATTCGGAGTTGACAGATGTAACCGCTTTCATTATCACTCTTCCCTGAACGCGCGGCACGCGGTTTTTCAGGGTTTGGAACCACAACGTGAGCCGTAAAACGTGAGGCGTGACTGGGATGGTTGTACTTTCCAAACATTGGAATTAAAATTCCAGACATTGGAAATATGGCCGGTCACGACTCACGGATCACTCGTCACGCTTTCCAAGCATTGGAAATGCGTGTTAAAAAATTCCAATGGCTGGAATTCACGAAGAAACGGAGTAGAGAATGAAAAGAAGAGCCTTTTTATCAGCAGCATCGTTCGCACTAACCGCTACCGCCTTTTCGGGGGCACGGCTGAAAAAACGCCCGCCGAACATTCTTTTCATTTTCTCGGACGACCACTCCACCCAGGCCATCGGTGCCTACGGCGGTCGCCTGCAAGAATTCGATCCGACCCCGAACATTGACCGTATCGCCAGCGAAGGCGCCATCTTCCGCGAAAGCTTCTGCGCCAACTCGATCTGCCAACCGAGTCGGGCGACCGTGCTGACCGGCAAGCTCAGTCACCTCAACGGCGTCACCTACAACGGCGCGAAGTGGGACGGCTCGCAAACCATCTTCCCGCGCCTGCTCAAACAGCAGGCCGGCTACCAGACCGCGCTCATCGGCAAGTGGCACATGCACCCCAACCCGACCGACGAGTTTGATTTCTGGAAGGTGCTGGAAAGCTCCGGCGGCCAGGGCGACTACTACAACCCGGATTTCGCCACGCAGTCCGGCCACGAGCGGATCGAGGGCTATTCCACCGACATCATCGCCGACCAGTCGCTCCAATGGCTGGAAACCAAGTGGGACAAGCAAAGCCCGTTCCTGCTGATGTGCCAGTTCAAGTCGCCGCATGTGCCGCGTCTGCCGCCCGTGCGCAACGCGCACCTCTACGACGGCATCGTCTTCCCCGAGCCAGCCACCCTCTTCGACAACTACCGGAACCGCCAGCCCTATCTTTCCAAGCATTGGATGGGGCTCGACGTCGCCAAGCTCGACGCCATCCCGCCGCGCGGCTCAAAAGAAACGCCCGACCGCGAACACACCAAGGCGCTCGACCGCATGACTCCCGCGCAGCGCGAGGCCTGGCATGATGCATTCGACGGGTGGAGCCAGACCTACTATGACTTCATGAACAGCCCCGATGCCAAGAACCCGGTCAAGCTCAGGAAGTTCCAATACCAGCGCTTCATCACCTCCTACCTCCGGTGCATTGCCGCCATCGACGAAAACGTCGGCCGCCTGCTCCAATGGCTGGAAGACCAGCGGATTGAAAACGACACAATCGTCG
>JAIPIO010000207.1 GCA_021734595.1 Kiritimatiellales bacterium | reverse complement strand
CCGGAAAAAATCACCCATGACCGGGAGGATAACATTAAAGGCAGCAGCTCCCAGGCCCTTGCTATCGGCTCTGTTGGTCGCGGCCGACGGCAGCATTACTGCAATTACCCTATCCAATGGACAGGCCCGGGTCACATTCGACTCGGTGCCGGGCACGGCCTATCAGATTCAACGCACCGACAGCCTGACGCCCTGCCTTTGGCTGGATACCGGAACGGCAATCACCGCCGTCACAACCTCGACGGAGGCGGCGGTCTACACGGATTCGGAAAACGATTATTACCGGGTGCTTGAATTCAGCGGGGATGTGTTCTGGTATCACTGGAACTATTATTTTCAGGATCCCTGGCTAACCACTTGGGGCATGGGCAGCTCGCAAACCGCCTACACCCATCTGGACAGGACGTATGACTGGTACATCGACCAGGGCAACACCGGTCCGGCCAGCAACAAAAACTGCGGTCCGTCAACAACGGTCATGGCCATCAAGTGGTATGATGGATCTTATACCGGAACTGTCGAAGAGGCACGCGACTGGTCTTACGATTCTGCAGGAAACGATTGGTGGTATACCAATCATATGATCGATTATCTCAATTTGAACAGCATACCCTTTAACGTATATGCATTCACCGGGCCAGAGCAGATCGAAACATTGATATCCGAAGGGAAAATAATTCTGCTCTGTATTAATGCCAGTTATCTTACCTATAATTCAGCTTCGGAAGAACGGATTGGAAGCTTCTACGATAACGTCACCGGTCACTTCCTGCTGGTCAAGGGCTGCCGCCAGGTTTCCGGCAATGTCTATTTCGAAGTCTACGATTCCAATACCTTGAACAGATACTACAGCGACGGCACCTCAAAAGGCCGGAACCGTCACCTTTCGGCGGCGGATATTACAGCAGCGAACACCATCTGGTGGAATAAAGTGCTCGCCATAGACCCTCCCAGCACAAGTGTCACCGCAAATGCCATGCGCGCGTCTTCCAAGTATGTTCCGCTCGCTCCCGATGAAATCGATCACATGTGGGGACAATAACCGCAGCCGTCTATTCGGCGGCGATAAACCGCGCAATATCTTCGAGATGAATGAAGCCGACCGGATGATGGTGGACATTCACAACCACCGCCAGATGGAGCGGGTTCCGTCGCAGGCGGTAAAAGGCTGACTTCAGGTTCTGGCGTTCCTCAATCTGCAGCACAGTCCCGGCATAGGGCTTCAGTTTTTCGGAATCTTCCAGAGTGCGTTGCGCGAGGGTGAACATCGATACCACTCCCGTGATGAGGTGATGGCTGGTCAGCGCCACATAGGCGGCGCCCTGGCGGCCAACCAGCCGCCGAAAATCGGCCATCGTGGCCTCTTCGGGCAGTTTCGGCAGTTGCTTGATGGGTTTCATCAGCTGACGCACCGGAACGCGATGCATCGAGACCACATTTTCCAACATGCGGTTCTGGTCGGAGGAGAGTACCCCCTCCTTCGCGCCGTCGGAAAAATATTCCTTCAGTCCCTCCGGCGAAAGGGAATGCAGATCCCGCTCCGCTCCGGCCATGCGCCCGCGCGTGAGCAGACGGAAAAGCTGCCGCAGCGCCACCGTGGCGGGATAAAACAGCAGCATGAAAAACCTCAGCAGATCCGCCAGGTGGTACATGAGCGTATCCGCCTTTTTACGGAACAGGTTTTTCGGAACGACTTCCGCAAAAATGAAGAGTGGAAACATCAGTGTAAGCGTCGCGGCCATTTCGGCGTTCCAGGGTATGAATCCCAGCACAAAGCGTGTTCCGCCGACACTGATTCCCGCCTGGACATATTGGTCCGTCACCAGTTTGGAGAGCAGGTAGACGCAGATGTTCTGGCCAATCAGGACCGTGAAGACAAACAGATGCGGATCGCGCAGCACCTGTGCCAGCACCCGTGCGCTATGCTTCCGGTTCAGCACGCGGAACCGCAAACGAATGCGGTTAATCATGTAGCTGCCGGTTTCCGAACCCGCGAACAGACCGGTCAGGGCAAAATATACGATGACAAGGAGGAGGACGTTCAGGTTCATCGCAGCCCCTCCATTGGTTCCATATCGGTGAGGTCAAGCCGCACCGATTCAATCCGGCGGGCGCGCACCTTTTCGACGGTGAAGCGCAGGTTGTGCACCTGTACCACATCACCCGCCACCGGCATGCGCTTGAGCAGCGAAATCACCAGCCCGCTCAAGGTGTCCAGCGCCAGCTTGCCTACCACCTGATCCGGCAGGAATCCAACAAACAGCGAGCGCCATTCGCGGATGCTCAACTGTCCCTGCATGCGATAGGCGGTTTTGCCAAGCTGTTCGATGGGCGGCGACTCCATGGCGTCGAACTCGCCGACGAGTTCCTCGAACAGATCTTCGAATCTGACGGCACCCTCGAGCCCACCGTATTCATCCACCACGCAGACCAGCCTCAGGTTTTCCGTTATAAACCGGCGCAGCAGGGCATCCGCACGCATGGTTTCGGGCACATACTCAACCGGGCCCAGAAAACACCGCAGGGTTTCGAACTGGTCCGCCGCGGCAAACAGGCGATGCACCTCCACCACCCCGGTGATGTTATCCTCTGCGCCCTCAAAAACCGGTATCAGTTCAGCCTCCTGTTCCGCCGCCTCCCGCAGCGCCTCCGCCACCGGCGTATCGGCGGCGCAGCTGAACAGATCAACACGCGGAACCATGAATTCACGCACGCGAACTTCCGGCAGGTTGACAATATCCTCCACAATCGCCTTTTCCTGATGGCCGAAGGTGGAATCATGCCGGGTGGCATCAATCAGCATCCGCAGCTCGTCGGCGGTAATCATCCGCTCGTCTTCCGCTGCCGGGGGGCGCTCCATGCGGCGCGAAAAAAAACCGAAACCACCACGAATCGGCAGGGCGGCATAAAACCACAGCCGCAGCAGTATGGAATTGAGCCGCACGACTTTTTCCGCAAACGAAAGTCCCAGCGCCTTCGGAAAAATCTCACCGAACAGAATGACCGTTAAGAGCGTCACAAAACCGGCCGCTGCTTCGATCCAATGTCCGTAGGCATGGCCAAGTTCACCCGCTATCACCGCGCTGGAGCAGAAGAATAGAATATTAACGACCAGATTCCCAAACAGGATCGAAACCAGCAGACCGGAGGGATCACCGGCGAGCACCGCCAGCATCCGCGCCACATTTTCGCCATGTGCCCGCATCCGCTTGATCTGCTCGCGGGTTAACGAAAAAAGCGCCGTCTCCGTGGCCGAAAAAAAGGCCGAGCACAGCAACAGGCCGAACATCAGCGCCAATGCCAAAATATGGTCTAAAAGAATCTTCAACTCCGCAATCCTTCCGGTTAGGCATGATATTAAACAGGTCGGACCGCGGGAATGAAAGTTCCATCATTGCCATTCTTCCAACAATTGGAAGCCCCACACCAGGTTTTCCCGGCCATTGGAAGCGGCACACCGTATTTTTTCCAAGGATTGGAAACTTTCCGCTTCATAATTTCCAACGATTGGATATGGTGTGATGCATGAACGAATTCACGATCCAGACCACCTCCCGCACAGATTTCATAAACATCGATGTACAGGTGGCGGAAGCGGTCCGCACTATGGGTCTGCAATACGGCGTGGTGACGGTCTTTGTCCCCCACACCACCGCCGGTGTTACGATCAATGAAAACGCGGATCCGGATGTTGTGGCCGACCTAGAAGCCGTGCTGGATAAGGTGGTGCCGTGGACCGACAACTACCGGCACATGGAAGGCAATACGGCGGCCCATGCCAAGGCGAGTATGATGGGATCATCCGTACAGGTGATTATCCAGAACGGCCAGATGATGCTGGGAACGTGGCAGAGTATTTATTTCTGCGAATTTGACGGACCGCGCTCGCGGAAAGTCTGGGTTAAAGGTAGTGTGGCAACATGATCAGCAGCAAAACAACCATGTATATGGCCGGTGTTTTCCTTATGTTCGCCGCGTTTTTCGGGTGCGGGGAACGCGCCGGCGAGCGGGAGTACAAGAAAGCCATTGAAGCCTGGCACACGGGCGACCTGGTACAGGCGCGCACCCTGCTGGAAAAATCGAACCGAAAAATCAGCGGCGGCGAAAGAAAGGCGGAAGCATACAACCGGCTCGGCCTTATTCTCTGGAAACTTCAGGACCAGGAACAGTCCATTAAGGCGTTCAACGATTCCTGCCGGATTTCACCAAACATTACCGGGGCCAACGTAAATCTGGGAGCCGCCCTGTTCCTTGACGGGCAACGGGAACCGGCCGAATTCGAACTGACCAAGGTGCTGAACGACCAACCGGAGAATTCCGTGGCCAATGCGTTCATGGGCATGATCAATCTGCAGAAAAAAGCGTGGAATGCGGCATCGGCAAACCTCAAGGACGCATTGCGCAGGAATCCCTCCGATCCCGCGGTTTACAATGCGCTGGCGATCACGGAGCTGCACCAGAACGGCAACAGCGACGCGGCAGTCGCACACCTGGAAAACCTGCTGTCCGAAAACCCGGACTATGCGCCGGCGCTCTTCAATCTGGCGGTGATATACGAGCGCTGGCTCAATGCGCCGAAAGAGGCACTGGCATACTATACCGCTTACAGCCGCAAGGCAGCTACCGGCGCCCCCTACATGAACGAGGCCCAGAATTCCATCTTGCGCCTTAGCAAATCCAAACCGTCAACCCAACCTACGACCGCAGTGGCCACCCCCGATCCGTCTGAGGCAGAGGGCCATCTCGCGCGGGGCTCGTCCCTTTACCAGCAGAGGAAATACAAGGAGGCTATTCAGGAATTCAATCTGGCTATCGGAAACAATCCAAAACTCAAAACAGCCCATTACAATCTAGGCATGGCCTTTTATTCATTGAAGGACTACACCAGCGCCCGGAAAGCCTATCTCGCCGCCTTAAGCCTTGATTCCAGATATACCAGTGCAAGGTACAACATGGCGCTCTCCTACTATCAGGAGGGAAAGCTCTCGGAGGCGGAGCAGCAAATAAAGCTGCTCCTGTCACAGCAACCGGACCACGGCAAGGCACGTGAGCTGCTGAAATTTATCCAGGCTAAAAAACGCTGATTATTTCTGCGGCGGAAATTTTGCCAACATTCTTCCAACCGCATCATTTACGATTCTGATCGATGTTTCCGGATTGGAACCCATGTAGGATCGCCGGCTTCCGGTACCGCGCCACATCAGTTTGTCGCCGTTCCCGCGATCCAAGATGTCAATGGTCAGCGTAGCCTCTTCGTAATCTGAAATATTGCTGCCGGTATTGACCGAGCCGTAGCGACCGCCACGACCGCCGCCGATTCCCACTGTGAATGTAGAGCTGTCCAACCGCCGTTGGTACGTTACATGATAGTCCACCAAAAAATCCGCTTGTTCACGCGCGACGGCATTGAACCCCTTGAGCGGCAGGGTATGGTTGACCGCATGGCGTATCCGTTGGTTAAGTAGGTCGTTATCCGCCCGGACATCACCCGTTTCCGGCTGGACATCATGCTTCCATGCGTAGGTCTTCAGTGCCGAGAAATCCGTGCTGGGTTCGTAGTCGTGCCTCACCAACACGGAAGAACACCCGGCCAGCAGCAGCGCGGCAAGTACGATTGAAAGTTTTGTTTTCATTGCATATCCTCCCTCTTCCTGTCGGGGACCATACTCAACCGAACCGTGGAATCCAACTTCAACGACTTATTGGAAACGCTTCTTTACATGGCCAATCAACAAATGGTCAATCAGCGCCGCCGGAATAAACCGCGCCGCAAAAGCTCCAAAATAGGCCGGAATAGTTACGCAGTAGCGGCTTTTCGGGCGCGCCGACTCCAAGGCATGGAGTATTTTTTTGGCCACAGCCTCTGGCGGCAAGCGGAAGCGATCTTCGCTCATTCCGCCATTGCGGCGCTTCTCAAAATACTGCCTGTAGGCGCTGCCAAACCGCGAAGACCCGACGTCGAGTTTTTCCTCGCCCTGCCCTGCCGCATTGGTCGAAAAACGGGTTTCGATCGGTCCCGGCTCAATCAGGGAAACACTGATCCGATCCATCGAAAGTTCAACGCGCAGCACATCGCTCACGGCTTCGAGCGCAAACTTCGACGCAGAATAGATGCCCATGAACGGCAAGGCCATACGCCCTACCACCGAACTCACATTGACAATCCGCCCGTACCCCTGCTCCCGGAACACGGGAATGAAGCGGTTGGTCAGTTCCTGCAAGCCGAAGAGATTTACTTCAAACTGGTAGCGCATGGCATCGCGCGACAAGTCTTCAATCGCACCGGGTATTCCCATCCCGGCATTGTTGACAATTCCACCGAGCTTGCCATCGAAGCGTTCCAGCACGGCGTCGGCCGCCGATGCAATGGATTGGCTCGAAGAAACATCCAGTTCAATCGGATCGAAACCCGCCGCACGCAGTTCCTCCAGATCTTCCGCTTTCCGCGCTGTCGGCACCACATTCCAACCATTGGAACGCAGCAACTCCGCCGTCGCCCGGCCAATCCCCGACGAACAACCCGTCACCAGCACCGTTTTGTTTTCAACCGCGGGATATTTCATCTGTTTCACCCATTCAGATTAAGGCGGTAGTCCTGGCCACCGCCGAATTCGAGGATGCGCTGGACGTGCTTGCCGAGAATGTCGGCTTCGAGGTTTACTTTGCTGCCGACTTTGAATTCCGACATATCCGTTTCCTGAATCGTGTGCGGAATAATGTGAACGATAAAGCCGTTGTCGGTCAGCTCGGCCACCGTCAGCGAAATACCATCGATGGCGATGGAACCCTTGTAGACCATCAGCATGAGCATGTCGCGCGTGCATTCGACCGTGAATTTCCAGTCGCGCCCGACCTGCTCGATTTTCGCCACGGTGCCCGTGTTGTCGACGTGGCCGGTCACGATATGTCCGCCCAGCGTATCGCCCAGCGCCAGCGCCTGCTCAAGGTTCACCAGATCGCCCGGCGTCTTTTCCCCCAGATTGGTCTTGTCGAAGGTTTCTCCGAGCACATCGAACATGAGCTTGTCGCCGTCGATGTCGGCCACGGTCAGACAGGTTCCGTTCACCGCGATGCTGTC
>JAIPIO010000206.1 GCA_021734595.1 Kiritimatiellales bacterium | reverse complement strand
GCTATGATGAACTGGCCAATGATGGCATCTTCATCAAGGATGTGATTGAGGTTGAAGGTGCCGTGATAATCACGGAATATCCAGACCATGGGAAAGGACCTTGCGTGCTGGTGCTGCAGAAAGATCGAAATGCACGGCCGGTTCATGTTGTATGGGGCATTCCCGCGGAAAAGGAACGCCCTGCTGTTTTGGTGACGGCGTACCGCCCGGCCCCGGAACAGTGGGAAAATGATTTTATGACGAGGAAAGGCGCATGAAACGAACACTGACAAAGCTGATCCATGAAGGAGACTATGTTGCGGAGGTTGATGTTGCATTAATCGACTCTGAAGAAGGCTGGGCTCCCTATATTTCATTGGATGACGCATCGAAACTTGATGACGTGCGCGAAGCCCTGCGGCAGGGAAACCTGCACAAGGCCGCCCAACTGGGGAAGGTGTTCGCTGTCACGCCGCTAACAAGCAAAGTCGCCGAAGAGCAGATCGAATACAAAACCAACTGATTTAGACAGGACTGATTTATGGCTGAACTACCGAAACATTACGACCCGAAGAGCATCGAGGACAAGTGGTACCGGAAATGGATGGAGGAAGGACGCTTCCACGGCGAAAGCAGTGACGGCGGCGATCCGTACTGCATCGTGATCCCCCCGCCGAACGTGACCGGCATTCTCCACATGGGGCATGCGCTGAACAATTCGATTCAGGATGTGCTCACGCGCGTGGCGCGCATGCAGGGTAAAAACACCGTCTGGGTGCCCGGCACGGACCATGCCGGCATCGCCACGCAGAATGTGGTGGAGCGCCAGCTTAAGAAGGAGGGCCTTACCCGCGACGACCTTGGGCGCGAAAAATTCGTTGAACGGGTCTGGGACTGGAAAAAGACATATGGCGACACCATCGTCAACCAGCTTAAGAAACTCGGCTCCTCCTGCGACTGGGAGCGCGAGCGCTTCACCATGGACGAGGGACTGAGCGAATCTGTGCTGGAAATGTTCTGCCGCCTTTACGACAAGGGCCTGATCTACCGCGGCAACTATATCATCAACTGGTGCCCGCGCTGCCAGACCGCACTCTCCGACGAAGAGAGCGAGCACATCGATGTGGAAGGCGCGCTCTACCATCTCCGCTATGCGGTGAAGGGCTCGAAGCAGAAGATTGTGGTGGCAACCACCCGTCCGGAAACCATGCTCGGCGACACCGCCGTGGCCGTCAACCCGCGCGACGAGCGCTACAAGGATCTGATCGGCAAGACCATCATTCTGCCGCTTCTCAACCGGGAAATCCCGGTCATCGCGGACGACTACGTTGATCCGGAGTTTGGAACCGGCCTCGTCAAGGTTACCCCCGCGCACGATCCGAATGACTTTGAAATGGGCCAGCGCCACAACCTGCCGCAGATCAATGTGATGACCGACAGCGGCATCATGAACGAAGAGGCCGGCCCCTACCAGGGCATGGACCGCTTTGAATGCCGCAAGCAGCTGATGGAGGATCTGAAGACCGGCGGACTGGTGGAGAAGGTCGACAAGCACCACCATGCGGTCGGTCACTGCTATCGCTGCGATACGGTGGTCGAACCGCGCCTGTCGCCGCAGTGGTTCGTGAAGATGAAGCCGCTGGCGCGCCCGGCCATCGAAGCGGTTCAGGACGGCCGCATCAAGTTTGTTCCGGAGCGCTGGAGCAAGACCTACATGGAGTGGATGGAAAACATCCGCGACTGGTGCATTTCCCGCCAGATCTGGTGGGGTCACCGCATTCCGGTGTTCTACTGCGATGCCTGCGACCATGAATGGGCCGCCAAAGGCACTCCGGAAAAATGCCCGAAGTGCGAGTCGGGCAATATCCGGCAGGACGAAGATGTTCTCGACACCTGGTTCTCCTCCTGGCTATGGCCTTTCAGCGTATTCGGCTGGCCGGAAAAGAGCGAGGATCTCAAATTCTACTACCCGTCCAAGACGCTGGTTACCGCCAGCGAAATCATCTTTTTCTGGGTTGCCCGCATGGTGATGTCCGGCATGGAAGTGATGGGCGATATTCCGTTCGATACCGTCTACATCCACGGCACCGTCCGCGACGACCAAGGCCGCAAGATGAGCAAAAGCCTCGGCAACTCCATCGATCCGCTGACGGTTATTGAAAAATACAGTGCGGACGCCCTGCGCTTCTCGCTGCTGATGATCACCGCCACGGGGCAGGATGTCTACCTTTCGGACGACAAGTTTGAAATCGGCCGCAATTTCGGCACCAAAATCTGGAATGCCGCCCGGTTCATGCAGATGCACTCGGAAGGGTTCAGCGTCACCAATCTGGCCTTCGACCCCGAGGCCCTGAGCCCGGACGACCAGCATATCCTCGCCAAGCTCAACGACGCCATTTCCGGATGCAACGAGAGCCTGGGGCGCTACCGCTTCAACGATGCCACTTTGGCCATCTACGATTTCATGTGGCACAGCTACTGCGACTGGTATCTGGAATACGCCAAACCGATCCTTTTCGGCGATGACGCGGAGCGCAAAACGCAGACGTTGAGGGTGATGCACTATACCTTCTCCACGGCGCTGCGCCTGCTGCACCCGTTCATGCCCTTCCTCACCGAAGAGCTCTGGACCGGCATGGGCTACAACTCCAAGCATGAAAGCATCATGGTTGCACCTTGGCCGGAGAAACAATCCTTCGAAACCATGGAGGGGCTGAACATCGACCGCAGCGTGGTGGACTATGTGGACGCCAAGCACGACCTGATCCGCGTCGGCCGCACCATCCGTGCGGATTACAACCTGGCCAACAAACAGAAGGCGGTATTCTATATCCGCCCGACCAACGACACGTATCTGGAGCAGATGGCCGCCGACAAGGATTCGCTCCTGTCCCTGCTGAAGGCCGAAAGCATCGACGTCGACACCGGCTTTACGCCGGATGGCGCCATGCCCAGCGGAATCAGCAAGCTGGGAACCATCTACATGTCGATCGAAGGGCTGGTGGATGTAGACGCGGAAATCAACAAACTCGCCGGCGAGCTGGACCAGGTGGTCAAGCATCTGGAGAACGTAAGGAAGAAGCTGGCCAACGAAAACTTTACGAGCAGAGCGCCGGCCGAAGTGGTCGCCCAGCAAGAAAAACAGCAGGAAGATCTCATCGATAAAGCCGAAAAACTCAAGAAGATGATCGATATGCTCAACGGCTGACCGACGTTGCTGAAGGAGCAACATGAAGAACTCGGTTTACATTGAAACATCCATAATAAGCTATCTGACCGCCCGACGCTCCCGGGATTTGATCGCCACGGCTCGCCAGCAACTGACAAAGGAATGGTGGACCGGGTGCCGCCCGGAGTTTGAACTGTTCGCATCCCCCTTGGTTGAAAAGGAAGCCTCGTGCGGGGATAAAGATGCAGCCGAACGACGTATCAAGGCGCTGGATGGAATACCTATGCTCGAATTGACCGGTGAAGCTGTTTCCTTGGCGAAAGTGCTTATGCAAAAAGGGGCACTCCCTGAAAATGCACGGGATGATGCCTTGCATATCGCGACGGCAGTCGTCCACGGGATGGATTACTTGTTGACATGGAACTGCCGCCATATTGATAATGCGGCCACCAAACCGGTTATTCGTTCGGTGTGCATGGAAAAGGGATACGCATGTCCTGAAATCTGCACCCCGGAAGAACTGGGAGGCGAAAACAATGACGGATGAAATCATCAAAGAACTATGGGAAATAAAGGACGCCCTTGGCCAAACTGAAGGCCGGGATTTGTCCGCCTTCTGCAAAAAGCTGAACAAGGCCTCGGAGAAGCGGGGCACTCATCTTATCCGCCACATCCGCTACCCTCACGAAGCAACCAAAAAACTGGAAGTTGCAGAGGAATCCTCCGACTATAACGCAGGGGAGTCACACGAATAATATTTACTCCTCTTGCGGTATGCTTCCGCGAACATTCTACCCACAAAGGTTCTTAAAAAAAATGACTCAACCCCGCCAAAGACTGCCCGAGTGGCTGCGCCGCCCCATCCAGACGGATGCGGACTATTCCGAGGTGCAGCGGCTGCTGAAAAAGCTCAACCTGCACACCGTCTGCGAAAGCGCCCACTGCCCGAACCGGCACGAGTGCTGGAACCGCGGCACGGCCACAATCATGATTCTCGGAGACATCTGCACCCGCAACTGCGGGTTCTGCGCCGTTGCAACCGGCTGCCCGGGCGCACCCGATCCGGATGAACCGCAGCGCGTCGCCGCAGCCGTCGCCGAACTCAAGCTCCGGCACGTCGTCATCACCAGCGTCACCCGAGACGATCTGCCCGACGGCGGGGCCTCCGTTTTTGCCGCCACCATCCGGGCCATCAAGGAAAAGATGCCGCAGGCCACCGTTGAAGTGCTCACCCCGGATTTCCAGGGCAGCATCGCCGACCTGCACACCGTGCTGCAGGCGGAACCCGACGTATTCAACCACAACCTCGAAACCGTCGAGCGGCTACAGCCCGAAATCCGGCCGCAGGCCTCGTACAGGGTTTCGCTCGATGTGCTCGGAAACGCCGCCGCGTGGGACGGCAACGTCCTCGTCAAATCCGGGATCATGCTCGGGCTCGGCGAAACCGATGAAGAGGTTTTCCAGACCCTGGAAGACCTCTACAACGCCGGTTGCCGGCTGCTGACGATCGGCCAGTACCTGGCACCGAGCCGCGAACACCTCCACACCAAACGCTTTGTCCCGCCCGCGGAGTTCCAGACCTTGGAAAAACGCGCGCTGGAGATGGGTTTCTCGGAAGTGGCCGCCGGACCGCTGGTTCGTTCTTCCTACCGCGCCGACCGTCTGATAGGATCCGTTGATGACTGATTCAAGGTGACGCCATGGCCATTCTTCGAGAGAGCAAAAAGGTCGAGAAATACTGCGTTCTGATCTGCGCATACAACGAGGAAGCGCATATCGAGGAGATCGTGCGCTCGGCGCTGTCACAGTCGCCGTGCGCGGTGCTCGTGGTCGACGACGGTTCCAAGGACCGGACGGCGGAACGGGCGGAAAAAGCGGGTGCCACCGTTCTGAAGCAGCCCTCCAATATCGGCAAAGGCGCGGCGCTCAAGCGCGGCTTCGAGTTTGCCATGCAGCGTAGCTGCGATGCGCTGGTGGTGGTGGACGGCGACGGACAGCACAACCCGGCCGAGATCCGCCGCTTCCTGGACGCCTATGAGCGCACCAAGATTCCAATCCTGATCGGCAACCGCATGGCCGACACGCGCAATATGCCCGTGACCCGCAAATGGACCAACCGCTTCATGAGCAGGATTCTCAACCGCCTCGTCAAGATTTATGTCGCCGACCCGCCCTGCGGCTACCGCTTCTACCGCACCGATGTGCTGCCGTTCATCATAAGCGATGAAAAGCGCTTCGCCTTTGAATTCGATATTCTCATTCACGCCGCGCTGCGCGGCATCCGCATCGACTCGGTCCGCATTTCCACGATCTATGCCGAAAAACAGCGCAGTCATGTGGCCCCCCTGCTCGATGCCATCCTGCTGCTGCACGCCATCTACGAACATTTCCCCCTATTTGGCAGAAAAACAAAGGGGCAGAAAAATGGAAGAGAATAAATATGCCTATTTCAGTAAGTACTGATCTTGTGAGACTGTCGCAGCCTGAATTCGCTGAGGTAGCATACCGTGTTATGAAAGAGGTGTTTGCTTTGCACCGCGAATTGGGTCGGCTTTTTGATGAAAAGGTCTATCAGAACGCACTGGTTGCGCGCGTGGACAATGTGCGAAGCGAAGTTGAAATAGATGTTTTCTTTCGGGACTTCCGCAAGTCCTACTTTATGGATGTGGTCGCTTCGGACGGAGCTGTGTTTGAACTGAAAGCTGTCGAATGTCTCAATGACGGACACCGAAGCCAATTGCTGAACTATCTGCTGCTTGCCGGACTGCAACACGGGAAACTGGTGAACCTCCGTACCGAAACGGTCGAGCACGAGTTTATAAACACCACCCTGATACACGAAGAACGTATCAAATTCGAGGTCGATGATTCCAGGTGGGAGGCAACAGATGGTTTTGGTTCTGCGCGGAAATCCCTTGTCGTTGAAATGCTACGGGATTGGGGTACCGGCCTTTCAAAAGCTCTTTACGAAGAGGCTCTGATTCATTTTTCAGGTGGACCGCAAAAGGTGTTAACCAAGATTGATGTGTGCCTGAATCAAGTCCCTGTGGCGACACAAACAGTTGCGTTGTGTGCAGAGCGTATAGCTTTTAGGCTCACAACTTTTGAAAAACATGTCGGTGGCTACCGCGAGGATATGTCCCGATTACTTAGTTGCACCAACCTTGATGCCATCCAATGGATAAATATCGCACGTAATCAACTAACCTTCGAAACCCTAAGATAGTAATGGAGTACGGAAATATTAAAAAACAGGATTCAAATTTCTATTTTTCTGCCCCTAAAATTTTTCTGCCCATTAAATAAAGTTGCAACGGAGACTGAATGAATAAACGATACCGCCTGCTTGCCGCCCTGCTCTGCCTCGCCGCATGTTCCAGCCCTTGGAGTTTTGCGCAGGATAAGTTCCAGGCATTGGAAAACGATATCCAACCATTGGAAGCAAAAGTCCCAACCTTGGAAAACCATGATGAACACCATGTTTCCCGCGGGGAGAAGATTGCGCGCTGGATGGAGGATCACGGGCTGGGCCGTTCCATGGCCATTGCCGCCATTTCGACGCTGCCGATCGTGGAGCTGCGCGGCGCGGTGCCTGTCGGGATCGTCGCCTTCGAAATGCCGTGGTGGAAGGTATTCATCATCTCGGTGGCCGGCAACATGATCCCGATCCCGTTCATCCTGCTGCTGCTCGGCCCCGTCTCGAAGTTCCTGATGCGGTTCAAGCTCGGCAAGAGGTTCTTTGAGTGTCTGTTTGCCCGCACACGCAGGAAGAGCGCGAACATTGAGAAGTACGAGGCGCTGGGACTGACCGTTTTCGTGGCCATTCCCCTCCCCGTCACCGGCGGCTGGACCGGCGCGATGGCGGCGTTTTTGATGGGCACCCCGTTCTGGCAAGCCATGCTCTGCATCCTGCTCGGCGTGATGATTGCCGGGGTGATCAT
>JAIPIO010000205.1 GCA_021734595.1 Kiritimatiellales bacterium | reverse complement strand
GTTTCATGCCCGACGGTCACGGCACCGCTGGTTTCAATTCCATCAGCCACGCCGATGTCGTAGGACTTGCCATTGACGGTGGCCTTGTCGCCCTTGACGTCGATGGCAAACTTCTTGCCGTTGACGGTCACGGTGTATCCGCCGTCGCCACCCGCGGCCGCAGCCGGAGCGGCCGGAGTGAGTGCGCCCTTGCGGACGCCGTTGACTTCGGCCTTGCCGAGCAGGAAGTCGATCCCCTTCTGTTTGCAGGCAGCGGCGATGAAGATGTTTTCTTCGGTTTCTTCGATGCCGTTTTCCTTGAGCATGGCTTTGGCCGGCTCAACACCCTTCGTCGGGTCGGCGTCGTTGAGGTCGACCGGATTGGCCGTGGTCGGCTCGAGCCCGAGCTTTTCGGAGGCGATCTTCACGATTTCGGCATCGGGGGCGACCGGCGTCTTGCCGAAGTAGCCAAGCACCATCTTGCCGTAGCCTTCGGCAATCTTTTCCCACGGCCCGAAGATGACGTTGTTGAACGCCTGCTGGAAGTAGAACTGGGAAACCGGAGTCACGGAGGTACCGAATCCGCCGCGACGGACGACTTCGCCCATGGCGTGGATGCACTCTTCGTATTTGTCCATCATGTTGTTGTCGCGCATCATCTGTGTGTTGGCCGTCAGCGCGCCGCCGGGCATCGGCGACCACGGAATCATCGGCTCAACGGACTTGGCTTCCAGCGGCATCATGTAATCGGCCATGCACTCCTTGAAGACGGAAGATGCGTGCATCATCTTGTCGATGTCGATGTCTAGTTCGTAGTCTTCGCCGCGCAGGGCGTGCCACAGGGTGGCCACGTCGGGCTGGCAGGTTCCGCCGGAGGCCGGTGCCAACGAGCAGTCGACCTGGTCGGCACCCGCCTTGATGGCGGCGATGTAGCCCACGGTACCCACACCCGCGGTTTCGTGGGAGTGGAAAACAAGTTTACAGTCGGCCGGCAACATTTTGCGGGCCATCAGGATGGTCTCATACACCTTCTTCGGCGTGGATGTTCCGGAAGCATCCTTGAAGCAGACGCTGGTGAACGGGATCTGTGCATCCAGGATATCCTGCAGGGTCTTCTGGTAGAACTCGACGGTGTGCGCGCCTTCGCAACCCGGCGGAAGTTCCATCATTGTAACCACCACTTCGTGGTTCAGGCCATGATCGGTAATGGACTTGCCGGAGTCGATCAGGTTGTTGACGTCGTTGAGCGCATCGAAGTTGCGGATGGTGGTGACGCCATGCTTCTTGAACATCTTGGCGTGCAGGTCGATGATGTCGCGCGATTGGGAATCGAGACCGACCACGTTGATGCCGCGGGCGAGGGTCTGAAGGTCGGCGTCGGGTCCGGCCACTTCGCGAAAGCGGTCCATCATGTGGAATGCGCTTTCGTTGCAGTAGAAGAAGGGCGCCTGGAAGCGCGCACCGCCGCCGGCTTCGAAGTGGGTCTGCCCTGCTTCGACACAGGCCTTGACGGCCGGCAGGAAGTCCTCGGTCAATACGCGTGCACCGTAGACGGACTGGAAGCCGTCGCGAAACGCAGTGTTCATGATATGGATGGTTTTCTTAGCCACGATAATACTCCTTGTTTTATTAAAATGATTAGCCGCGTTGCGCCCGGATGGCCGCCAAGGCCACCGCGATTTCCGCCACCGGGTCGGTTGCCGCAGCCCGGGGACGCTCCTGCACCTCTTCCGGGAAAAGATGCGCAAATTTGCGGAAAAATGCCGCTGAGCCACTCATGGCCAACACCAGCAGAGCCAGAAAACTGAACACCACCATCATGCCTACGACCATCAGGACAATTCCTTGCATCAAAAGATCCATCGTTTATACTCCCCTATTGTTTGAAATGAGTGACGTGTATACGGAAAATGCCGGCCATAGGCTAGGAAAAAAAGCCGGTAGATTCGGGCAACCTTATCATTAGCGACTCTGGGATTGGTTCACCCTGTGGGTGAATTCGGCTAGTGTAGGGCCGGAAATGGCTGCAGGCCTTCCCGCCGTGGCTGGCCACGTGAGTCGAGTTCCACGTGCCAACGTGGTCACGTGAAAGGTCTGCGATCCGTTCCAGCCCGGCAAAAGTTGCTAATGATTCAGGAGGAAAGGAGGTTGTGCATTGTTAAAAAAGGAAGTGCGGCAGGGAA
The DNA here is from genome assembly GCA_021734595.1 of Kiritimatiellales bacterium. Lineage (GTDB taxonomy): Bacteria > Verrucomicrobiota > Kiritimatiellia > Kiritimatiellales > Pontiellaceae > JAIPIO01. Next base: position 4,975 of record JAIPIO010000205.1, on the reverse strand, counting down.
TGAAATTCAATATCCAGTGGTTCGACCAGCTCCCCTCGACCAACGCCTATCTGCGCGGCCTGGCCGACGAAAACCGGGCACTGCCCAGCGGCACGGTTATCGCGGCACGCGAACAAACCGCCGGACGCGGACGGCAGAACCGGCAATGGCGATCCGCCCCCAACCGGAATCTCTGCTTTTCACTTTTCCTGCGCACCGATGCTGAATTGATCAATATTCCAGCCCTGACCATGGCTGCCGCACTGGCCGTGGACGACCTGCTCCATGACCAGGGAATCTCCTCGGAACCCAAATGGCCGAACGATGTGCTCGTAGGCCGCCGCAAAATCTGCGGCATTCTCTCCGGGCACGTGGCGCTGGATGGCGGTGCACGGGGCATCATTATCGGCATTGGCCTGAACATAAACATGACGGCGGAGGAGGCCGCCGCGATCGACCGGCCGGCCACCTCCATCCTCATCGAGACCGGCCGGACGGCCGATGTTTCCCAGACATTGGAAAAACTTTTCCAACCATTGGAAAAACGGATCGCCCAGTGGGAAAGCGGTGGATTCGAAGCCATCCGCGAAGAGTGGACCCTCAAGGCCGGACCGGTCGGCAAGCCGCTGGCGGTTCACGATGGCGAAATCGGAAAAAGCGGCACACTCGCGGGCTTCGGCCTTCACGGGGAGCTGCTGCTGCAAACCGCCAACGGAATGGAAACCATCTGGTCGGGAGACGTTTCATGAACCACGGATTTAAACCACGAAATACACGAAACACACAAAAAGTCAGATTTTATCAGTCACAGAAACAGGGTTCGTGTATTTGGTGTATTTTGTGGTTAATTAAGCATTACTGAGCAGCGATATGAAGAATCTAATTTTTATAGTATTAGTGGTTCTACTGAGTGGTTGCGCTACGCGGCGGTACGCAATTCCGCGCAATGCGCAGGCAAGGATCTACACCATGGAAACCACCGGCTACTGCAAGTGCAAAAAATGCTGCGGCTGGAAACGCAACTGGCTCTTCCAGCCGGTCTATGCCAGCGGGCCGAACAAAGGCAAACGCAAAAAGGTTGGCATCACCGCCGCCGGCACCAAGGCCAAACCCGGAACCCTTGCCGCCGATATCCGCTATTTCCCGTTCGGCACCGTCATGTATATTCCCCAGTACGGCTACGGCCGGGTGGAGGATATTGGCGGCGGCATCAAGGGCATGCACATCGATCTCTATTTCCGCACCCACGAGGAGGCCCTCCAGTGGGGGCGGCGGAACACGAAGGTGAAGGTGTGGAAGGCCGGACGGTAACCTGCCGGATGGATTGAAGAAAGTGAGGCAGACTTTTTTGTGAGCATGTCGGCGCACGTGCAACGTGGCTGTAGTGGCCTTTCTGCTCCTATCCCCGGCATGCTTGTACGCAGACTGGAAAGTCTGCGCCACATTTTACTCGCTGAATCGGCATTAACTCTATTGGGATGCTCCATGGATATCAAAGCTTGTGATTTCGCGGTTGGCGGATTTTCCAACGGTTGGAAATCCGCTTCCAGCCATTGGATGTGTAGCAACGTTTACCCGTCCGCGGAAAACGCTGGTTTGCCAGGCATCGCCTGAATCGGTGGCGACTTTTGTAGGACTGGAACGTTCGCAGACCTTTCACGTGACCACGTTGGCACGTGGAACGCGACTCACTTGGCTAGTTGCGGGGGGAAGGCCTTCAGCCATTCCCGGCCCTACAATTACCGAATTCACCCACAGGGTGAACAAATCCCAGAATCGCTAATGATTCAAGGGCACCGGGAAACAATAGATGGCGGCGCTCTAAGGACAGAGCGCCCCTACCTTTCAGCAATGGATCACATGCAGCGGTTGTAGTCCGGCGGCCTCGCCCCTTGAGCGGGGCGTTGCCCACAACGCGGGCTCCACAGCCGACCGGACATCGGGGACGATGTCCCTCCAATGCTGAATCGACACGGGCACCGGTCATAAAAGTTTGTAGTCCCGCCTTCAGGCGGCTCTGCGGACGGGCCGCCTGAAGGCGGAACTACATACCACTCTTCAACTCCTACGACGGTCTTCCGGGAAGGTGCACAAAAAAAGGCCCCGCATTGCGGGGCCCTTAAAACAAACCGACCCGTTATACAGGCCGGAGCGCATCATTAGCGCTTTACGTATTTCTTGCGGGTAATGAACAAGCCAATCGTTGCCACACCGATCATTCCCAAGGTTGCCGGCTCAGGAATTACATAGACCTGTCCCATCTGGGTCCACTGACCATCGGCACCACCATCCAAAGAGTATACATCGGGCGTCGCCGGCGGATCTCCCGGGAGAGTTTTATCTGTTGCGGAAAAATATGCGCCTTGATAATACCAATCGCCATCGGTCACGCCATCCTGGCCGGTTGCAATTAACCTACCGTAAACTGTTGCTCCCAGGAAATTAGTGCTGAGAGTAGCAGATGCCGGGAAACCATAATCAGCAAAAGCAGCACCATTATTCACGAAAGTGAACGAACCTAGCAACACGTCGTCCCCATCTGCAGTCAGACCGGTGATATCCCCCAATGTTCCCGCACTGCCGGATACATTGAAATAATCAGCCGTTCCGTTGGCACCAACGTAGAACAATTGAAGTAACCCTGTATCCCCAACCACCGGCAGAGCTCCCAACGTTCCGGTTTCATTATAGATACCAAAATTAATCGACATGTTGACGTAATAGTCGGCATGAGCCACCACGGCACCCAATGCTGCTATCAACAATACTGCAACGAACTTTTTCATCCTTGTCCCTCCCTTATTTTCACTCATTTTACGAATCTAATCTATCTCACCATTGTAGCCTAACTCTTCCGAGCTAGTTCAAATCAAACGGACGGCTTTCATTCCATGTGCCAGCCGAGGGGGTCTTAATCCAAAAGCCGCTTGTTGGTCCAAGCGTCGGGATTCCGGTCGCAGGCGGTACAGGACTCCAAAGGTCGCGACCCTTGTTCCATTGGTCGTAGCCATTACCATTCCAAACGAAGAGTGTGCTAAGATTAGGTAACAAGGCCGAAAGATCGGTATTCGTCCATGAAATATCAACCGGGAAGAAGAATCCGGTTGCATCTATACCCGAACTGAGAGCCACGGTGTTGGTGTCGGAGATTATAACCTCGCCGCTGAGAATGACTTCATTCGTCCCGGTGCCACCCGCTTTAATCCAAAAAGCATCGCCTGCATAGACTGTGTGATTGGGATTCCAAAGATCGCGTCCTTTGTTCGAAACAGGAAGATAAGAGCCGGCGTCTCGATCCCAAACAAATATCGCGCTAGTGTCTGGCACCTGAAGTCCGATTAAATCCTGCAACGTTACACCATTTGTTCCTGGATCAAAGTTCAATGCGACCAGAGTAAGCTGCCCTCCGATTGCATCGAGCTTGGCGTAGCCGACAATATTGGCGCTGTTTACGGCTGCGATGGATACGGCTGCCACACATGCGAGTACTACTACAGATACAATAATCTTTTTCATAATGTATACCCCTTCTCCTTTATCTTCCTTTACCTAATCTATAATGGTTCTACCCCGATTGCCGGGTGCCGTCAATTTTTTTTTACCGAATATTTGTTTTTTTTTACCGCCTTTTTCCCATGCCCCAACACGGGCCAATCCAACTTCCAACTATTGTTCCCCTGTCAATGTTAAGCAACATATATGCCACCACCACCACCCGTTATTAACCTCTTCGTGGCGCTTACTGTATTACTGGTATATTAGCGGTTTCAAGCACCTTTTTCTGAAATGTTTAATTTATCCGCAAAACAACATTGTCTCAATTGTGCGAAGATGCCATGCGCATATTCCCCGCTTCGTCAGCAACCCTATCAGGCAATCGACGGATTTCGATGGAACTACATAGACGCACGGGAACTTCACCCGCCCCCTTCGTAGTTCACTCGCAGTCCGCCAGGCGGACGGAGAGTGTCCCGCCGAACAGAAGTCTCCGCCACCGGAACCATCTCCATCCGTCAATCGACGGACTGCGATGGAACGTAGACGAGGAAATGCGGTTTTACGGCGCAAGGATTAATTTCGCTGCGGGCAGATTATTTCGACAGGCGCGCAATTTCCTTTTGGGCTTTCACATACCCGGCGGAGTTGCCAGCCTGCCGCAGGAAAAATTCGTAATCCTGCCAGAAAGGGAGATAATCCGGGAGCTCATCAATCGCCGAGCGGATATCCTCGCAAGCGCCTTTTAAATCCCCCGTTGTACCTTTCAACTTTCCGCGCAGCTCAATGAACAGCGGTGATTCCGGAAACCTTTTCAAACCGTATTCCAGATATTTTTTTGCCACGTCCACGTTGCGAAGCTGCATGTGCAGACCGACCAGATGGTAGATAGCCCAAAACTCGCTTGGTTTGTACTTCAGCAGCAGTTCGTATTGCGCCGCCGCCTGTTGCTTGTACCCTTGCTGCGCCACAGAATTAGCAGAAACCATCAGGCTGGCACCCAGCTCGTTCCGTACTACGGGATTATCCGGAACCAACTCCGCCGCCTTGATCAGCAATTCAATATTTGACTTGTAGTCATTTTTTGCCCGGAAAATGTTGGCTTCCAGCATCATCTTCATCGCCTGATGGGAATCGCGCACCACCTTCCGCTGCTCTTCCGACAAGCCTTCCATCAGTTCCTCCGGCATTTTGGAATAGTTGTCCAGCAAAACCTGCTGGTTTTGATCATTACTATATTTAAAAACATTCTTGGGAGCGGAAAACTCAATTACAGGATGGTTGTCGGTATTGAGCTTCCCTTTAGCGAAAAGACTATCGTTAACCTTCAAGCGCGCCACAAACATGCTCAAGAGCATTTCCGGCTTGGTGAAACCAACCTCCGCCAGGGAAGCCCTGACAGCCGGGATAGCAAACTTGCTTTGGGCAAACGGCAACCGGAGCGCCGCATCCCCCTTCCCACCCAGCAGGATGGTATCAGAACCGGTAAAGAACAGCAGAC
>JAIPIO010000204.1 GCA_021734595.1 Kiritimatiellales bacterium | reverse complement strand
ATTCCTCGCGGAACCGCAGTTGATTTCGTCTAGCGCTTCAGCTAAAGTTTCTTCCTATGAAAGGAACAAACCATAGCCGGGCTACGCGCAGGGGACTTGAACCCCATCAGTTTACGCTCATGCCGGGCGTACCCAGAGCTTGGACCCTATCGTGAAAACGCGCGTTGATTCGGTCAACACACAGGGCACTCAGGGTCACGCTTAACGTTAGAAATGAAAAAATACGATAGCCAAATCCTCAATATAACTTTCCCGATAATTCTCATATTACTCGGCGTAGCACTTGTAGTCTTGGGATATGACTATCAGGCGAAAGCTCGATCTAGTGCAACTTGGCCGAAGACCCAAGGACTTGTCCTTACTGTTGATTACGAGCGAACCTCTGCTGGCCGAAGAACGGGACTCAATTCTCCTTTAGTTACATATCGGTACGATGTCAATGGATCGACCTTTATTTCCGACATGCGATCCTTTCGAGATGATGGCAAGTCGTCCAAGGATATTTTCAAGGAATACACGCCAAACCAGAAGGTTAGTGTTTTTTATAATCCAATCAAACCCTCTCAAGCCACATTGGTTAAAGGAGCAAATTCTCATCCTGATTTTGGGCTTATATACGGATTGGTTATTCTAATAAGCGGGCTTGTGACACTGGCAATAAACGGTATAGGCATAATTAAAAAGAGGAAAAGAGTTTCTAACCAACGCGTTCACTCTATCGCTGGCTCCGCCCGCTCAGAGTGACGCGAATCGTTGGGAAGAGGAGAAAATAATGATCATTACAACAACTCACACACTTCAAGATAGAACTATCATCGAATACAAAGGCATCATCTCTGCAAAAAATGTACGAGGGATAAATGTAATCCGAGACTTCCTTACTTCATTTCGAGATTTCTTTGGCGGAAGAAGTGGATCATACCAAGATGTGATGAGCGCAATGGAACAAGAGCTACTGAGTGAATTACAACAACAAGCATCTGTAATGGGAGCCAATGCTGTTATTGGGGTTACAATCGATTTCGACAATGTAGGTTCCAAGGGAAAATCACTTCTGATGGCTTATGCAAAAGGAACAGCCATCGTTACGGAATAAGAAATTCCCAACCAGCCATCTGAGGTTGTCCGTCAAGTAAGAAACTGACTTTCGATAGGCCCGTTGCGCCTTAAGGCATCAGGGTGTTCGAGCATGATTTTGATTAATCCCGACCCCCGCCTTTTGAGTACGCTGATATAGTGCAGCTCGTCGTAGGGCACCTGCTCTTTTCACGTTGGCACGTGGAACGTGACTTATGTGGCCAGCACGCATATAGAATCCGGATCCATTTATAAGCCAGCGCCCGCACGGCCCACTGGAATCTACCTGCCCGGAAACTGCAATGCTTACGGAACCCGTGGTTCCCGCCCGGTCCCTCTCTCTTGCATCAACTCCATGACCGCGGAGAAACAACGGAGCATCCCATGTGCTGGACACTTCCGGTTGCAGGAAGTACGCTGGACGTGGTTAAGAAGGGAGTTTTAAAATGAAAAAAATCCTGATGCTGTGTTTCTGCCTGTCGGCGCTGGTTCTGTTTGCGGAGGAGAAGGTGCAGCGGGTGTTCAAGACCTACCCGGTCAATTATGTGAAGGTGGAGGATGTGAAGGCGGTGGTGCAGGAGTTCCTCGGTCCCGGAAGCAAGGTTTCGACCATGCCGAATGTCTCGAAGCTCTATGTGGTTGCCACGCCCGAAGAACACGAAATGGTGGTGACGATTCTGACGGGCACCAACAAGCCCCGGAAGAATATCATGATCGAAGTGCGGTTCAAGGAAAGCGGCTCTTCATCCGACACAGGCGTTTCGGTGGGGATTCCAGGCACCACGGTTTATAAGAACGGCAAGCTCCACAGTCCGGGAATCCACGTCGATGCCCGGAACAACTCCGGCACGAGCCGGTCGGATACGCTACAGATGCTGACGGTGATGGACGGTATGGAGGGCCGCCTGCGGGTGGGTGAAAGCGTGCCCTACCTGGACTGGATGGTGCAGTACGGCCACCGCCACGGCTACATGGCGGCCGCAGTGAACTGGCGTGATGTGGGTTCCTATCTGGTGGTGAAGGCGGAACTGGTTTCCGACACGCATATCCGGGTGCAGCTGACCCCGGAGCTGAGCGGACTGGTGGACGGCAACCCCTACCGGGTGAAATACCAGCAGGCGGCAACGGAGGTGATCGTGGCCAGCGGTTCCACCATCCGGATCGGCGGGATGAACAAGGACGAGGAGTTCTACAACCGCTTCCTGATCGGCATCGGGAAGTCCGGCGCCAAGAGTACGCTTGATATTTCGCTTACACCAAAAATCAGCGGCGGCGCGGCGGCGGATGCCGCAAAATACTATCCCGAACGCCGGAACCGGAATAAAAAGTGATTCGGCGCTGCATGATCAATACGCGCACCGGGAGATCCGCAAGGCAAAGCCTTCCTGAATTGCATTGAACCGCAATCTTCAATCTGTAACTATGCACGGAATATAAATCAGTTTCCCGAGGAACCAATTGAGTATTAACCGGCAACCCAGACATGGAAACACAGTATGAAGATTCTAGTTGCAGAAGATAACGTTTTTTCGCGCACACTGCTTAAGAAGACCTTAACCAAAGCCGGCTACGATGTGGTGGCGGCGGATAACGGCGAGAGTGCCTGGGAGGTGCTGCGACAGGAGGACACCCCACGGCTGGCGCTGATCGACTGGATGATGCCGGGTTTGAGCGGGGTTGAACTCTGCCGCAGGGTCCGCGAGGCCGACGGCCCCTTTCCGACCTACCTTATTCTGCTGACGGCCCGCACCGGCAAGGAGGATGTACTGGAAGGGTTCTCCGCCGGAGCCGATGATTTCATCAAAAAGCCGTTCGACAGCTCGGAACTGCTGGCCCGCATCCAGGTGGGACGCCGGCTGGTTGAACAGCATGCCCTGCTGCGCTGCCTGGTGGACTCCATCCCCGACCAGATCTATTTCAAGGACAACCGCGGCACCTATCTGGGATGCAACGCCGCGTATGCCGAATTTATCGGAAAGGAACTCTCGGAGATCATAAGCCACACCGATCATGACATCATGAGCGAGGAAAAGGCACAGGAGCTCCATCATGACGACCTGATGGTGCTGACGAATGGGGAACCATGCGAATCGGAAGGATGGACTGCCGATGCGCACAACCGGGAACTCTACCTCAATACGCTCAAGACGCCCTACCTGGAATCGGAAGCGGGCGCAACGGGCATGGTGGGCATCAACCGCGACTTGACCCGCCGTGTCAGAATGGAAGAAGAGATGCGCCGACTGGCCGTCGCGGTCGAACAATCAACCGAATCGATCATCATCACCGCGGTCGATGGCAAAATTCTCTATGTGAACGCGGCATGGGAAAAAATCACGGGCTACTCGATCGAGAGTGTACAGGGCAAGACCCCGCATCCTCTTAAGACCGGCAAGCACGACCCGGCATTCTACAAGAAATTCTGGACGACGATTCTGGGTGGCAATACCTGGGAGGGGCGCTTTACCAACCGCAAGAAAAACGGGGATCTCTACGACGTTGAAATGGTGGTCTACCCGATCCGTGACGATGACCAGCAGGTTATTAACTACGTGGGATTCGGACGCGACATCACGCAGGAAATGGAAATCGAGAAACAGTTGCGGCAGACCCAGAAGATGAATGCCATTGGCAAGCTGGCCGGCGGCATTGCGCACGATTTCAACAATATCCTGACGGCGATCCTGGGTTATGTGGCGCTGAGCATGAACGAGGTATCGGAAGAGAGCACCACCTACAGCTACCTTAAGGAAATCGTGAAGGCGGGCGACCGCGCCACCCAGCTTGTCCGCCAGATTCTCAGCTTCAGCCGGAAGGATGAACAGAGCTTCACCCCGATTTCGATCCAACCCATACTCACGGATTCAATCAACCTGATTAATACGGCGATGAAGCCGGGAATGACGGTTGACGTTGATATGGATCAGAAGTGTGGGTTGGTCCTCGGTGATCCCACGCAGATCCAGCAGATTTTTGTCAACCTCGGCACCAACGCACTGCAGGCGATGGCTGACAACCCGGGCACCCTGAAGATCAGCCTGAAGCAGGTGGAACTACAGGGCAAGATAAAGGGGAATGATGCCGAGGACATCGAACCCGGTTCCTATGCCTGCATCACAGTCAGCGACACCGGTTACGGCATGGCACAGGCTACCATGGACAGGATATTCGAGCCCTACTTCACCACCAAGGAAGCCGGTGTCGGCACCGGTATCGGACTTTCCATCGTACACGGGATCATTCAGAAACACCGCGGCTACATCACCGTAGAAAGCAAGCTGGGTGAAGGCACCAGCTTCAGCATCTATTTCCCGCTCATCGTCGGCCACGCGGTAGAGGACAGGCCCTCACTGGATCTTTCCAGCCCCAAAGGACACGGACGGCTCCTGCTGGTGGACGATGACGACGCGATCCTGAAACTGGGCCGTGAAATCATGGAATCGTTCGGCTACACCGTGCTGACACAATCCAACGGAGAAACCGCTCTCGAAATATTCAGACTAAAGCCGGACTCTTTCGATGCCATTGTGACCGATCAAAGCATGCCGCGGCTGACCGGCAAGGAGATGGCCCGGGGCTGCCTGAAAATCCGCCCGGATATTCCAATCATTATCTGTAGCGGGTATGCCGACCTGGTAACCGAAAAGGATCAGGCCGAAATCGGTTTTACCCAATTCATGACGAAACCGACCGACTGGCGGGAATTGAGCCGCGTACTGCAACGCGAAATCAATAAAAAGGGTTGAAGCACCGATAATACCATGCAGATTATCGCCCCTTCCAGCATCTTCTGGCATGTTTATTGCTTTGATATATCTATTAATTCCAGGGGGCTTACAGAATGAAACAAATCGACCCGTATCTTGAAGAACTGCTGGCCAAAGGCGGCAGCGATGTACACCTCTCCACCAACCACCAGCCCTGTTACCGGGTCGATGGCGAAATGAAATTCACCAAAGGCACTGAAAAGTTCGCCTACGAGGAGCTCAAAGAACTCATTTATGAATTTGCGCCCGAACGCAATATCCGCGAACTGGAAGCCCAGTGGGACACCGACTTCGCCTACGAACTGCCCGGCATTGCGCGTTTCCGCACAAATATTTTCCTGGACTCCGAAGGGATCGGTCTCGTCATGCGCCAGATTCCCTCGCGGGTTCCAACCTTCGAGGAACTCAATATCCCCGAATCCATCCGCGCGTTCTGCTTTCTCAACAAGGGCCTTGTCATTGTAACCGGCCCGACCGGCAGCGGCAAATCCACCACTCTTGCGGCCATGGTCGACCTGATCAACCGCACCCGCCGCCAGCATATCATCACCATCGAAGACCCGATCGAGTTCAAACACCGCTCGATGGGCTGCCTGATGAACCAGCGCGAAGTGCACGTGCACACCAAGAGTTTTGCCAGCGCCCTGCGCGCCGCCCTGCGCGAAGGCCCGGATATTGTGCTGGTGGGGGAAATGCGCGACCTGGAAACGATGGAAATCGCCATCGAAACGGCCGAGACGGGCCATTTGGTTTTCGGCACACTGCACACCAACACCGCCGCCACCACCGTCGACCGCATCATCGACAAATTCCCGGCCGACCGGCAGAACCAGATCCGCACCATGCTGGCCGACTCCCTGAAGGGCGTGGTGGCACAGACGCTGTGCAAGCGCATCGGCGGCGGACGCATTGCGGCGGCAGAAATCCTGATGGTTACCCCGGCGGGGGCCGCCAACATCCGCGAAGGCAAGACCTACCAGATCCCCTCCCTGATGCAGACCGGCAAGAATGTCGGCATGCGCACCTTTGCGGACGACCTGCTGCATCTCGTCAAGAAAGGTACGATCACCCCGGAGGAAGCCTACGGAAATGCGATAGACAAACCGTTCCTCGAAAAGAAATTAATTGACGAAGGCATTCCGTTCGATCTTACGCTCACCTCGCTCGATGACATCAACTTCGAGATCGAGGCAGAGGGCGATTCGTCCCGCGCCGAAAAGATCCGGCGCAGGCTGCACGTCAATCCGCGCGATCTCGCGGCGCTGCGCGAACTGGTACTGGTGCTGGCGACGGATGAGAACCCCGACGAGCGCAACGGCCACGAAGCGCTGGATTATGCCCAGAAGCTGCTGGACTTGACCGGTCATAGCGACCCGCTAACCATGACCCTGATCAGCGCCGCCTATGCGGAGCTTCAGCACTTCACGGAAGCGCTCGACTGGGCGAAAAAGGCGCTCAAGCAGGCCAAGACCAACAAGCAGAAGGACATGGTTGCACGGATCAACCGCTACATCGCCCTGTATAAACGGCAGATCCCGCTGCGCGGCGAAGCCGACGAAAAATAGTTCCAACCCCTGGAACTTTCAACTGCAGAACTTCCAACCCCTGGAATCCGTCGGTCGACGGACTTCCAACCATTGGAAGAACCGCACGCCCTTTTTCCAATCATTGGAAGCTGTCGGGGGTGGTTTTTCCAATGGCTGGAAAAAAAGAACCCGGGAATTCCCAATGATTGGAAAAACCCGGGTGGCGGGAACGAGCCGCCTTTATTTAAGTTTAACTTCAGCCTTGTATAGGCGGTGGTTGTCGCCCGCGCCGGCATCCTGCAGCGTGACGAATGATCCGGTACCTTCCATGGTATCGAGCACCTGCCATGCCGACGTGAAGCCATTGCGGTAGTAGACCGTGTACTCGCGGCCGAGTGCGGTCTTGAAGGTCATTTCGCACCCTGCCCCGCCCTGCATCACCTGCATGTCGCAGATGCAGAAGTAGGAGGCTGGATCGAGCGGATTGGTGGCAGCCACGGCTTCGTCGCCATCGGGGCTCTTGTCGCCGTCGGTGTCCGAATTGCCGGGATTGGTTCCGCTGGCGAACTCTTCTCCGTTCAACATGCCGTCGCCATCGAAGTCGCCGCCGGTGTCGTCGGAACCTGGATTGAGACCATACGTGATTTCATACCCGTCAGACATACCGTCGCCATCGGTATCGGACTCGGTCGCATCGCTGAAGAAGTTGAATACTTCGTCCTGATCGAGTACGCCGTCGCCGTCGGTATCCGCCAGCGGATGGATGTATTCGTAGGCACCGAT
>JAIPIO010000203.1 GCA_021734595.1 Kiritimatiellales bacterium | reverse complement strand
GGCGTCAGGACAAACTCTTCGTTCTGCCACCAGTAGGCCTCCGGGTTGGCCTTCTCCGCTTTCCAGATATTGACCCCCAGCCCATCGTCGCGCAGGAAATAGATGGCATTACCATCCGGCGCAAAAACCGCCTCGCGCTCGTGGGTGGCCGTCTCGCCGCAGACCAGGCGCGGCTCGCGCAGCACCGTGTCCATCACCCACAGGTCGCCGCCCGTCGTAAAGCAAAGCTCCAGCCCGTCCTTGGTGCAGGCAAACGATCCGTACGCATCGTTGTTCCACACCTTGTCGTACCACCGCCGCCGATATGTTTCCGGCGGCGTATCCGGTTGGATCCAAAGCTTTAGTTTTTTCAGTGAGTCGGGTTTGGTCGGATCCAGCCTGTAAAAGTCAAACAGCTGACGGAACACCATCGCCCGGCCGTTTTGGGCCAGCGACGGAATAATCACCGAGCCATCCTTAAAGTGTGTGAGCTGCCTCTGCTTTTTTTCACCGAACGTGTATTCCCAGATATTAAAGCAACCGTCGCGCTGCCGTGCATAGTAGAACCCCGACCCGTCTGGCTTCCACATGGGCGTCCGGCTTCCGTTCGAATCACCGCACACCAGTTTCTGCTTCCCGGTCTCCACATCGTACAGCCAGATACGGCTGGCGACGCTGCCCGTGGAGCCACGGCGGTAGAGCCGCGAGCTGCCGGTGGTGAACAGCAGTTTCTTCCCGTCGGGCGACAGCGAAACCTCGCGGGCATATCCGTTAAACAGCATCTCCTCGACACGGCCGCCGGCATGGGGGATTTTAAAAAACCGTTCCTGAAGATAACCCGTGGAGGCGCGCTTGCCGCGCACAATCAGCGACTTGCCATCGGGATACCAAGCATACGGCGAGCTGCCCTCGCTGTGAAAGGTGAGCTTTTCCGGGTGGCCTCCCCCCGACGGCATCACATAGGTCTGCCAGGTTCCGTCGCGCTTGCTGGAAAACGCCAGTTGTTTCCCGTCCGGCGAAAACACCGGGCGTGCATCCAGCGCCCCGTGCGCCGTCAACCGCTCCGCTTTCCCGCCCTTGGATGCCGCGCTCCACAGGTCGCCGCGGTATTCGAACACCAGCCGCTTTCCATCCGGCGACAGCACCGGCAGCGAGCCCAACTTAACCGTTTCCCGCTCCGCAAAAAGCCCCGACGCACAAAGCATCACGCAAAAAAAACCCGTTGAAAGACGCCACATGATTTTTCTCCTCAAAAGAATGCAGGATAACCACATTTTCCAATGATTGGAAAGCTGTTTCCAGACATTGGCAAATATCAACCAGCCCGGTTTTCCTTGATCCTGCACCCCAGCGGGGTCAGACGGTATTTCTGGAGACGGCTGTTGGGTTTGTTCGGGATCGTCATCTCCAGCACGCCGAATTCCAATGCGGGTTTGATGTAGGCCTTTCTGAAGTGCTCATCGTTTTTCAGTCCGAGCAACTGCCTCAGTTCGACCTTGCTTTGCTCGCCTTGGCAGAAGGCCAGCAACCTTTTGACTTCCGTGGCGACTTCCGCGCCAACTTCCGTGGTATCCTGCGATATCTCAAGTGTTTCCAGAATGGTTTGAAGGATAAATTCAATAAAGGGGGCGCAATCTGCTCGGTTAGTGCTTGCGTTGATCGCGACATAGTATTCCTGCTGATGAGCATGAATCATGCTCTCCACCGGAACGGCAAAAAGTGGATTCCAGCTCGTCAGGATCAGGGTTTGCCACAGCCGCCCTACACGCCCGTTTCCATCGGCAAAGGGATGGATGAACTCGAATTCATAGTGGAAGACCGCACTGGCAACCAGTGGATGCAGATCAGTCTCGCCAAGTCATTCCAAAAGCTGCTTCATCTGAAACGGAACCAAATCCGCTGGCGGCGCAACATGGATCATACCCTCCCGCCCCATCACCCCTGCGCCTTTTGTTCGGTAGAAACCGGGCGAGTCCAGAAGTCCATAGGTCAGGAGGGAATGGGCTTCAATCAGATCGGCTTCGCTCACCGGCTGCCATTGGGAAAGTTGCCCATACGCTTTCAGCGCGTTTTTTACTTCCTGTATCTCGCGTGGCGAAGCCAGAACCCGCTTGCCCTCCATAACCGCAGTAACCTGCTCCTCCGTAAGGGTGTTTCCTTCGATCGCCACCGAACCGTGAACCGTGCGAATGCGGTTGACACGACGCAACCGCAACGCCTGCTCCCCGAGCAGGGAAGATCGACCAAGCAATTCTCCGATTCTCTCAACCAGTGAAACAATCGCATCGGTCAATGTATAGGGCGGTATGTAGTTTTCAGTCATCTCCCAAGCTTTCCAATGATTGGAAAACAAATCCCAACCATTGGAAACTGCAACTACGGAGCGGTACCGACTTCAAGCCGGATGAAGCGCTGCATGAATTCGTTGTCTAGCGCCAGATTATTGGTGACGGTGTCGAACCCGGCGCCGAAGCCCTCGGAACCAACGCCGCTGATCCAGTGCGCCCAGTTGATCCACGGACCGGTCACTAGGTTGGTGGTGACGCCCAGATCGTACTCCAACCCGATCTCCTCCCAGTCGGTGCGGCGCGGATAGACATAGGTAAAGCGGTTGGGTTCGGTGGTTTCAAAGGTTGGAACATAGCCGATGTCGTTTCCATTGGTTGGATTGCCGCCCACTGCGAATTCGATAAGGTTCTTGAGCTTGTCCTGGTCGGGGTCGGCCACGGCGTCGGCCGCGCTGCCGGGATTGAGTCCATAGCCGGATTCCCATTGGTCCACCATGCCGTCATCGTCGGAGTCAATGACCGGATCGGTCTGGTACTCGTGGAATCCAAGGGTTGGAAGTCCGTTGGAGGAAACCGCGTAGCCAAACCAGTCGCGCCCTCCGTTGTCGGCGATCAGCAATCCGTTGGAGATGGCGGCGGAACCGAACAGCACCTTGAAATCCTGGGCGGTGACGCCTGCCGGATTGGCAAACAGTGGATTTCCGGCAAACGGATTTGAATCGGCGGTGCTGGCGGATATGTTTCCATGATAGAGGTTGTGGCTGACCATATTTCCATTGACCACCATTTGATCTTCCCGGTTGAAGCCGCAGGCCGAACCGGTGGCATAGAAAATATTGTTATGGATTTTATTGTTCTTCGGCCATGCCCCGCCCCAGTTGTTGAACGAGATGGCCTTGTAGGACGGGTACATGTCCGTTGTGATAACGGTGTTGTTGTAGATCTGCCCGCCATCCACTTTTCCGGTGATGAAAATGCCGGCCCCGTTGTCGGTGTTGCGCCAGCCGCAATCAACGCCGATATTGTAGCGCGCGATGGCGCCCTCCTGGAAATTGGTCGAGTTGTCGGAATTCACCAGCAGCTGGATCAGGCCGCCTTCCACGTCGTAACCGTAGTTGTACTGCATGACGGTGCCGATGCAGTTAAAGTCGAAGTGGCAGACATAGCTGTCCGCCGTGCTTTTGCGCAGATGCTTGAATACGTTGAACTGCACCAGGGTGCCCTCGGTGGCAAACGGCCAGAAGGCGCTACCCACCACGGTGGTGTCCATGGTGTTGTACTCGATCAGCGCGTCCTTCGTGCCGCGGATCTGCACCATGTTGCGATAGCAGTTGGTGCCGTAGTTGTTCTGAAAGACAAATCCAAGGGTTGGATAATAGTTGGTGTAGCCGCGAAGCCTTACATCGGTGATCTCCAGACATTTGTCGAGTATCTGCACCCCGCGCCCATCGATGTCGGAGAAAGTGCACCCGTCGATCAGCATGTCGTTCCAGCGTGTCGGCACAACCGCATCGTCGTTGCCGGCGGTGTTTCCGTAGATTCCCTGGCAGTCGTGGTTGACGGTCGATGCGCCATAGATGTTTGTAAAATCCAGATTGATGAAGCGAAGGTACCTGAGATCGCCCGCCCCCTCCGGCGGCACGATGTTGATGCCATGGCGATTTTGCTTCGAGTCCGCCACATCGTTGGTGTTGGAAATCCTGAGATCGCTGATTTCCAACCCCTCGTTATCGGTCAACCGAATGACCTCCAGACTGGTTGCTCCACCTTGAAGCAACGGTTTTTCACCAGTGCCATAGGCCGATATGATAATCGGATCGCTGGCAATGCCGCTGCCGTCCAGCACCAATCGACCGGTAAAGGTTTCGCCGCGATTGAACAGGATCTGCGCGCCGGGCCCAAAGTTGGTTGTATTCACAGCCGTAAAGTTTTTCCAGGGAGTGGCGGGGTTCAAGCCGTCGTTCGTGTTCTTGCCCGAACCGGAGAGATAGACCGGATGCAGAATCATCGCCGCCACCGCCGCCGAGTCGGAATCGCTCAGCACCAGGTTGTCCACTGCATACTGGTCGTTTTTAAGGGAAAATCCGCCCACCTCATCCTCCAGCTCTTCGTCTTCGCTGTGCAGAAAGGTGATGCCGATGTGGTTCGATGGATTGACATGTACATCGATCAGCTCCAGCCCCGAAACCGACAGCGAAAAACTGTTGGTGGTTCCCGCCACCGGATTGCCGGGATTAACATGCAAGTGCTTGACATGCTGCACAAATCCGGTGGATGCATATTCAGAAAGATAGACATGAAACCCGAGGTGGTTGTCGCCGCTGTCATCGGTCTTTTCCCATTCGCCGGTCAGGGCATAGTCCTTACGGAAGTCCCATTGGTCAGGCAGGACATGCCGCACTTCCACATTGTCGACCTTCCATCCGAGCTCAAGCGCCTTCACCAGATTGGAACCATTCATGATAACGACCGAACCCACCGCGGGATTTACATCCCAACCCTCCCCCTGCCAATACGTGGAACCATCCATGTGCCACTCGTTCAGCGGCAGGGAGCCCGTGACATTCGATGGATTCGACACTGTCGAAAAATCCTCCGTGAAAATTACAGCACCTTGCAGTGTGGACACACACAGGCAGCAAACCATAATTGTATAGACTCTATTCATGGACTTGTAACTGCCCGTACAGCGAATAGCCCGTTTCACGGAAATAGGCAATGAGCTCGGTAAAAACGTTGTCCGCCACATCAATCAGGCCGCAGTTGGCGTTTTCGCCGTTACCGCGCCCAGCGGTGGTGGAGTTGTTCCACATAAACCAGTGCGCGCCGACGCAGTTGGGGTTTTCGAGAGCAACGCGCATGTAGTTTTGGTATTTCTCGCCACGGTTGCGCTGGTCAGCCGCCACGCCAAGGCCGCAGAAAAACTTGCCGCGGTCGAGCGCACCAAAATTGAATTCGGTTAATATAAGGGGCTTATCGACGCCGAACATCTGCACCTCCGGTTCGTTCATGTAGACATTGTAGCTGAGGATATCCACATATTTGCCAGCGGCGACGAGGTTGAACTCGTTCTTGTGGTTGCCGTGGAAACGGCAGCCAAGATAGAGCTTTCCGGGCGCGGCGCGGTCAATCTCTTCGCGGCAAACGCGGAAATACTGATCGCACAGCGCGGCGTAGAATTTTTTGTAGTCGCCGATGGTTTTTTTATAGTCGTGCGAATGTTTCCGCGCCTTCAGCAGCGCGTCCCAAGATGCATAGTCCGTGCCCCACGCGGAATTGAGTTTTCCAATGGTTGGAAAGTCCTTTTCCAATGATTGGACGAACGCCTTCTTGGCATGGCACCACGCCTCCTGCTCCAGCACCTTCCCTACAAAGCCCATCGGCTTGTTCCAGTCGATTTCGTTGTTGACGAAAAAGCCGATGCAAAACGGATCGCTGGCCACGACGGGGCTGTATTGTCCGAGCTGCGACCGGAGCGACTCGCGGAACTGCGGGGAATACGGATCGGGAAACTTTTCGTTGAGCTGCGGGCACTTGGGACTGACGATTACCGTGTACGGCAGCTTGAGGTCTTCGGGCATTTCATACAGATCGGTGTTCGGCCAGCCGCCCAGCGTATTCAGTCCCCAGCTTTTCATCCGCACCAGCGAAAGCTTGTTGTAGGTGTCGCGGAAGTTTTCGCCATACTTCCGGTAAAGGTTGGCCTCGCCATAACGGAACTCCGTTTTGCTTCCATAGAATTTCCCGAATTCCGAATCCCTTTCCGGCAGCCATTCAAAGAAATGCTCGCGCTCCTTGAACGGGGTTGGCACTAGCCCCTTCCCCACCGAATTCACGCCGTGCGACCAGAACAGACACCCTTCGGGATCGACCATCCACCAGCGGCCATCAATTTTCTCGGTGCGGAAATGACCCGTTGCCTTCAGCTTCGGCCCCTGCTTCCATCCGCCGAAACGGTTCCACTCCCCGGAACCCGGATGCGCCTTCAGGTCGGCCAGTTCCGGTACGATCCGCGCATTAAGCTGATCGTCGGAGGTGATCCTGCCGGGCCAGTCGCCGTGCTTGTACTGGCCGTATTGGTCGATGAACGGGAAGAACGCCTTGGGGTCTTCGGCATATTTCGCGGGAACCACGTCGCGACGGAGCTTCAGCGAACGCAGGTAGAGTGTCCGGCTTTTTTCCGCCGGCTCCATCGTCAGTAGAACATTTTTAATATGCTTTGCATCCACTCCCTTCCAATGCAACATCAGGCCATCCGGGATGCCGTGCATACCGGGAAAATCCTTTGCGTGGGGGTAGTCCGCCCGGTCCTTGCTGTGGCGCAACAGCAGGCAGTCGAACACGCGCCGCTCGTTCGGCTTCAGCCAGCCGATATGCTCCCAGTTTTCACGCGGATTGGATGTGTTCACCCGAAACTCAGCCGCATCCTTCCCGTTCTGGAAATCGAGGGTCAGATAGATATATTTTGAAAAATCGAATACGTCGCCTTCCGGCGCAAAACGCAACTCGGCTACCTTGTTGGCCGGAATGTTGATCTCCAGCAGCTTGCCTGCCTTCCGAACCGAGCAATCCACTGCCTTCACCCGCGATTTATCAAACGATCCCGCAAAATCAAACAATGTTTCTTCCGCCCGCACCGACACCGCCGCAAACAACAGTATCCCTAAAATCAACCGTCCACTCATTGAGATTCCTATTCCACCACCCGTTTGAGGATGGTTGTGTTTTTTTCCTTGATGACCAATGTGTGTTTGTCGGTCGCGATCAGAGTTCCTTTTTTGCCGGATGGCCAGGTGAATTCATACTTTCCGTCATGGCCCGACCATTGCGCCTTACGCCCCTTGTCGAGCAGAACGGTTCCATCGGCCTTGAAGGCAAACGGCTTCCCGTTGCTCTCGTTTTTCCATTTCGACTTCAGCAGTTCGTCAACCGGAAGCTCAAAGGAAG
>JAIPIO010000202.1 GCA_021734595.1 Kiritimatiellales bacterium | reverse complement strand
GCCATCGCGTTCCTGATTGAGGACGGTGCTTCGGGCGGCCGCACCGTTGCCCCGAAGCTGCATGAACTGTATCAGAAGATTTTTCGGTACGACGGAACGCTGGAGGAGGAAATATGAGCGCGTCATCCAGCCAGTTTTCCATCCGCCGCCTCGATTGGGGCATGCTGGGAGTTATCCTGACCCTGATAACCCTCAGCTTCATGTTTGTCTACAGCGCCTGCTACCGCACCGGCGACATGCCGGTCAGCCGCCTGTTTCTGAAGCAGATGTTCTGGGCGGCGGCCGGGTTGTTCAGTTATGTGGCGGTAACCGCCTTTGACTACCGGGAACTGCCAAAATTTTCCATATGGATCTATGGCGGGGCCATCGCTGGATTGGCGCTGGTATTCCTGTTTCCGGAAATAAACAATGCGCGGCGCTGGATTCATCTGCCCGGCCTACAGGTGCAGCCATCGGAGTTTGCCAAGATTGCGTATATTATCGCGCTGGCGGCCTATCTAGCCGATCCAGGCCGCGATATGGAAAGCCGCCGGACGTTTCTAACCTGTTTCGCGTGGGCGGCCGTTCCGTTTCTGCTGATTGCCGCCGAACCGGATCTGGGCACCGCGGTGACGCTGATCCCAATCACCTTCGGAATGATGTTCGGTGCGGGATTGCCGTTGAAACCGCTGGTGACGCTGGTGGTTGCCGGTTTGGTGGCGTTGGTTCTGATGGGGGTGTGGCTGAAATATTTTCCGGAGACCTGCCCTTTCTTGACGGAATATCAGAAGAACCGCGTACTGGTTTACCTGAACGTCAACAACGACCCGCTTGGCGCGGGCTGGAACAAGCTCCAGTCGCAGATCGCGGTAGGTTCCGGCGGATTCTATGGAAAGGGCTTTTTGAAGGGGACGCAGAATATCCTGGGCTTTTTGCCCCGGACCGTGGCCCCGACCGATTTTATTTTCTCTGTGATTGCGGAGGAGACCGGTTTTATGGGCGGGGTGTTTTTTATATCGCTCTATACGTTGTTGTTAGGAAGATGTATGCGGACCGCAGTGCGTGCCCGCGAGGACTTTGGGCGGCTTCTGGCGCTGGGTATCGGCGTCATGATGTTCTGCCATGTGTTTGTGAATATTGCGATGACTATCGGCCTTATGCCGATTACGGGGCTTCCGTTGCCACTGATGAGCTACGGGGGTTCCTTCATGGTCAGCACAATGATTGCGCTCGGATTGGTGCAGAGTGTATACTTGCGCCGCCGACGCAGATAAGGAGATGAAAATGTTGAGTAAATTAAAAATTGGAAAAAACAAGCGTGAGAACAAGGAAATCCTGATCAATATTGAACCGCTCGAAACGCGGGTTGCGATTCTGGATTCCGGCAAGCTTGATAATTTTCATATAGAACGTCAGGAAGATAACCGCATTGTCGGAAGTATATTCAAGGGAAAGATCCAGAATCTGGAAGATGGCCTGCAAGCAGCCTTTGTGGATATCGGCCTGAAGAAAAATGCGTTTATTCACTACTGGGACATGATTCCCGAGGATGCCGCCCGCCTGGAGAAGGAAGAGGGGATACGGTCAAAGCATTCCACCCGCCGCCGCAAAAAACACAAGCCGGGGGAAATGCAGAAAATGTTTCCCGTCGGGGCGGAAATCATCGTGCAGGTCACCAAGGATGCCATTGGCACCAAGGGCCCGCGCGTAACCGCCAACCTGAGTATACCGGGACGCTTTCTGGTGATGATGCCCGGCACCCACCTGAAGGGGATTTCCCGCAAGATCGGTGATGTGAAGGAGCGCAACCGCCTTAAGAAAATCCTGTCGCGCCTGCCCGTACCCGAAAATCTCGGACTGATCGTGCGCACCGCCGGCTCCGGCACCCGCAAGGTCAGCTTTGCCCGCGATGCCCGCACGCTGTTTGAAATCTGGAAGGATATCGAGGACGGTATGCAGAACAAGCCGGCGCCGTGCTGCCTCTACAGCGAGCCCGGCCTGGCCGAGCGCGTGGTGCGCGACTACCTTACCGAGGATATCGACCGCATCTACATCGACAACCGCGAAATGTTCGATACCACCCGCGATGTGATCTCCAAGTTTTCGCGCCGCTCCCGCAACTGGGTGCAGCTCTATGGCGGCGAAGAACCGATCTTCGACTACTTCGACGTCGAAAAGCAGATCGAGTCCGCCTACCGCCGCAAGGTCTGGATGAAGTCCGGTGCCTATCTGGTGTTCGATGAAACCGAGGCGCTTATCGCCGTGGATGTCAACACCGGCCGGCACAAGGGCGGCAAGTCCCAGGAGGAGTCGATCCTGCAGGTCAACCTGGAGGCGGCGGAAGAAGCCGCGCGCCAGCTGCGCCTGCGCAACGTCGGCGGCCTGGTGATTCTCGACTTTATCGACATGAAATCCAAGCGCGACCAAAACGCGGTCTATCGCACGCTCAAGGAAGCGCTCAAAAAAGACCGCGCCCGCACCAACGTCCTGCAGATTTCCCAGCTCGGACTATTGGAAATGACCCGCCAGCGCGTCGAGGAAAGCATCTACACCTCCTCGTATACCGACTGCCACTATTGCCGCGGACGCGGCATGGTCAAATCTACGCTGAGCATGAGCGTGGAGATCCAGCGGCGCATCAGCGAAAGCCTGCGCAAGGACCGCAACGGTACGCACTCCATCCGCATTACCGTCAACCCCTCCGTGTTGGAGCGACTGCGCAAGGAGGATGAAGCCGCGCTGGTTGACCTCGAGGCGAAGTTCGCCGGGCATCTCACCTTCGTATCCGATGCCCACTTCCATATGGAGGAGTTTTCGATCACCAACGACGATAACGGAAAAGTGCTTTTCACCAGCGTGGACACGTGAGGAGTCGAACGTAATACGGCATCTGATTTCCAGGCCCTGGAAGGTTTCTTCCAAGGCCTGGAAGATCAATCCGTGACGGGATCGACGGGCGCAGCAACGATTTTGAAGAAGCCAGAAGCCACCGCCGTATCGAGCGCATACTCCCGGGTGATGTCCGGGTCGGTGGAGGGCGGGATGGTTTCGAGCGAACTCCACGGGCCGACCAACGCCTCGGAAAACCAGACTTCATACTGCGTATTCGGGAAAAGCTCCCACGAGAGCACCGCCTTGCTGTTGATCAACTGCACCTCCATCACCGCACCGACCGTCAGCTTGCTGCCGGCGGAGTTGTACGCGGTTCCAACCAGAAATTCCTGGTAGTCGTCGAGCCCGTCGCGGTCGGTGTCGTAGCCTTCCAGCACTGCGCGCATCAGCCAGCGTTTGTTGTGCATGTTAATCTCCACATGCGGCTCGTTGGTGGGGGCGTAATGGATTTCATCAAACGGGCTCAGGGCAGTCAGTTCAGCATGTGCGGACAGGTTGGATTCAATGTTTTCGATCGGAATTCCCAGTGCGCTGACGGTTGGAATAAAGCAGTGGTTGGAATAAACGCAGGAATCGTTGCCGTCGATATAATCCAAGCTTGAATACAGCTCGAAAAATGTACTGCGCGTACCACCCGGGGCATTGTCAAGGGAGAGGGGGTAATACGAGGTTACGGTTTTTTCGTCTCCGTTGCCAAAGAAGTCAAAGTTGCCGTAAAACACGGTCGATAGCGTCTGTGGCAGTGCGTGAATGTCAGAATCGATGGTAATAAAAAGACTATTTTCCCAGTGAATAATGAGATCGCCGGGATTGAACGGATGCTTTTCGCCAAAGCCCGATCCGTTGCTGATGGCAATGGTTTTGCAATTGGTTGGATATCCGGCCGCATCCATTGCCGCGACGAAGCTGTCCCGGTGAGTCGGACTTCCTCCCGCCAGTCCGTCTGCATGGCTGTGGTGCACCAGTAGCAACTGTTGCGGTGCCGGACGATCAAGGGTTATTAAATAGGCCTCGGCCTCGTCGCTATACGGGGCATAAAATTCAATATATTCCTGTAGACCGAGCGGAATGTTGGCGCCTTCGTGCGGCGCGTCCAAACTGATCCAGGTATCGACGTCATGGTTCGGCATATCCACCAGCGCCTTGCGGACGGTCAGACCGCCAAGACTGACGCCGACTGCCGTAAATTTGTCCGTGCTGTCGGCCCGGTTGGAATTAATGTAACTAATGGCGCTTTCGGTCAGCGCAGCATTGGCGAGGATATCGTCGGTGGAATCGGTGAAGTTCAGGATCAGTATATCCCGGCCAAATGCGTGTATTTCACCAATCAGGTTTTCTTGGTCGAGTAGGGAATAGAGCACCTCCCAGCCCATCGTATTGTTTAGATCAAAGCCCTCGGCTAAAAGGATGGGGCAGTGCAGCCCAACGGAATTGGTGTCCGCCTTTGAAATAAACAGTTCGCCGGTTGCATTGTACGGCGGGGCTGATGTCAGCAGGATGGTGTCGGTTGGATCTGGTATGGTCTGCGCAACAGTTGAACCTGCCCCAATGATAAGGATTACTGCCCAAACAATAGTTGTTGCTTTCAAAATACGCCTCCCGGTTGAGCGGGAGAATAGACAAATCCGGCGGGAATAGAAACGGATTTATGGACCGAGCTTTCCAGCCATTGGAACGCCCGCCGGGGGCACATTCCAATGGTTGGGAAATCTCTTTTCCGCTAAGGCCGGATGTTGCGGCGGTGATAGTGCATTTCGAAATCCTTTTTACCGTTGGGCGGCAGCTCGATCTCGAATTTCAGCGTGGAGGCATCTTCCAGCTTGTATTCCATGTTGCACTTTTCCATGTCCCACTGGCCGGGGATGTGCTGGATCAAGGTGAGCTTTGCGGGCTTGTCCTTGAAGTTTTCAATCTTGGCGGTGATCAGCTCGTCGGTATCGTACAGCACGATCTGGTTCTTGTTGTTGCGGCGGATGTTGATCCGGGTGTCCGTCATCTTCTTCTGCGTCACCGTGATGTCGCGGCTGTCGCCGATGTAGACCTCCATCTTTTCGCCGATCGGCACCAGCGCGGGGCGGTCTTCACCCAGCATGATCGTGCTGCCGCTGCCGTCATCCTGGAACACGCGTGCCTTGCCGCCATTGAGCGCAAACTTTCCGAGGCCGCTCTCCTGCGCATTCTTTATTTTATACGAAACCGGAATACCGACATTGCCGCTGACTTTTTCCGGATCCCACGGCTTCACCGCGGCGTCGAACGTCCATGTTTTCTCAATCGGCACGGCACCCGCCTTGAGGAATAGGAGCTGCTTGGTTTCCTCGTGCTGGATACCGCGCTCAAAAGCTTCGCCGTAATCAAGCAGCACACGCGCGTTCGCGAAATCCTCGCCTGAAAAATTGCGTAGCACTAGGAAGCTCTTCAGGTCGACCTTTGTCTCCTCCTTGTCCGCCACCATCTTGTAGGTGATCAACCGGTCGATGTTCGAAAGCAGGTAGGAAATGCGCACTTTCTCCTCCACCGCCGCCTTGCTGTTGATTTCCCATACCAGCGCGGCTTCATTCGGCGGATAGCTCACGTTCAGCAGCGTGACGTCGTCCGGGTGGCCGAGCACGGTCAACCGGATGGAGTCCGAATCGATGCTCACGCCCTTCCATGAAAAATCGACCTGGTTCAGCCCCTGCTGCAGGGTCAGCACGCGCTCCTCCTCAATCAGCGTCGCACTGGGATTGTCGAGCCGGATATCCGTATGCCCGCGTTCCGGCAGCGCCACCATCTTGATCCGCGCCTGTGCGGTTATTGCGAGTCCTGCCAGCAGTATGATGGTCCATTTTGTTTTCATAATAATCTCCTTCTCAAATTATCGTTCCTGGTTTTCGCCGTGATAGGTAGTGAGTTGATAGGTGAATTCCTTTTTCGACTCCGGTTGCAGCTCGACGGTGAACTTCACCGTGTCGGCGTCGTCTTTCTCAAACGTCCCATGGTCGCCGGATTTATCCAGGTCCCAGTAGGCCGTGCCGAGGTTGCGCTTGATTTCAATCTTCACCGGTACCGCGCGCGTGTTGCGTACTTCCACCTTGAAATCGCGGATTTCATTCCAGCCCGAAATATTGCCGCGGTTGAATTTGTACTTGTCCGTCGCAAACTTCATCAGCTTCGGCTCGACGATCACGTTCTGCACGCTCCCGAGATCCAGCTCTACCTTTTCGTCCACCGGAATGTACTTAAAGCTGGAGCGTCCCTCGTAGGAGAGGTGCGAATCCTCGCCGGTGCTGCGGTAGACCTTCATCGACCCTCCCGGAATCGGTGTGTCGCCCAGCTCGTGATTTTCGTCGTTCTTAAAGCTCAAGAACCGGCGAACCTGCTGACCGTAGCGCTCCTCTTCAAACTTGTAGAGGTTCACCACCGGGATGCCGTCCGTATCAAAACTCGGCAGCCGCTTCGACCACCCCGTCGGGATGGTTTCCGTGCCTTCGATCGTGTAGAGGAAATATTCGCTCAACCCCTCCTTCTTGATCTCTTTGGGCGCTGCCTCATAGGCCATATCCATGGCGACGGCTCCGGCCACCATTGCCCGTTTGGCCTTCATCAACTCGGGCCTGTTGGCGGGGGCAGCCTCTAGATTAGCCATTCTAATTGATACCGGGCTGCCGTACGGATGCTCCCGCTGCGCCAGCTGCGCGATTTGATCCAGGATGTGAACTTGGCCGACAATCAGGCGCGTCTGTGCATTTTCATAATCTTCGCCGCTGTTGTTCGTCACCCGCACATAGCCCTCTAGGCGCAGTTTTTTCTCGTCCGGTGTAAGTGTGCCCATGTAGAACGCGCGCCATGAAAGTCCGCTGGTCAGATAGCTGATTTCCACCGGCGACTTGCCGCTGATGCGGCTGTTCACATTCCACAAGCCCAGATTCTTTACGCGCGGTGGGTAGACCAGATCCTGGATATCGATCTTGTCCGCGTTCAGCTTCGGCAGCATTTCCAGGCTGGTCGGATCGATCAGCGTGTTGGCCCACGAAAACTGCAGCTTGTTGTCTCCCTCCTTCAGCGTCAATGCGCGGCTCTCGCGCACCAGCGTCATATCGGCCGAGTTGTAAATCGTCAATTGCACCGTAGCGCGCGTCGGGACCGTCACCAAATCCACCTTCGCCTGCGCCGCGCCGCACAGCGCGACCGCGATCATCATCATTCCCATTCTCTTCATGCCTGCCTCCTTTTCACCTGCTGTTTCGACCACGAAGACGCAAAGAAGCAAGGGTTCGGTTTTCTTTGCGTCCTAGCGTCTTTGCGGTCATTTTTCCGTCCTTGTTCCATGAAACACCGCCAGTTCGTATTCGATTTCCTGTTTGCTTCCCGGCTCCAGCCGAACCCTGAACCGAACATGGTTTGCATCATATTTTTCGTATGTGCTCCCCGTGCTGATTTTCCAATATTTGGAACCGGTCGTCCGGGTAATTTCAATTTCCAC
>JAIPIO010000201.1 GCA_021734595.1 Kiritimatiellales bacterium | reverse complement strand
CAACCGACGGATAACAACAACAATTTCAACGAAAAATCACAACAACATCAACAAAAATTGAATCCGCGGTAAAATCGATTGGTTTTTTCACGGATTCAGGAAAGTGTTCGGCTATTACATCGAGGTGACGAAGGCAAATCTCGACATGGTGCCGGATAACTACATCCGCAAACAGACACTTGTGAACGCGGAACGCTTTATCACCCCCGAATTGAAGGAACTGGAAAACAAGGTGCTGGGCGCGGAAGAGAAGAGTAAGGCCCTGGAATACGACCTCTTCCAGAACGTGAGGGAACACGTGGTGGCGAAAACAGACCGGATCCAGGCTACCGCGCGCGCAGTTGCAACGCTGGATGTGCTGGCGTCACTGGCGGAAACCGCCGCGCGCAACGACTATTCACGACCGCAACTGACTGAAGAACGTATGCTGGATATCCGGGACGGGCGCCACCCAGTACTCGACAACCTGATGCGCCAGGAACGGTTCGTGCCCAATGACACAATCCTTGACGTCAACGACCACCAACTCGCCATCATTACCGGACCCAATATGGCCGGTAAATCCACCTACATCCGGCAGGTGGCACTGCTGGTCCTCATGGCGCAGATGGGCAGCTTCATACCGGCAAAGTCCGCAACAATCGGTATTGTCGACCGTATCTTCACACGGGTGGGCGCAGCCGACGATATTGCCCGCGGGCAAAGTACGTTCATGGTGGAAATGGTGGAGACCGCCAACATCCTGAATAACGCTACCGACCAAAGCCTCATCATCCTCGATGAAATCGGACGCGGCACCAGTACGTTCGACGGATTGAGCCTGGCGTGGGCGGTGGCGGAATATCTGCACGATACCCCCGCGGTCAAGGCACGCACACTCTTCGCGACCCATTACCACGAACTCACCGAACTGGCACTCACCAAACCCAATGTCAAAAACTTCAACGTCGCGGTGCGCGAATGGGGGGACAAAGTCATCTTCCTCCGCAAAATCCTGGAAGGCGGCACGGACAAAAGCTACGGCATACACGTGGCCCGCCTGGCAGGACTCCCCAAGGAGGTCCTCGACCGGGCCAACGAGGTGCTGAGCAATCTCGAGGGCAACGCCATCACAAAGGCGGGCAAACCAAAACTCGCTCGCCACCGCAAAAAAGATGGTGATACACGGGACGACGAGGAAGAAGTCCGCCAACCAAACCTGTTCAACGACTGGTAAAAAGCGCGAACCGCGCACTTGTCACCCGAAACCTGAAACCTTGGATTTTGGTGTCTGCAGCATTGTTTGGAGCGAATACTTGTGCGGACCGTTATCTGGAGAAAAGAAGGCCGCGGCGGATGTTCTGGTAAGCTGGAAAGAGCCGTTTGGCGTTGACGACGCGCCATTGGCCGCCCATCTATTCAACCGTATCAATCGGCGACGGGGTACGTTTGTGGACTCATGATTGCCGCCGTCGCAATTCGCTGCCAGGCACAGTTTGCGACATTCAATCGTGAAGACTTCACCCGTTTCGTCGATTTAGGACTCAATCTTTTGTAGTCCTTTTTTCAGAGTTTGTCCCCCGTGTCCCTTGTATTCCAAAACAGGCGCGTGTACTTTACACGTGTAAAGCCGATCGAACCAGGTCGAGCAGCATACGCGAGAACACAAGACAAAAGAAGGAGTAAACGTCGCGGCACGATAAGACCCTCGGCGGTCAATTCAACGAGAAGTCGGGGAAAAATGCAGTGAACAATGTGCATAAAGCACAAAGCCAAACGGGAGAAAGCCAAAATGCAAAAAGTTACATTCGCAACACTTCTGACGGCAATCGGTTTCGTCACATTATGGAACGCAACGGTTCACGCGGACATGATACGCGGACGTACTCCCTACGACAACACAATACCACTCTACAAAGCCAGCGAACCCAGTTTTTATACGTCCTACGACTACGCGGATCAGGCGGCTTTCGAAAACGATCTATGGGCGGTCGTCGGAGATTGCAACACAAGTAGCTCCGGCGATGTTACATGGAGCGAAATCGACGAGAGAGTGCAGCTGGGCGAGCACAACTGGCAGTTCGGCGGCATTATATACCATTTCCATTCGGATCTTGGCTTCACTGGCGGAACCGTGTCCGCAAACCTCGACAACCTCCAGTGGGACCACGAACCGATAATGCGCATGGCCACAACCGCCGTCGAACCAACTGGCGGCTCCCTGGACAGGTGGGCCGATCCGGCATTCAGCGCATTCGATGAAGTCATTTGGGACACCCCAGGAGAAACCGCTTACTCAATACAGCAGACCGTTACTCTACCGGGGAGTCTCAGTGCACCGGTCAACGATTTATGGATCATTGTAGAAAAGCCCTCCGGCTCCTCCGCCCTCGGTAGGTTGAACTGGCTCAGCGTCACGCCCTCCTATGTACCGGAGCCGACTGCTTTTGCAATTCTGACAGTGGGAGCGATCCTGTGTGCAATGCGCCGCCGCCGGTGAATCGAAAACATGCCCAACATTATGGACAAACCCATCAACAGACGTCGCAACGGCAGTCGCCACGAAATGTTCACCTTGATCGAGTTACTTGTGGTCGTCGCGATTCTGGCGATTCTGGCGTCCATCCTTTTACCTTCATTATATAACGCCAGGCAACGCGCATTGGCAATCCGCTGCGTGTCAAACCTGAGGGGTATCGGGCTTGCCTGGAGCTTGTATGCCGACGATCATGCCGGGAGGCTCTCGCCTGCCTGGGTCGGCACCGGCGTCTGGTGGCGGGATTACTATTGGGGCGCGCGATTGGACACATACATGGGGATCCCCGACGGCACGGGGCATCATCAGGCTCAATACGTCGGCACCATCGCCTTCTGCCCCGCCGACCGCGGCGATCCGCACCATTCGCGAACATACAGCGGGCTGAGCTACCTGATGAACGCCTTCTGCGGCGGCTCTTACGACACCAGCGGATTGGTGCAACGCCTCACTCAATGGCCTAACAGCGTCCATCCGATCCGGACGCGGATGGCCTCGATCCACGATCCTTCGCATTTCCTTGTACTCGGAGACCAACGGGAAAATATGGCACGGAACGATTGGGACTGTAGAAATCCCGAACCCTATATTGCGGTTCGTCATCAAGGATCGGCCAATCTTCTTATGGCTGATGGTCATGTCGAAGGATTCCCCAGCGGATCACCTGCTCTGCGCGAAACGTTGTTTCGTCCCTTACTGCACGACGACTCACAATGAAAAGGACAGAACAATGCCCGTATCGATGTCGCATGTGGCGAAAGAAGCGGCAGTATCCCGCGTGACTGTATCCAATGTCCTGAACGGAAAATGGCAGGAAAAGGGTGTTTCAGAGGAGACGCGCCAACGTGTGTTGGCGGCGGTCCGCAAGACCGGCTACCGCCCGAATCTATTGGCGAGGAACCTGCAGCGGGGATGCACGATGACCCTCGGTGTGCAGTTACCGGATTTTCGATACGATCACTGGCTTGGCATTCTCACCGAGCTGGACCGGGCCGCACGAACAGAGGGTTACCACCTGCTGCTGAATGCGCCCGCGACCTGGAATGATGAAGCAGAGGAAATCCGGCGCCTGTACGACCACCGTGTGGACGGTCTGATTCTTTCACCACGGTTGATTGACGCTCACCAAGAACTTTACACGTGGTTGAGTGCCGCCCACACTCCTTTTGTATTTGTTGGCGCCGCTCCGGAATGTCCCTACTACGGGGTGGAGGTTGACAACCTCCAGCTGTCCAAGCTCGTAACCTGCCACCTCATCGAACAGAAGTGTGTACGGATCGCGCATATTACCGGTGGTGAATCGCGGCAGGCCCGGGAGCGCACTCAGGGATATCAACAGGCCCTGAGAGAAGCCGGTCTAGCACAGGATTCCAGTCTCATTGTGGAAGGGCACTACACCGTCGAAGCAGGGACTACAGCCATGACAGAACTGCTTTCGCGCTCTCCCAGGCCGGACGCCGTGTACTGCGCCAACGATCTCATTGCGATCGGCGCCATCCGCGCCATTGAATCATTCGGGTTCCGGGTGCCGCAGGATCTCGCCGTGGCCGGGCACGGTGATGATATTCCATTCACCTGGTTCACGCGCACTCCTCTGACGACCGTGCGGGAACCGCGAGAAAGATTGGCCCAGGAGGCCGTTAATCTGGTGCTCCGCCTGATCCGGGGTGAAAACCCCAAACAGAGAGTTGTCCAGCTTCCCGGTGAACTTGTTGTGCGACAATCCACACGCACAATTCACTGTGTTTGAGCTGAAACATTCGCCACGCTGTTTTCGGACTTTTACACTTTACCCTACCCGCAGTAGATATTAATGAAAAAAAGAACGAATAGAATGGACAATGGCAACTACAGAGTGCCTTCTCCCGAACGGGTGCAGGAGCACGGCGTGCAGATGAATTTGACGAACGGCGTTCCGAGCCTGTTCTGCGGGGAGAAGCCCTTTTTCGGCACGATCTACACCTTCGACCCGTATAGCGACCGTCTCTACCTGGATGCGCTGCGCTCCATGTACGAGGATGGCGTCCGGCTGTTCACCTTTCTCATGCCGCTGACGACCGCCTGGCGCGAAGATGGCTCTTTCGACTTCCGAGACTTGGATAGCATGCACCGGCAGATTCTGGAAGCTGCGCCTGAAGCGTTGTTCATGCCCCGGGTTTTCCTATCGACACCGAGCTGGTGGGACCGTTTTTATCCCGATGAATTGATTAGATTCCGGGGAGTTCGGCCGGCAATACAGCCGAATCGCCACGATGCCGATCCCTGGTGGAATTACGAAGGCAAGATTTATCACGGCCCGGACAATCCGTCGCTGGCGTCGTTGCGCTGGCGGCAGGATGCGGCTTCAGCCCTGCGGGCCTACGTCCGACACACCTGGCAAAAGCCGTACACCGGACATTTTTTCGGCTACCAACCTGCGTACGGAACCTGCGGAGAATGGGGCCCTTACGGTTCCTACATCGGAAGCCAGTACGGCAGCTATGACTTCAGCCCCCCCATGCTTGCGGCTTTCCGGACCTCCCTTGGAGACCGCTATTCGTGTGAAGAAGAACTGCGGCGGGCATGGAATCATTCCGATGTTACTTTTGACGATGCGGAGCCGCCTGACAAACTCGCGACTCTGATGACGCATAGGGGCGTCTTCCGCCAGCCGGCGCGTTCCCGCCAGTGGACCGACTGGGTGGACTGCTATTCCCGTCAACTCAACCATGCCATACTTCATTTCTGCGCGGTCGTAAAAAAAGCCGCACCGGTGCCTGTGGTGACAGGCGCATTTGCCGGTTACTATCTGCAGACCGGGTGCAGCGCCTACATCAGCCAACAGGCCAAAACTCAACTTGATCTTCTGCTGGAGAATCCAGCGCTGGACATACTTTCAACGCCCAATGTCTATCATAACCGAGAGGCAGGGGTTTTCAGTCAGGCACCTGTGCAGACCATTGCGCGCCGCAAAATTTTTATCATCGAAAATGATGTGCTGACCTGGAAATCCTACGCTGCTGCTTCAAGCGCTACAGAGGCAGAAAGAGAAGAAAGCTTGTCCCGTTTCACTCGCGACACTCTATACAGCTTCACCCAGGGAACGGGGCACTTCTGGTATTATGACTTTGGCCGCGGCTGGTACCTCGACGAATCCTGTCGGACGTTGATTCGCCGCCTTGAAGAGGTTGCGGGCAAGCTGCCCCCAGACGTCCGAAGCGGCCAGGCGGAAATCGCTTATGTCGTGGATGAAGCTTCGACAGCTTACTCTGAGGGATTGAGCGGTTATTACATGCTCAGCCGCGACTGCCTCAACACCGAAATCTGCCGCATCGGCGCGCCGTGCGATGTTGTCACTGTGGAGGATCTGCTGCAACGCCCGCGGTACAAGCTCTGCATCTTTCGTGATCTGTGGTATGTCCCGGAACGGCGCCTTCGGGAGCTGCGTCAGTATTTGGACGGTCAACATGTCTCTGCTGTCTGGTGTTACGCCTGCGGAGCGATCAACGAAAAGGGATTTGATGCAGGAAATTGTCGGCGTCTCACCCAGATTCAGCTTGAAGCTGTGGATACAATAACATCCAACCAGTGTTCCATCACCGTACCCGAACATCACCTTGCTGCCGCCGTGCCGCGCACTGTGGGAAGCCTGGGCAACAACGATATCCGCGGTATCTACGGACCGGTTCTGTATTCCACGGATCCCAATGCGGAAATTCTGGGGCAACTGGAATCGCTGCATCTGCCGGGGATTGCCATGAAAGAGAAAGAGAGCCGTTTCGATTTCTGGACGGCCGCCCCCCTGCTCCCCTGGCAGTTGCTGAACAACCTTGCCGCACATGCCGGCGTCCACCTCTGGACGAAGCCGGGCACCTGGCTCTCCGCGTCGGGAAAAATCTTCGCCCTTCACACGGATCAGGACGAAGAACTGTCCGTCATCCCACCCGGACCTTCAGATAAGCTGACGGATTTGATAAGTGACGAATCCTTTTCTTGTTCGGAAAAGACAGTCATCCCGATTCCTTTCAAAAAGAACAAGCTTCGGCTGTTCGCGCAGAAAGAAGCCATAAGCACGGAGAAGAACCCATGGTGAGCTACGGGAAATCGCAAGAAGCGAAAATGCACCAGCAAAACATTATGACAATATCGCTGGCTATGATTGCCATGATGGGCGTTGCCTGCAACGGCTTCTCGGCTACACCTGAAGATGCTGCGCGAACTTTCCGCACGCCTTCACTGGAACTACAGGTTCAGCCCGAAACCGGCATGTTCACCTTGCACACCTCGAGAGGCTCCATACCGCTTCTTTCACATCAGACACTGGAAATGCCGGCAGATAACGACGCGCAAAATTCGAAATGCACCTACGAATACCAACGCAGCGTGACGAGATCGTTACAATGCTTGGAAACAAGCGAAAAGATCATCCTCGAACTCACCCAGGACTGGCCGCTTTTCCTAGTCACGAAAACTCTTATCCTGTCCAAGCAGGAAAACCCGCTGATTCTGCGCTACACCCTACAGGCAAAGCAGTCAGTTAAATTGCAAAAAGCAATGCCGGTTTACTGCTATTTCTATGCCGGGCAGGAGATGGACCGCTTCGCCTGGGAAACACCAACCGGTTTGCAGACCGTGACGCGAAATCAAGAGCGAAACCGAATTTTTGGAACGGCTGCCCGCGGCGCGGAACACGGTCGTTTTGCCGCCTTTCTTAAAGGAGCCGAAGGCCCGGGGCTCTTGGCCGCGCAACCGTCCAAGGGGACAGGCCAAGTGTTCAATCTCTGGCGTTATGAAATGCCAACGAAAAATCGCTATCTGCCCGGCCGTGTGGGGTTCAAGTCCCGGTTGTTTGAGTTCAAGGGCGAATTACGCAAAGGCGAACTGCATGTCGCGGAGTGGCAGTTGGCCTCAACAACAGGTTCGGAACTGAAA
>JAIPIO010000200.1 GCA_021734595.1 Kiritimatiellales bacterium | reverse complement strand
ATCCGACTTTTATTCATGGTGAAGTGAAAGTGAAAGTAAAGGGTGGGGAACAAACAGTGGTGGCCGACGGCAACGGACCGATCTCCGCATTTGTGAACGGGATTCGTAAGCTGGTGGATATTGGATTTGCGGGGGACGATTATCACGAACAGGCGATTGGGAAGGGCGCGGATGCCCATGCGATGGCGTATGTACCGCTCAAGCTCGGGGACGGCGGAGTGATCTACGGCGTTGGTGCCGACTCCAATATTGACCAAGCGGCCGTGCGTGCGATTGTCGCCGGATTGAACAGGATTGCGGGACAAAAATGAATCTGAGTGGACACACAAAGCCGTTTGCCGTGCTGGGGCATCCGATCGGGCACACCCTGTCGCCGGTGATGCACAACGCATCGATTGCTGAATTGGGCATGGACGCAATCTATCTGGCGTTCGATGTGCATCCGGATCGTCTGATGGAGGTGCTGCCGTCCATGGCGGCCATGGGTTTCGGCGGCGTCAACCTGACCGTGCCACTGAAAGAGGTCGCTTTCCAGGGATTGGAAAAGCTGGATCAAACCGCAAAGCTCTTTGGTGCAGTAAACACCGTGCAGTTCACAGCGAGTGGAATGATTGGCCACAACACGGATGGCTATGGAGTCCTTAAGGCGCTGGAGGAGGCATTTGATCAAACCGTGCAGGACGATTCCGTATTTATGCTCGGCTGCGGCGGGGCAGGGCGCGCAACGGCGCTGATGGCCGCCACCAGTGGCGCAAAGGCGGTGGTGCTGGCCGACATCGATGCGGAGCGCGTCCAGCGGTTGGAAGATGAAATCAAAACCGTTGCGCCGCAGGTTGAAATTTTCCAGGCATTGGAAGATTCGGATAAGGTGGAGCTTTGCCGCGCATCCAATCTGGTGATTCAGGCGTCTCCGGTGGGCATGAAGAAGGACGATCCGTCGCTGCTGCCGCCGGAAGCATTCCGCGCTGGTCAGTGCGCGTTTGATCTGATCTACATGTATCCGGAAACCGCTTTTCTCACGTCCGCTCGCGAGGCGGGGGCGCAGGTGGCCAACGGGCTTGGCATGCTGCTGCACCAAGGCGCACGATCATTTGAAATCTGGACGAATACGGAACCATCGGTTTCCGCCATGCGAACCGCTTTGGAAAGTGCAGTCTACGGGAGGGCTTGATGACATTTATCGATTATTATTTCACCTTTGTGGTTTTTCTGTTCGGGGCATGTTGGGGCAGTTTCCTGAATGTCTGCATCTACCGGATTCCGGCCGAGGAGTCGGTGGTCAAGCCGCGTTCGCACTGCCCGAAGTGCGGCTACATGATCCCGTGGTACGATAATATCCCGCTACTCAGCTACATCATGCTCGGCGCGAAATGCCGACAATGCAGCGTGAAGATTTCCCCCCGCTACTTTCTGGTTGAGTTTCTGACGGCGGTGCTGTTTGTACTGGTTTGGTCGAAATACCCTCTGGTTCAAGGGGAGGTGTTTGATTTCCGTTTTGTGCCGTACTGGCTGATGATTTTCGGGCTGGTGCTCGGAACGTTTGTCGACATCGACCACATGTGGCTTCCCGACCGCACGACCATTGGCGGAATGATCATTGGCCCCATCCTCAGCTTCCTGATTCCCGAAATGCATCAGGAAAGCACGCACATGGCGGGATTGATTAAATCCTGCGTCGGTATGGGTTTTGGCTTCGGCATTCTCTGGTTGGTATCCGTACTCGGGCGGCTGGCGCTGAAAAAGGATGCCATGGGCTTCGGCGATGTAAAACTGATGGGTGCGCTGGGGGCCTTTCTCGGTCTGGAGGCCGTCATCTTTATTATATTCATCTCGTCGCTGCTCGGTTCGGTTATCGGCATGTCCTTCATAGCGGTCGGCAGGAAGGAGTGGCAGAGCAAGATTCCGTTCGGACCCTACATTGCGCTGGCGGCGGTGATCTGGTTGCTCGGCGGCAATGAGTTGTGGGAGGCCTACGTCTACTGGATCAAGCACTGAGTTTCGTGCTGCGTTGCCCCGGATATTTCATCTTGGGCCACTTGTAGAATTCCATTTCGCCGGTCTTTCCCAGATCGGCGCACCGGGCGATAAGCTCTTCACGTTGGTTTTCGTCCAGTGGCTTGAAACTGCGGGCTGTCTCGATATTATAAGCAAGCTGCTCCGGGGTGTTTACTCCGCTGACAATCGCCGCAATGGGCAGTGAAAGCGAAAACGTGTGTGCCTCGCGGACACTGATGCGGTTCGGGATCACCGAGGCATACGTACCGTTGGCTTCGCCCTTCACACCACCTTTGACTCCGCCCTGCAGCCCTCCATTGGCCAGCGTTTTCATGGCCAGTATCCCGATATCCTGCTTCACCAGTTCCGGCACGGTATTCAACACAAAGCTGTCATACGACGGGTCGGCTACATTGACCGGCAGCAGGCACACTTCAATGTCCGGAATTTTCTTGGACAACAGGTAGTTGTGTGCCGCGGGCGAGAGGTGCCCGGTGAAGCCGAAGTGTCCGATCCGTCCCTTTTCCTTATACTCGCGCAGCACATCCAGCACACCGTTGCTGATGCGTCCGTCCGCGTCTTCCGGCGACATGATGCTGTGCATCATGTAGATATCAATATAGTCGGTTTTCATGCGCTGCAGCGACCCTTCAATATCCGTGCGGACTTCCGAGCCGGTTACCCCCCGGCTCTTGGTCATGATCTTTATGTATTCGCGGTACTTCGGCGTGAGGTATTTTCCGTACAGCTCTTCGCTGCGGCCCTTGCCGTAAGATACGGCGGTGTCGAAAAACCGCACACCCTGTTCGACGGCATATTCGATGGTCTTGGCGGAATCCGCCTCCTCCTTCATCCACTCGATGTGCATCCCGCCCGGACAGAAGCAGGTTACATCGAGGCCCGTTTTGCCAAGCCGGCGGCGAGGCAGCAACGGCCCCAGTTCATCGGCAGCGGGCGACTCGTCACAGCCCGGCAGAACCAGGCCGGCAGCAAGGGCGGAAGCCGCCATGCTGAATTCACGGCGTGTATGTGCAACATGGGATGTCGTTTTCATGTGTTTCCTCCTGGCAAAGTATTCCAACCATTGGAACCGAACTTCCAATACCTGGAAACGGATACTCAGACCATCGCAACCTGCGTTTTCATCTTATCCAGACCCAGCTTGGCCGTTGTCAATGCGTCCGTGGTCCAGTAGTTGGGGTTGAACAATTCCAGCGACAGCACCAGTTTATCATGGCCGGACGCAAGGTCGGTTAATATCTCTTTGGTCGGCGCAATGCCGTCACCCGGCCACACCCGGTCCCTGTCCGTGATCTTGTCGCGCGGGATGTCGGGATAATCGTTCATATGATAAATCTGCAGGGCGTCTGCACTGAATATTTTCAGGCCATGGAAACCGCCGCCGCCCCGGTAGATGTGGTAGGTATCCGCCAACAGGTTGGCCTTGGGATGGTCGCACTCCGCCAGTACAAACGCAGCTTCACCAAGACTGTGGAGGGTGGCCGATGGACCCCATATTTCGAGGGCGGGCATCACGCCGGTCTCATCGCCAATCTCCAGCAGGGCCCTGTAGCGTTCGGCCGCCTTCTTCAGGTCAAGTGGCTCGCCCTTGTTGGCGCCGGCCGGGGGGGCGGCGATCCGTTTGCCGCCAATCTGTGCCAGTGCATCCATCTCGCCCTTCATCTGTTCTAATCCCGCCGCGCGTTTCTTGTCGTCGTCCAAAATCCACCGCGTAAATCCGATGGCGCCTTCCACCGTTAGGCCAAGATCCTGTATGCGTTTACCAAGGTCGGCCAGCGATCCGCCGCTTTTCTGGTATTCGGAGATTTTACGTGTCCACGGTTCCACTCCCGTATAACCGGCCTTGGCGGCCACCTCCAGCTCTTCGACGAGGCTTAATTCATAGCCCTTGATGGTCGCCATATTCAGGCAATAGCTGAACGGACTTTTCTTCGGGGCCGCTTTGGCAATGGAGGTGGTTATGGCGGCGCCCGCCACGGCGGCGCTTGACTGTATCATGATTCGTCTGGATGGCATTATTCTGTTTCCTTTCGCATTTGAGTTGGACAATGGCCTGTCTAACGGCACGAATTCAACATTTTAGGAATAGAAAATCCACATGGGCATATGCTACCATTTTTCGTATTCGAAGGGAGTGGGTGATTATGAACGGAATCAAGCGCAGGGAATTCATGCCGGCCATTGGCGCGGCCGCATATCTGGGAACCTTGGCCGGGAAAGCACAGGCGGAGGTTGTGGCGCCGGAGCAGGTTCGTCTCGGCAAAACCGGCATCACGATGTCGCGGGTCGGCCTCGGTACCGGAATGAAAGGGCGCAACCGGCAGTCGGATCAAACCAAGCTGGGCTTCGAAAAACTGGTTGGTCTGTTCCAGCATAGCTACGACCGCGGTGTAACCTTCTTTGACATGGCAGACCTCTACGGCTCGCACCTCTACTGCCGCGAGGCGTTGCGCACGATCCCGCGCGAGAAGGTAACCATCCTTACCAAACTTTGGTGGCGCTACGACAGCAAAAAACCGGCGGAGCTTCCCGCCCAGCAACGCTACAAATCCGCCCAGATGGCCATTGACCGTTTCCAGCATGAAATCGCCACGGACTATCTGGATATCGTTCTGCTGCATTGCCTGGTGAATCCGGACTGGACGGAAGAGATGAAGCCGTACATGGATGCCCTGACGGAAGCCAAGCAGAAAGGGCGGATCAAGGCCGTCGGTGTTTCCTGCCATAATTGGGGTGCGATGCAGATTGCCGCCGAGCTGCCGTGGGTGGATGTGATGCTGTCGCGGATCAATCCCGACCAGGTAAAGATGGATGCCTCGCCGGAGGAAGTGATTGCCCTGCTGAAAAAAGCCAAGGCCAACGGCAAGGGTGTGATCGGTATGAAGATCTACGGCGAAGGCCAACTGGTGCACAAAAAAGACGAGTGCATCAAGTTTGCCCAGTCGAACGGCGCGATGGATGCCATGACCGTTGGCGCGATGTCGCCCGAACAAATGGATGAAACGCTTGCGCTGGTGGCGAAGTATCCCGTTGCCTGATTTACTTGTGTTGCCACCGGTCTGGCCGCTCAAGGATTGATCGCGGGCCTTCTCCATTGAGCCATTCCAGCGCGGCCTTGTCTTCTCGCAGGTAGCAATCCCAGAATGCCGTGCTCAATGCAAGGATGGCGCGGTGGTGGTTGGGATTGCGCGACTCGGTGTCACCCGGCAGGGCGCGGTCGGAGAACGCCGAATGCTCGGCATTATGCAGCACCAGTTCGAATTTGCCACCCGGCGGTAGGGCGGGATACACCGCCAGTCGCGAGGCCATGTCGGCGTTTCCAATGATTGAAATATCCTTGGTGCCGGTCATCAGCATCCACGGGATCCGCACATGAAAGGCATCTTCCGCTTTGCCACGCTGCGGAGTGCTGGGACTGAAGGCGATGGCGGCCTTGATGCGCGGATCGGTGAACGTTATACGGCCGCGCCCGACGGTTTGGCCACTGACTGCCTGGGTGGTGACCGCGCCGAAGGAGTGTCCGGACATGCCGATGTGCTCAAGATCCATCCGCCCCTTCAAGGCGTGGCCTTGTTCGATGTTCCATTTTTCGAGCTGGTCAAGCACGACGGGGACGTCCTTCACCCGCAACAGGTAGTTTTTGCCACCGGCCGCCTTTTCCATCGCCTTCATTCGTTCGCTACCAGCCGCGTTCTTCCAGACGGTGTCGTCGCATCCCCGATGCTGGACAAAAACGGCAACATAGCCGCGTGCCGCCCAGTGCTTGCCGAGGTAGGCACACCCCTTACGCGATCCGCCCAGTCCATGGCTAAACATAACGACCGAAGCGGCGTTGGTCGCGTCAGGTAAATAGATAAGAACCGGGACCGAGCGATCCCGACGGGCATCCTTCACGGCGAGATCCAACGTGGATGGTGTGAATGCATAGCTGATTGCGAGCGGGTTGTATTCCCCTGCAACCTTCAGACTGGAGATGATAAACAAGACTCCGGCAAGAAAAATTGTTTTCATGGTTTATCCTTTTCTCGGAAATCAAACGTTGCGACCGGCCAATTATTGCATGCGTGTTCACTTTTCAATCGCATGACGATCCGGACAAGAAAAAAGCTCCCGGAAAGGGAGCTTTGTTTGACTCGGACATCAAGAGCTTAACGCTTGATGCTGGGTCGGGAGTTCTTCAAGCGTTTTCTCTTTTCGCTTGGTTTTTCATAATGCCGCTTGGCGCGCATAGTTTTCAGTATGCCTTCTTTATCAAGCGCTTTTTTCAGCCGACGGAGAGCGCGATCAACGCTTTCGCCACGACGGACTTTTACTTCACAAGTTTCCTGTGCCATATCTAAATTTCACCTCCCCCCATAAATCGAGGGTTTTCTTAAGAGCGCGTAAAGGTAGGGGAGCGCCTGCGGGATGTCAAACAGAATATACTCGGGTTGGAAACTCACATATTATCCATGGCTGCCGTGAGTGCGGTTTTGATTTGTTTCCCGACTTCATCGTTCGGCCCTGGCAAAGTCCAGGTTGCGGCGACGGTGGTCTTGTTTTTAAGGTCGACCGCGATAAAGCTGCGATAACTCTGCAGCGAACCGCCGTGGGAAATTCGGATGATCCGGCCGTTGTTGCGGAGCGTATTCCAGCCCAGGGCGTATCCCGGTGTTGGTTTGCGGACTGCCATGAGTTCCTTCCATGTTTGCGGACTGAAAAAAGCCGCGCCCGATTCCGTCGGCACGAAGCCTGCGACGCTCTGCCCGAGGCGAATCATTTCGTCGGCCGTTGTATACAGACTGCCGCCGATCAACGGAAATTTGTGACGTGCACCCAAGGCATGAGGTGCCGTTTCGGGTGCAAACCCGGTGGCGCAGACAAAGGGTTTCGCGGCAGGGAAATAGGTTGTATGGGTCAAACCAAGCGGAGCGCAAACCTGTTTCTGCAAGATTTTTTCAAACGGTCCCCCCGCCACCAGCTCGGCCACCCGTCCGAGGACGCAGTATCCGGCGCCACTGTAGGCATACTCTGTCCCAGGCTGAGCCAGCAACGGTTGCTCTGCCATTATATCCACTGCGTCCTTGAGCGTGTGGTCAAATTCCCTGATTAGTGCTCGTTGTTTGTCGGTCATCTTGCGCTTTTGACTATAGATGCCGGCTCTGTGGCTTAACAGTTCCGCAACCGTGGGTGCGCGTTTGGCCGAATCGCCGCCTCTTACTTTTGCATCTGCGAATTGCGGTATCCACCGGTCGATTCCGTCGTTGAGGCCAAACTTGCCGTTTGACTGCTCGGTGAGCCGGAGTACGCACGCCGAGGCAAACGGTTTGGAGCAGGATGCAATCAAAAACAGGGTGTCACGCTTCACCGGAACTTTGGAGTCGATGGCAACAGTCCCGTAGGGACGCGACAACAGAACCTCGTCTCCCTGAGCGATAGCAACCTGTCCTCCAAC
>JAIPIO010000199.1 GCA_021734595.1 Kiritimatiellales bacterium | reverse complement strand
TCCAGGGCGTCGAGCACCCGGCCAAGCATCGTGTCGGCAAAATGGATCGAAGCAAGGTAGCCCTGGATCCCCTGCTTCCATTGCCCATGCTTCTGGATGTGGGCAAAGTACCGGTTGGGACCGCGCTTCTTGCCGGCGGGCGGCAGGTCGTCGAGGTCGTCCTCCTTGTAGCCCAACGGCAACTGGATATCCTTCAGTGGAAATGGTTCGAAATATTTTGCCGGCACGAACCAAGGCTCGTGCGGTCGGTAGATGCCGCAGGCCAAGAAGAACGGTTTCTGGTGTTTCTTCCCCAACTGCTCCCCCACCCACTTGGACACCGCCCAGTCGCCGCCGTATTCCTCGTCGGTGACGTCCAGCGCGGCCCAGTCGGTTTCCTTGTATTGCCAAGGGCCCCCGACCGGCAGATTGACCGGACGGTTCTTTGGATAGAAGGTGTGCGGGAACGGATTTTCCTTTTCCGCGTCGGGAAAATATTCATCCCATGAAGGTGCATCGATGAAGTAGTGCAGTATTTTCCCGGAACCGCCGGCCCAATAGCCGTGGTTGCGGAAATATTGGGGGATAATCTCCGCATCGGGCAGCACTTCGCGCATTTTTTGCCCGTTATTGTATAGGCCGGAGCGATGCGGCGACAGACCGGTCATGATGGCGGTGCGCGACGGGTTGCAGGCGGGTGCCGGACAGTGGGCGTTGTTGAAGAACACGCCGCTGGCGGCGAGGCGGTCGAGGTTCGGCGTGATAGTCTGCGGATGGCCGCCCATGCAGCCGATCCAGTCGTTTAGATCGTCCATGGCAATGAACAGCACATTGGGTTTGGGCACAGATGCGCTAAAAGAAACACTGCTTTGCAAAATGATGGTGAAGACTGCGGCAAGTATTTTCGTATTCATATTGTATACAATATAAATTCAAACCATTGCGGTCAACATAACTCCGCTGTATTTTACCTATGCGTTGCGGAAATCCAGAACCGTCTGTCGATAGGCTTCAGGATTTCCAATATCAAACCGGCGGCCTTTCATCCGGCAACCGACAAAGCCCTCTTCCTGCCGCAGGCGGTCCAGGCATGAGGTCAGCTGGAACTCGCCGCTTTCGCGCATGTTGCGGGTAATGTTTTCTTCGAGAAATTCAAATATTTTCGGCGTCAGGATATACTGCCCGAAAACCGTGAGATAATGGTTTTCGCTCGTACCCTCGGTCTGGAGGTGTTCCCGTGCATATTCAATATCCGGTTTTTCAGCAAACTCGCTGATCGCCAGGAAATTGCCGCGTTCCTCC
Source organism: Kiritimatiellales bacterium (assembly GCA_021734595.1). Lineage (GTDB taxonomy): Bacteria > Verrucomicrobiota > Kiritimatiellia > Kiritimatiellales > Pontiellaceae > JAIPIO01. Next base: position 6,175 of record JAIPIO010000199.1, on the reverse strand, counting down.
CATGTGCCGGTCACGCAACCAAAATGCTGGACCTCTTCCTCTGGTGTTTCCTCCAACCCCACCACACTCTTGCCAGTGCGTTCATAGAGATCGAGCAGCTGCCGCGAACAGGATACATCCGAATCCGCCGCGTACAGGTGGTCGCCCAGCATCAGGATAAACGGCTCGTCCCCTACCCATTCACGCGAACAGTAAACCGCATGTCCAAACCCTTCCTGGGAGCCCTGTATGAGCATTGTGATCCGCCTGCCGACCTCCATGACATATTCAACATAATCCCGATCCTCCTGCGACAGTTTATTGTAGTGCTCGATTGGAACTTTGCTGTTGAAGAAATCCTCGAAGATGGCCCGGTCATCCTCTTGGACAATGACGGCGATCTCTTCAATACCCGCAGCCAATACCTCTTCGATGATCGCTAGGATCACCGGCTTGGCACGACCGTCGCGGTCAATGATCGGGAACATCTCTTTCTTGAGTGTTTTCGTGGCGGGAAACAGGCGCGTACCAAATCCCGCGGCGGGAATAACGGCCTTGCGGATGCGCTGGGCCGATTGGACGTTGAGTTTCATGCACGGCATCTTCAGGTCACGCTCTATAATTTCGATCACTTTGTTCTGGGCCTCTTCATCCATCACAAGGAATTGCGCCGTGCCATCCCCTTGGGAACCCACGCCCTTTCCGCCCAGCACATATTCCTGTATCGGCCCATAATCCAGCAGTTTGTGCAGGACGGGTGCGGTCAGCTGCGACGGACAAGCCGGCATCAGGTGTTTATCGAACTCCCGTTGCGCTTCGCTGAATAAACTTCCAATTTTTTTCTCGTCCCCGGCGCAGATAGCCTCCGCAGCCTCATGGGTGATCCGTGAGCTGATCAGACCCAGATATTCCTGAACATTTTTCTGGATATCATCGTCGGCAAAAGGATAGCAGCGGTTCAGTTTTGCAAGGATTTCCTTGGTATCCTTGAATGCTTTCAGGTCAACAATTACAAAATGCAGCGGCTTGGAAACACTCAGCTCCTTCACATCCAACCGGTCGCCGTCAAACGTCAGCATCACCGGCCGATTGCCGTAGGCACAGCCCTGGTCGAGACGACCGCAGCGCGACGGCGTGGTGATTTCGCCAGTGTACGCATATTCCATTTCACCGCGAACGGTCATTTTCAGGTCATAGATGCGGTTGAACGCCCGCGCGGCAAGCACGCAGATGGCAGCCGAGGAGGAGAGCCCTTTCTGTACCGGCAGGTCGGTAAGATAGTTGTCGATCTCCAATCCGCGCACGCGGTAATGGGTTAGAATCTGGTAGGCAACCCCTGCGACGTAGCTGGCGAACCCCCCATTCATCGCTTCGTTCAGCAGGGCTTCGCGCTCCATGGGAATTTCATACGGGCCTTTGCGGATCCCGTCTTCGAGCGTGGCCCGGATAATCAATTTGTCGGGATGGGGTTTTACCTGGGCATAAATGCCCTGGTTGGTGCCCACGATGATGGCATAGCCTTTTTCAATATCGGCATTGATCCGGCGGTAGCCGCCAGCCCAGTCCGTGTGCTCCCCGAAAAGGCAGATTCTGCCCGGAACAAATATCTTCATCCCCACCCCTTTCTTCCAATCATTGGGAAGTCTCCAGAATAGCGGATTCAACGTTTCTTAAAAGTTAAAAAAACGGCTTATGAATTCAGTTTCACGTTAAAAAATATTTTCTCGGCAGTGCAGGCTTGGTACACTGTTCATGATTAAAGGAAAGGAAACTGCCGCCGCATGACAGAAAAGAAAAAGGTGTTCGTTCTGGATACCAATGTAATTCTTCACGACAGCGCCTGTATTCACCAGTTCCAGGAACATGACGTAGTTATCCCCATCAACGTCCTGGAAGAGCTGGACAATTTCAAGAAAGGCAGCGATTCACTCAGCTTCCATGCGCGGGAATTTACGCGAACACTCGACTCGCTCAGCGGCGACCGTCTGTTTAACGGCGGCGTGCCGATCGGTCCCAATCTCGGCAAAATCTGCATCAAGCTCGACCGCGAATTCGATCCGAACCTGGCGGCAAACTTTTCGACGGCGAAACCGGACCATCACATTCTTAATATCGCCTACCTGTTGGCCAAGGAATGCGCAGACCAGGAGGTCACGCTGGTCACGAAGGATGTCAACCTTCGAATGAAAGCCAAGGCCGTGGGCCTGATGGCGCAGGATTATAGAACCGACCACGTAAAGGATCTGAACCAGCTCTACACCGGCACGCGCGTCGAAGACAACGTAGACCCGGAACTCATCCAGCTGCTCTACGCGCCTCCCTATGAATTCGACTCGGCGAGGCTGGCGTTTGAAAAAAAACTGAAACCGAATGAGTTTTTGATTCTCCGCGGCGACCGCAAGTCGGCATTGGCCGTATTCGATGACGAAGCAGGCAAAATCAGACATATCGACAAAGTTCCGGCATCGGGCATCACGCCGCGCAATGCCGAACAGACCTTTGCGCTCGACGCCCTGCTGAATGAAAAAATCCAACTCGTCAGCCTCACCGGCAAAGCGGGAACCGGAAAAACGCTGCTGGCGCTGGCCGGCGCACTGAAGCAGATGAAAAGCTACAGGCAGATCCTGATGGCCCGCCCCATCGTCGCGCTGAGCAATAAGGATATCGGTTTTCTGCCGGGCGATATCCAGTCAAAACTCGACCCATATATGAAACCGCTGTACGACAATCTCGGAGTCATTGAACACTCGGAGGGCGAAACAAAACGAAGCAGGGTGGGCAAACTGCTGGAGGAAAAAAAGCTGGTGATCGAGCCGCTCTCCTACATCCGCGGGCGCAGTCTCGTAAACATCTGTTTTATCATTGATGAAGCCCAGAACCTGACGCCGCATGAAATCAAGACCATCATTACACGCGCCGGTGACAAAACAAAAATTGTTTTCACAGGCGATATCTACCAGATTGATCATCCCTATCTGGACAGCCATTCAAACGGACTCAGCTACCTGATCGAGAAGATGAAGGGCCAGCGGCTCTATGCCCACGTCAATCTGCAGAAGGGCGAACGCTCCGAACTGGCTGATCTTGCAAGCGATCTGCTTTAGAACCCCGGCTTCCAATGGTTGGAACCTTATTTCCAAGGTTCGGAAAAACAACGGCGTGATTTTCCAATGGCTGGAAGTTTTTCCTTCAGATTTTCCAGACATTGGAAAAAGATGCCGGCAACCCACCCGCTCAGCTTCGCAAATTCAAAAGCGGCGTCGAGCCGCCGCACCATAAAGCTGGCAAATGAGCGGGGCACCATTTGGAGTGCTCCGGCTTGACGGAGCTTTGAAAGAAACGCAGAATGCGCTCCGTGAATACGAAGATCATTCGCTGGCCGCACGCCCCGGAACACCGCCTCTGCGAACGCGGTAACTACATCGTCACCTGTGGCACCTACCGCAAGCAGCATTTTCTCAATACGCCCGAAAAAATCACGTTTGTCCGAAACCTGCTCTTTGAACTGGCGCAGAAATACGACTGGCAACTTCAGGCCTGGGCCGTCATGTCGAACCACTACCATTTCGTCGCAGCCTCCCCGGAAGACGCCTCCTCTCTCAAGAAAATGCTATCCACCCTGCACACCCTCTCCGCCCGCGAATTGAACCGGCTCGACGGAACGCCGAAACGCCGCGTCTGGTACAACTACTACGACTCGCGCATCACCTACGAAAAATCGTGGCTGGCGCGCCTGAAATATGTCCACCAAAACCCTGTGCATCACGGTGTTGCTCTCCATGCCGAAAACTATGCATGGTGTTCCGCCGCCTGGTTCGCGCGCGAGGCAGGCAACGCCTTCGTGAAGACCGTCAACAGCGTCAAGATCGATCAGGTGAAGGTATATGATGAATACGACATGGAGTGCGGCGGCTCGACGCCGCTTTAAAACAGACACGCACAGTCATCTAAAAGCGGTGTCGAGCCACCGCACTCCAGATGGCACATGCAGGCGCGAAGCGCTGTGGAGTGCGCCAGCTTGATGGCGCTTTTAGACCAGGCGGCTCCACGCCGTCGCACACGCACCGCCAGCTGTTTCGCCTCCGGCTCGTTTAAAAGCGGTGTCGAGCGGCTATCGCCGGCCTCCGGCCCACCGTACTCCAAACCTTTGCAACAGCCATCCAAAAGCGCGGTCCAGCCCGCGCACTCCAAATCTTATATCGCCGGCCACATCGACCTGCTGCAATGGAAGTTCGACACCCTCTACATCCTCGACTTCAAGCCCAACGCTCGAAAGGAACGGAAACAGAAAGTGGCATCGCAGCTACTGCTCTATGCCATTGCACTGTCGGTGCGCACCGCGGTACCTATGGAACGGATGCGTTGCGCCTGGTTCGATGGCGAGGATTTCTTTAGCTTTGCACCTTGGAGTGCGCAGGCTTGACTGCGCTTTCAAATCAGGGCGGCTCGACGCCCGACAGTATGGAGTGCGCCAGCTTGATGGCGCTTTCAAACACCCGCGCAAGGCAACGCGTTGCCGTTCAACCGCCATCTAAAAGCGCGGTCGAGTTGCTTCGCAAGCCTTCGGCCCAGCGCACCCCATATAGGCAAACACCAATTTACGCGCTGCCCAGCACACTTTGATGCGCGCGCTGGAGCTGTTCCAGCGCCTCATCCGGAACAGCTAGACCGCCGAAGCCACGCCCCACTTTGATATCGGGAGTCACCCGGCCATGGTAATCCGTCCCACCAGTGGCGATGAGGCCCATTTCCAAGGCCCATTGCCTGTACTTTTCAATGTTCTCCGGGCGGTATTCGGAATAATAGGCTTCGATCCCTTCCAAACCATCTTCTTGTAACTGGCGAATCAGATCCTTCAACCCTGAATCCGGCAGATTGACCGTGGCAGGATGGGCCAGCACCGGCACACCGCCGGCCTGACGGATCAACTGGACACATGCGGTCGGCGAGTAGCGGTAGCGCTCAACGTAGGCCGGGCGGCCCTTTGCCAGCAGCATATCGAATGCGTCTTTTTTGCTTTTCACATGGCCGCGCTCCACCAGTGCCGCGGCAAAATGCGGACGTCCGACCACATCCTCCCCCGCCTGCTGTTCCACATCGCTCCACATCATCGTAAAGCCCAGCTTGTTCAGCCGCTTCAGAATCTCATAATTCCGGTCTTCCCGGCCCTGCCGAACCCGTTCCAGTTTTTCGAGCAGTGTGCTGCAGGTATAGTCGAAGTAGTATCCGAGAATATGCATGGTACCGCTCTCACACTCCGCGCTCAGTTCGATTCCCGGAACCGTTTCCAACGCCGAATTTTCACCGGCCGCCAGAAACTCGGCGATGCCTCCCACCGAATCGTGGTCGGTCAAGGCCACTGCCCGCAGCCCGCCCAGTTTCGCCAGTGCAACCAACTCGTCCGGCGAGTCGGTTCCATCGGAATAATACGAATGTGTATGCAGATCTATCACGAAAACTCCTTTTGATTGATTCAAGAGTACCATGTTTTAGGGGTTGACTCCAACATCTCATTCAAAAACATAGGAAAAGGCTTGAATATCAACCCGCTCGTCTTATCGTAACTCGCTCGTGAATGATTTTGTTTTTATTAAAGGAGGTACAGTATGAGTTTAAATCTGATTGCGAATACAATTCGCGGCCTGGCCATGGACGGCGTACAAGCCGCCAATTCCGGTCACCCCGGCATGCCAATGGGCATGGCTGACGTTGCCGCCGTGCTTTGGACACAATACCTCAAACACAATCCGGAAAACCCGCAGTGGGCCGACCGCGACCGCTTCGTTCTTTCCTGCGGACATGGCTCCATGCTGATCTACAGCCTGTTGCACCTGGCCGGCTACGATCTGCCGATCGAAGAGTTGAAGAAGTTCCGCCAATGGGGATCCAGAACCGCTGGCCACCCGGAGTTCGGCCACACCGCCGGTGTCGAAACCACTACCGGCCCGCTCGGCCAAGGCGTCTCCAATGCCGTCGGCATGACCATCGCCGAAAAAATGCTTTCCGTGCGCTACAACACCGCCGCGCAGAAGATCGTCGACCACTACACCTACGTACTCTGCTCCGAAGGCGAGTTCGAGGAAGGCGTCTCGCACGAAGCCTTCTCGCTGGCCGGCAACCACGGCCTCGGCAAGCTGATCGTCTTCTACGACCAGAACTTCATCTCCATCGAAGGAGACACCCACATCACCTATAC
>JAIPIO010000198.1 GCA_021734595.1 Kiritimatiellales bacterium | reverse complement strand
ACCACCTAAAGGCAATCTCTTTTTTCTAGCGGTTCCAACGGACTGCGACGGTGCATTGAATGTGTTGCAAAACGACAGGCCATGCCATCCTGCCGATCCGCCTGTTTCCAGCCTCGCAAAAAAAAACTTAGAGGCTCGGGAACTGCCAGAGATCCCGAGCCGTCTCGAACTCTATGGTCCAGTTATTCAGTCAATCGTGACAACAATAAAGCGGGAACTGCGTCCGTCCTTAACCAGCAGGAGCACCTTGTCGGCATCATCCAGCTTGGACAGCACCCGTCTGAACTGCATTACATTGCCAACCTCTTTGCGGTTAACGCTGGCGATCAGGAGTCCGGGCTGAAGACCGGCGCGCCAGGCAGGACTGCCCTGCTCCACCTCGGTGATGATGACACCCTCTTCTTCTTCATAGCCAAGCTGCTTCGCCGTGTCCTCGTCCAGGTTATCAACCGTCAACCCCAGCTTTTTATAGGCGGCGGGTTCGGCCGTTGCCGTTTCAGCCTCGCCGTCCGGAAGCTCCTTGGTGATCGCCGAAACTTTCCTGTACTTTTTGTTGCGGTAGACTTTCAACTCAAGTTTCGATCCCGGAGGGGTTGCAGCCACCCGGTTGCGGAAATTCGCAAGCTTGCCGACTTTGTCGCCGTCGATTTCAACAATCACATCGCCGGCCTTGACGCCCGCTTCCGCGGCCGAAGATTCCTCCATCACCTGCGAAACCAGAATGCCCTCGGACTCGTCCAGCCCAAAGCTGGCCGCAATGTCTTCGTTGACTTCCTGGATGTAGATCCCCAGATAGCTGCGGGAAACGCGTCCATGCTCAATCAACTGATTCTTGATCTGTTTGGCCATATTGATCGGGATCGCGAAACCGACCCCCATATATCCGCCGGACTGGGTATAGATGGCGGTATTGATTCCGATCACCTCGCCGCGGATGTTCAGCAACGGGCCGCCGGAGTTGCCGGGATTGATCGCCGCGTCGGTCTGGATAAAGTTTTCATAATCCGCAATACCGATATTGCGTCCCTTTGCGCTGACAATGCCGGCCGTGATGGTCTGCGCGAGCCCGAACGGGCTGCCCGCCGCCAACACCCATTCGCCGACATCGATGCCATCGGAATCGCCGAGTGGAACGAAGGGCAGCTGGTCGCCATCGTCGACTTTAATCAGTGCCACTTCCGATTTGGGGTCGGTACCGACCAGCTTGGCCGTGAGTTTGCGCCCATCGTTCATGGTCACGGTGATGTGATCGGCGTCATTCACCACATGATTATTGGTCAGAATATATCCGTCCTTGGAGATGATGAATCCGGAGCCCTGTCCCACCTGGGTGCGCTGCTGGGCTTCGCCGCCCTGGTCGGGGACAAGAAATCCACCGCGCCCGCCGCCCTGGCCGCCGTATGGGTGGAAGTAGTAGCCGCCGGAACCGCGCACTTCCACCTTGGTTTCGACACTGACGAATACCACCGCCGGAAGCGCGTCCTTGGCAATCTGCTTGAAAGCACTTCCCGTTTTTTCCAGGATCTCGATATTCCCTCTCGCCGGAACCGACGCAAAAACCATCAGCCCAACCAGACCCGCAACCACAAATTTCTTCGCCAACATAATACCCTCCTTGTACTTGTTCATGACAGATTAAGAATTCGTAGTCTTAGAACCGGAAAATGAGGCCGCGTTCAAATATTGCAAAAAAAGAGTGCCTGCCAGCCAGGGAACTTTTTCCGCACGGCCTTCCAAGGTCTGGAAAACCGGCTACTGCCAGGAGCGAAGCACGTCGTTGGTGTCGGAGGATCCGCCTTGCAAAAACAAACCCACCGACAAAATGGCCTGCCTTCTGCGAAGTCCGCTTACTGAAATCTCCGATATGTTCAACTCGCCATCGTAGCTGGTGTCCAACGCAATCCGATACTGCTCGCCCCACGGATCATTGAATTCCCCCTGCTGATTGTTGCCCTGCGGTTCAAGGAACATGATTTCACGCGGGTTGGCGGTTCCCCCCTCTGCTTCGTCGGCGGTTAAAACCATTATTACCTTTTTACTGTTGTCAGGATCCAAGGGCAAGTCGCCCCCTCCCTGTGAAAAATCCGAGGGTGCAGGCAGCTTGCCGTATTCGTTGAAGTAGGATTTGATGGCGGTTTCGATGGATTTCATCTCGGTCTGCGCCTGTGCCTTCATGGCGCTGCGCTTGGCGCCGCTGATGGCGGGCATCATGATGGACATCAGGATGCCGATCACGGCAATGACGATCAGCAGTTCAATCAGGGTGAAGGCGTTTTTGTTTTTCATAGGTTGCTCCAGTTTCGCTTTTAATACCCCTGTATGGACGGCGAGATATTGTCCCGGTCAGCTTCGTTGTTTGCGATGTCGAACGGTGGTGTGCCGCCGGTGATCCGGTCGGGACCGTAGGACCAGATTTGATATTTGAAGCGGTCCTCTATTTGGCTGCCGCGTTGGTACATATAGTCGTTGCCCCACGGATCTATATACTTAAGGCCTTCGACTGCATCTTCCATAACTTCGCGCTGCAAGACGGAAAGTGTGTTGACTAGATTGCTGAATCCGGCGGCCGAATCTTGTTCGGGATAATAACCGAATTCGGCGCGGAATTCATCGAGGGCAATGCGGATGTGCTCAATGTCGGATTTGGCTTTGCTCGTGTCGCCTTTTTTTGCAGCCGAACCGAAAACGCCGATAACGATGCCCGCGAGAATGGCCACAATAACCATAACACCCAGCAACTCTATGATGGTGTATCCACCCGCTTTCAGTCTCATGAATCCCCTCCCGGAAAAACGTATTGATACTTTATTCGGCTGACCGGGTAAAGACGATTGTTGGGCGCAGCCCACTGGACAGGTTGTAAGGTTGAATGCCACACCCTAATTCTGCAAAGCGCAGGTTCCAACGACTGGAACCTGCGCCCGGTTTTTTTCCAGCCTTTGGAACATTCGGCTTGTGTTTTTCCAATGCCTGGAACCTATTTTTCCGCCGCAGCGGGTGTTGCGCTACCTTCCTGAAGCATGCCTGCGGCCAGCGGTGATTGCTTGCCGACATGATCCCGGAGCATCTGAAGCATGTTCCGGAGTTCTTCCTGCTGTTCCGTATCCAGGGCCGGTTCCAACTCTTCCGCGGTATCCTCGAGGATCTTGAAGAACTGCTTTCCCGCGTAAAGCTGAAGCACCCCCATCTTGAAGAGCCCCGTTTGCACGCTTTTACGAACTGCGGGCAGTTGATCCTCCCGCAGCTTCAGCCGTCGCTCCAGCCGTTTCGCCACCACCTGCACCTTGTGCTCGGGTTTCGAACGCACCCACTTCTGGTGAACGGCTCGTACCGTGACCAATCCACCCACCGCGCCGATCACGATTCCGGACAGGAAAACCATTACCATTGCCAGTTTTATTTTTCCGTTCTTCATATCCGATCTCCCTTACAGGCTACTCACAACCTGTGTTAAACCGCCGGCAATATCCACCGTCATGGAATCCAGCAAAAGATCCGTTTCGATAAACCACACTCCGAAACACAAGGCCGCTACCGCCGCCGCCGCGGTCACCCAGGCAAACCGCCATACGGGGAACTCGATTATTTCCGGCGCTGCACGCGAGGCTTGCCGCACCCGTGCCATCACTTGCCGCTGCCACTCATCCGTCGGCACGACGGCACCGGGCGCGCGTTCCGCCGCAAACACCGCCTGCTCAACCTCTTTACTCCTTTTTCGCCTGTTCATCATTCATCCTCCCCCCTGATATATTCACGCGATAAGTCCGGCACAGATGCAAGGTGACGAAAGACGAAGCTGTGGCAACCTACCGCGAGTCTTTCGCAACGATGCAGATGTGCTGGAATCGTCGTGCCTCCGGTAAAAATGGATGGGAATAATCTATTTTGTAAATATCGCATTTCCATCTCCTCTAAAATCAGTTCAACATTCCCATCCATTTTTATGAATAAATCAGGTTAGCAATTCTTCAATCAGTATGCGCATTTTCTTCCGCGCCCGCATCGCGCGCACCTTCGTATTGGCCAGACTCCATTCCATGGCCGCAGCCGCCTCCTTCAGCGGCAGGCCGGACAGATAGACCATATCCACCAGCATCCGGTCCTCGGCATCCAAGCGCTCCAGCAGCCAGTCCAGTGTTTCGCGGCACTCCTGCCGCTTCGTCTCCCGTTCAAAATCCTCATTCGACAAACCAGCGCCGACGCGATCCAGCCATTCCCGCTGATCTTCGCCAAGCTGGCTCACTGCGGTCTCCCGGTTGCGGCCATGCCGCCGCCAGTAATCGCAGCAGCGGCGCAGCGCGATCCGGGCCATCCAGTGCCCGAACGGCTTCCGGTCGGAATAGGCATTCAAGGAAAGGAACGCATCAACAAATATATCCTGTGCCACCTCCTCGACCGCACCGGAAGGCACCCGTCCAGCCACAATGCCGAACACATGATTCCGGTGCCTCCCGATCAAATGCTCAAACGCATCCACGTCGCCATCCAGCACACGCTGGATTATTGCGGCATCCTTGCTGGCATGGTCGACGTTCATCATCTTAAGGGAAAAACCGGGGCGGAAAGCCCCGGTTGCAACAATGCTGTTAACGGCCTACTCACCTTGAGGCAAAGGCTGTCCGATATCGCGCCACATGTCGAGCTTCGCCGCCTTGAGATTGAGCATATGCTCCCGCGCTGCGGCGACGCGTTCCTGCTGCGCCGGAGTCAGTTCGGCCTTCACATCCGCGATGGTGCCAGCGGCGGCAATCACCGCGTTTTCGATTTTATATGAAAAATCGCGCCACGCCTGCCGGACCGCCTGTTCGTCGTTGCCCTTCGACAGGATGGTGTCCACCAGCGCGGTGCGCGCTTCCTGCGATGTATCCCGCGCCTGCATCAAGCTGTCCTTGTGGCTTGCAAGAACCGCCTTGATATTGGCTGCCTGCGCGTCATCGATTGCGAGCCACGTGCGGACCCGCTGCACCATCATGCCAACGCGCGGCAGGCCCCGAAAGCCGCCCTGCCCTGCCCCGGCCTGGGCAGCCCATACGCAGCTTCCGCATACAATACCAACCACTGCCACCGTCGATAATACCTTAATTCCCGTCTTCATCATTCTTCTCCTTGGTTAATTGATCTCCTCTTGCGGGCTTCCGTGTCGACCTCTCCGCCTCTGTTGTATTAATCGTCCAGGCATTGGAAAAGGTTACAAAAAAAAGCAAAGCCCACTTCCAATGGTTGGAAGAATAATCATGCCGGCCTACTCACTTGCACGGATCAACATTGGAAAACGGGGCAGATTCCATCCGGTTCGCCCATTCACAAAGATGACGCGCGGCGTATTTGTGTCAAATGACGGTTGGTTGCGCGCTTTCGCGGCGGATTCAATATTCCTCCGCCCAGTCGCCACCGATCCCCATTCCTGAAAGCCAGGATTCCCGGGCATAGGTACGGGCGCGGAATTCTTCGTAGGGAAGGTGTTGGGCAGTGCTCCACATCTGCTCCGCCATCGCAAAGGCGCGCGGAAAGATGCGGCGGTCAAGCCACTCCTCGGTCAGGTTGTGGTCCGTCCAGAGGCAGGTACCCATGCCGAGCAGCGCCTTGGCTTCCCCGGCGGTCGGATGGCGGATGTCGCCAGGGTTTTTTTCGTAGCAGGTCTGGAAATCAAACAACCGGTTTTCCTTGTAGCCCCTCCACGGATGTTTTTGCGGGAAGTTGATGTACGTATAGCGGTTGGGATTGGCGATGACCTTCATGCCGCGCCTTATACCTTCGCGCAAGGCCTTGTCTTTGCTGCGTTGGTAGTTCCACCAGTGAATAACCACATTATCCTCCAACTCCTGTCCCGGCAGCGTTACCACATCGCCCCAGCAGATGGCTTTGCGCCCCTTGCTCTTGAGGTGCTTTGCCAAGCGGTTGGTCAGTTCGACCTGAAGCTCATGCTCGTTTTTCAGTCCCAGTTCCTTGATTCTGGCCTGGCATAAGTCACAGTTTTTCCAGTCTTTTTTCGGTGCTTCGTCCCCACCGATATGGATGTAGGGTGAGGGAAAGAGTTCACAGAGTTCATCCAGCACATTGAACAAAAATTCATAGGTGGATTCGCGTCCAGCGCAGTAGAGATAGGGGCTGTAGTTATGCGGTGCTGTCCCGGTGCATGTCAGCTCAGGATACGAAGTCAGCGCCGCAACGGAATGGCCTGGCACATCGATTTCCGGCACCACCATAATATGGCGCTCGGCGGCATAGGCCACGATCTCGCGGATGTCATCCTGCGTGTAGAAACCATGCTGCTCCAAGCCGTTGGCGATAAATGCCCCGATCTCGGTGGGGTTGGGATACCGTTTGATCTCCACGCGCCAACCATCGTTTTCCGAAAGGTGCCAGTGGAAGACATTCATCTTCAGCAGCGCCATGCGGTCGAGCAGTCCCTTGATGGTATCCATTTTCTGGTACTGGCGACCGGAATCGATCATAAAGCTGCGCCAGCCATATTTCGGCTGATCCTCAATATTCACGCAGGGAATCTTTCCATCCGTCGCCAGCCCCTCCAGCTGCTTCAGCGACACCAGCGCGTAGTATTTCCCCGCTTCCGTGTTCGAACGGACCGTTACGCCCGACTCCGCCACCTCCAGCTGGTAGCCTTCGTCACCGAGCTCTTTTTCCAAGGGTTGGAACGTTATCTTCCAATGGTTGGAAAACGTTCCGTCCAGCCCGATTTCCGCGCCTGCGCCAACCTTATAAAATCCAGTGGCTGGAACTATTTTTCCAGGGGTTGGAAGGATATTCACATTCGCCTGCGTAATCGCGCAAACCAGCATGGCAAAAAGCACGGCATATTTCATTCTGTTCTCCTATTCGCAAAACCGCAGCGCGGCATATTCGTTGGTTAAATGATAGTTGGTGGCGGAAAGCGGCGGAGCCATGCTCAGTTCGGGGTCGACAAGCTCTTCGTTGTTGTAGTTGTAGCGCCCGCAGAAAACAAGCCACTCGGAGCCCGGCCCCCACAGCTCGCCAAAGGCCTGCAACTGCTCCGCCGGAACAAACATGCGGGCGTTCCAACCATTGGAGGTTGCTTCGGAGGAAACTTCCAATCCCTGGAACTCGTGGGCATGCAGGAACTGGTCAATATCCATGCCCGCGCGGTTGCGCGGGAAGAACAGCGTGGATTTGTTCCCGAACGGGGTGGCATACATTTCCCAATAGTAGAAATCGTCGGCAGGCTTTATGAAAAGTTCCAGCACATCGCCGGTCTGATAATGCAACTGCTCGTCCGCCCGGTTGGTGGAAACCAAACAGGAATCCTCCATCTCGGCAAAGACATACAGTCCGGTCGCGCTCCAGCCAAACCGGACGCAGGTTCCTTCGATTGGCACGCCTTCACGATCCGTGCTGAAGGCAAAAGGATAGGCTGGCGCACCATCGGGGATTTTAGTTCCATTCAAATAGACCGCTTCGAAAACCGGATTCATCCGTCTGCCTC
>JAIPIO010000197.1 GCA_021734595.1 Kiritimatiellales bacterium | reverse complement strand
GTGCTGACCTTGCTTTGCGCCTGCCCGCCCGACGTCACCAGATACACGCGGTGGATGCTTTTCCGCCAGTTGGCCTCGGCCTCTTTCAGCGCGGCCCGCACCGCGGCAATCGCATCGTCGCGGTTGATGATCTCCCCTTTGCGGATGCCGCGCGATTCACACTCACCGATCCCCGTCACCGTCACATAGCCGTCGTCGCGCACCTCGCCGACAATGACGCGGATCTTGGAAGTTCCAATCTCTAATACTGCGGTCGATTCAATGGTCATGCCGATACCTAGGGTACTCAGTAAGGTTTGGCCGGAATTCTCGGCGAATCCAGAGTCAGGTCCCATTCCCGGTACCGCTCGCCCCGATCCTGCGCAATTTTAATGGCCGAAGCCAGATTCTGAAGCTTCTTTCTGAGCGAGAAACGCGGCATCCGCACCCGGGCGCCATCCTCCAGCCGCATATCGATAAAATCCGAATACTTGATATCCATGCTGGTGATGCGGATATATTTGCGCAGATAATCCGTGCTTTCGCAAATCGCGAGAATCTCCAGCGCAATCTCCACATCGGGGTTGCCGGCTTCCTCCCCTAGGCGCAGCTCGTTTTCCAGCCCCTTGATCACCGGCAGGTTTTTGGCGCTCTGGCGCGGCGGCAACACATAGCCGAACCGGTCCACCACAAATGGATAGACGCGTTTTTCCTTGCCGATGATGCATGCCACGGGAACACGCTCTTTTACCTTAACGATCAGGGTATGCGGCAGTTGGCGTTCGAGATAGACCGATTCCACATCGGATACCTGCGCAAAATTCTCCTCAATCGTTTCAAAATCGGTGGCAAAAAGATTTTGTCCCTCCGACAGGCCGGTGTATTCGCGGATTTTCTCCTCCGTCAGCCTTCCGTCCGAAGTAATGATCAGGTGCTGGATTTCAAAGGCCGGGTTGCCTGCAAAAAGGAGTGTGCCGATGTAATCCATTCCCTTGTGAAGACCGAAGAAGATGCCGCCCAGCGCGACCACCAGCAGCAGGACGGTCAGCATGCGCTTGAAGAAAGCCGATGAAGCATTGTTCCTGCGGCTGTTTGCCTTGGTCCTCACATACTGCGGCTTAACCGCTTTTCTGCTCTTTCTTCGCGCTGCCATACTATCTTCCTGTAAACCTCTGGCTAATTTTCCAAGGCGTCACACACGACGCAAACAATGGATTGCCAGATTGATGGATCGTTCAAACCAATCGGTCTGTTCCAAGCTATCCGCCCTTCCATTCATCCATCAATCCACTGCTCCAATACTCCAATCCGTTTATATATGCGCCAGCTCCATTATTCGACAACAAAGCTCAGAAAAACCCGTTCCGGCGGACTGTGCGGCTTTCGGCAGCAGGCTGGTGGCGGTAAAACCCGGGATGTTGTTCAGTTCCAGTACATACAGCTTTCCTTCCGGCGACAGCCTGAAATCCACCCGCCCGAAGCCGTCGGCTTCCAATGCCTGGAACGTCCGCCAGGCCATCTCCTGCGCCGCTATCGCTGTTTCCTTGTCCAGTTCCGCCGGCACAACATAGGTTGTGTCGCCCCGCACATACTTCGCAACAAAATCATACCAACCGTCTGTCGGGCAGATTTCCACCACTGGCAGCACCTCATTTCCCACAATACCGACCGTCAGCTCGCGACCGGGAATATATTCTTCCGCCAGCACCTCCGCATCATATTGCGCGGCAGCGGAAAACGCGGCCGGCCATTGTTCCTCGGAGAGCACCAGATGGACGCCCACACTCGAACCCTGCCGCGGCGGTTTTACGGCCAACGGCACGGGCAGGGTACGCGCCGCCGCATCGCGCAGCACCTCGCCCGGCGGAACCGGAATGCCGTTTTTTTCCAGGCATTGGCGCGTCAATATCTTGTCGAATGCCGTTCGGCTGGACTCCGGACCGGAACCGGTGTACGGAATGCCCCGTTCTTCCAGAATCCGCTGGATTTGCCCGTCTTCGCCAAACTCGCCGTGGAGCGCGATAAATACCGCCTCCGTATCCGGCGGCAGAATGAAATCCTTGGCGGTAATATCCACTTCGGCAACCCGGTATCCCCCGTCGCGCAGTCCCTGCGCCACCGCGGCACCGGAGTTCAGCGAAACCTCCCGTTCCGAGGAAATCCCCCCCATCAGTACCGCCACGTTTTCAAATCGTCTTTTCATCAAAATCCTATTCTGTTTCCCGTATCGGCCTTGTCAAACCAGTGGTTTGCAAGACATTTTCATTAAACCGCACTTTCCAATGTCTGGAAAGCAGGAATGGAACTTTCCTCCGAAAAATCGGCGTTGCGCCGCCGGGGCGCATGCGTTATTTTAGGTTCTATGAAACCGCCGCGAGAAAGCAACGATCAGCCAGCGCGATCCGCCTCGCCAAAAACCGGACCCCGGTTCCGCAAACTGCTTGGCAACGGCCGTTCCGCCGTGGTCTACCGGATGGAAACGGATCATGGCGACACCGCGCGCAAGGTTTTCACCGGCAGCACCGCCGCAGCCATTCTGCATCTTGTTTTCTTCGGTGCGCCGCTGGATTACCGCTGGAACGAAGCCGCCGTGAAATCAGCCTTCTACCGCCGTAAAACACTGGGTCTGCTCCTGAAATGCTGGTTTGGCGACACCCTGAGCATGGCCGATGCCTACGGCTGGGGACAGGATAATGTGGCAAGCGCGCTCTACCTCGATACGGAATATATTGCCGGCCATCTTGCACGGCTCTTCTCCCCTTTCCTTTTCAACCAAAAAACGGAAATCTATCACCTGCGCAACCATATTATGCCGAAGCTCCAAAAGCACCTGGCAGAAGCGGGGCTCACCGGTACCGTTTGGCAGGCCGGCTACGGACAGCCCTGCGCCTTTCCCAACTTTCTGTGTGTGCAGCATGGCGAACACGAGGACGACCATCGGTGGGTCTGGATCGATGCCGAGTCGGGCGTGCCCGCCATTGTTAGCTATAATCTTCCGGCTCTTTTTAAATTCTACATTCCCCAGGCCCTTAAACGCGGCCGAATCCTGTTCGACGACCTGGATGCGGAGCAGCTGCGCGATTATCTGAAGCAACACGAAGCAGAACTCAAAGAGGCACTGGATTCCGCAGAATGGGTAGCACTGAATGAAAATGCGGACAGACTGATCGAAGTACAGGCGCAGTGGACCTCCGAAACCCGCCTCTCCCGATCGGTCGGTTACTATTCTTTCCGTGGCATCATAGACGAAGAACAGCGCGACTTTTACCTCAAACACAAGTTGCGTTGGCATGGGTTTCTCGCGCGCTACCTCTTCAAAAAAATTCCGCAAAAACTGTTGGAAAAGATCCGTGAATACCTGCCGCTCATTAAGCAAAAGATCCACCCGATTGAATGGTTGAAGTTCCTGTTCGCCGGGCTTTTTTCAGCAAAATACCGGTTGGAGCTCAGCCGCCGGTTTGTCACGCGCGGCATCGAACACTGGCTCCGCTACCACCGCATCACCCCCGAACAGCGGGATACCCTCCTTGGAGAGTTGCACGACAAAGATAAAAACCTGTGGCTCGGCGATTTCGGCGTGCATCTCGCCGTCAAACCGCTCGGCTACCTGCTGCGTTTCAGCCTCATTCCGTTGCTTGTCCACTTCAACGTCATTTCGCTGGGCATGGCCGGCATCCTCTTTATCTTCATGGGCAACGCACTGCGCACCAGCTATACCCTGTTCCGCGCCATTGAATGCATGCTTAAACGACAACCGGTTCCCTGGACCGCCATGGTGATTACACCGATTCCAACCTTTGGAACTCTCGCCTTCCCCTGCCAGATGCTCCACAGCGCCCGCAAAGGCCACCGGATCTCGCAGATGATCATCTACGAAACCTGCTCCGCCTCCGCCGCCGCCATTCCGATCTGGGGCGGACGCGATAACGGTTGGGATCACCGCTTCAACCAGTTCGCCCACCGCATCATCGTCTGGGCGCTGTAGACCGGAATTTTTGGCAGGATCATAGGATCGACTGGATATTTTTCCGAGAATGCTCTCCCGCTGCGTTCTGAATGTTCTGGATCACCGGCGATGCAAACGGCATTGGCAAAAAAATTGCGAGTTGTCACCACAGGGTGAATTCAAATGTTGGATTCCGTATTTTTATCTTCCGGGTAAACCCATAATTTCAGTTCTGCCAATGGGGGAAAGATGTGGGGTAAAATGCTTAGGTCAAAAGGTAGATCTTGTTTCAGTGCGTCTTCTAATTTCAAATCCAATAGATCATTTGACTCGCAAAATCTCATCACAATCTTGAGGTATCTACGCAGGAGAAGAATTGAGGGGAATGAATTTTTATCAATCATCCACTTGAGCATATCTCGATCCCGTTTTGAACTATTGCAAGACCGACAAGCCCAAATGAGATTATCAGATTCATCTGCTCCGCCTTTGATTCTGGGGATGAGATGATCGACTGTTAGTTGTGAAATACTACCACAATAATAACACGCTTGAGGAACTGTCATTTTTAATCGTTCATCTTGATAAAGTGACGCCATTGACATTGTTTGTTCTCTAAGTCCCTTGTTCAGCTTTGCACGAATCATATGGTGCATTCTCCCATATTTCTGTTCGCCATCCTGTAGTGCCTTGTCGGCACGTGCGAGATTGGCGTAAGACCATGCAATTTGCTCTCGGACTGTTATTATTTCCTGCGCCATATCTTTTCTATTTTGTTAGTCGAGTTATTGGATGATTTTCTTGCGTTCACTCATGTTTGGAACATACCGTCGATTGGTTGCAAGGTCAATTCGCATTGATCCTGGCTTGTGTTCACTTTGTGTAAAGTGATGGACAATACATGGGGTACATGGGATCCGATATTTTAATACTCGAATGGATAGTATTAGAATATAGGACTCCTCCATGCGCCTGGTCGGGCGCCTAAAACGGCACAAAGTTGGTTCGCGGCGTGATGCGCTCCACGGTCTTGGCCAGCAGTTTGGCACAGGCTTCGATATCATTCAGACAGAGCATTTCACACGGACTGTGCATGTAGCGCAGCGGTATGCTGACAAGCGCCGACGCTACTCCGGAACGGTTTAGCTGCAGGGCGTTGGCGTCCGTCCCGGTTCCCCGCGGTTGCGCGTTCAGCTGATAGGGTATTTTTTCTTTTTTCGCGGTGCTTACCAGCAGGTCAAAAAGTTTGGCATTAATGTTGGGACCACGCGTAATGACAGGTCCCTTGCCCAGCTCAAGCTTGTTTTCGCGTTTCACTGTTTCGGCCATGTTTGGATGGTCGGTCGCAAAGGTTACATCCACCGCAATTCCAATATCGGGATTAATGCCGTACGCCGCCGTTGTCGCGCCGCGGATTCCGATCTCCTCCTGCACCGTTGCCACGGCATGGATCTCCGCTTTCGGGCTGAGCGTTGAAAGCTGGCGGGCGGCCTCCAGCACAACCACCGCGCCGGCGCGGTCGTCGAATGCGCGTCCGGCCGCCATGCCGTTGGCCAGTTCCTGGAAGCCATAGGTCACAACCATCGGATCGCCGAGCTCCACCATTTTTTCGGCATCCTTCTTATCCTTGGCGCCGATATCCACCCACAGATCCGTTACCTCGGTCACTACTTTACGGGCATCCGGCTTCTGCAGATGAATCGCCAGCTTGCCCATCACGCCGATCACCACCCCCTTTTTTGTCAGAATCTGTACGCGCTGCCCCTGGGCAATCTGCGGATCCCAACCGCCGAGCGCCTGGATCCATATGAATCCCTGGTCATCGATGTAGGATACCTGGAACCCGATTTCGTCGTAGTGGCCGGCAAACATCACGCGCGGGGAACCGCCAGGATTGATCACCGCGTGTGAATTGCCGTGCGTATCGGTCCACACCTTATCCGCGAACGTCTCCGCCTGCGCTTTCCAGACCTTTGCCGCAGGCCCCTCATAGCCCGACGGGCTGATGCTGTTGATTAAATCCGCCAGGAAATCTTTTGTGTGCTTTTTCATATTCGCTCCTTTGTATTTTCCAAACCCTGAAAATCCGTCAGCTGACGGATTCCAGACCTTGGAATATCCTTCTCCGAAAATCAATCCTTCCCGGTCAGCTTTGCCTTTTATTCCATTACGGGCTTCCATATATTGGAAACGTGGAAAACAGCCATGTCATCTTAACGTTCGTCGTCTACCTGGCTTTAATGATGGGCATCGGCTCGTATTTCTATAAACGCAATGAATCGCTTTCCGACTATCTCCTCGGCGACCGGCAGCTGAACAAATGGGTGGCCTCCATGAGCGCGCAGGCTTCCGATATGAGCGGTTGGCTTCTGCTCGGTCTGCCAGGCTATGCCTATCTCCAGGGCATGGAAGCCTGCTGGATTGCCGCCGGATTGGCGGCCGGCACCTGGCTGAACTGGCGGTTTGTCGCGCGGCGGCTCCGCAGCTACACCGAAATTGCCGGGAACTCCATTACGCTGCCGGACTATTTCGCCAACCGGTTCCACGACCGCAACCGCCTGCTTCGCGTGCTTTCCGCGGTGTTTATCCTCGTTTTTTTCCTGATCTACACGGCATCCGGCTTCGTGGCCGGAGCCAAGCTTTTTGAGTCGGTTTTCGGACTGCCCTACCGTGGCGCGCTGTTGATCGGTGCGGCCGTGATCATATCCTACACCGTACTCGGCGGCTTTATGGCCGTAAGCTGCACCGACTTTTTCCAGGGCTGGATCATGTTCTGCGCGTTGATCACCCTCCCCCTGCTGGCCATTCAAGCCACAGGTGGATTCAGTGCATCGACTTCAGCCATGCGTCAGGTCGGTCCGGGCTTTCTGGACATTTTCACAAACGGCAAAGGCGAACCACTCAGTGGAGTGGCCATTGTTTCGCTTACTGCGTGGGGTTTGGGCTATTTCGGACAGCCGCATATCCTGACCCGATTCATGGCCATCCGCTCCGCCGACCAAATCAAGCCCGCCCGAAGGATTGCCATGGCTTGGGTCGTCATCAGCCTGACCTGCGCCGTCTTCATCGGCCTGATGGGTCGCGCCTATCTGCCGGAGACGCTTTCCAAGCCGGATGCGGAAAAAATTTTCATGATTCCCGTGGCACAGCTGTCCCATCCCATTATCGGCGGCATCCTGCTCGCAGCGGTGCTGGCGGCCATTATGAGCACGGCCGACTCGCAACTGCTGGTTACCTCCTCTGCACTGACCGAAGACCTCTACCGCGTGATGATCCGCCCAAAGGCCTCGGAAAAGGAACTGGTATGGGTAAGCAGATCAATGGTCGTTGCCGTGGCGGCTATCGCCTGCGTTATTGCGCTTAAGCCCGGCAGCAGCGTGCTCGATCTCGTGGCCTACGCATGGGCCGGGTTCGGCGCGACCTTTGGGCCGCTCATCATCATATCGCTATACTGGAAGCGCATGACCCGCAACGGTGCCGTCGCCGGCGTCATCGGCGGCGGGATTACCGTGCTGGTCTGGAGGCATCTGTCCGGCGGAATGTTCGATCTTTATGAAATCGTTCCGGGTTTCGCGG
>JAIPIO010000196.1 GCA_021734595.1 Kiritimatiellales bacterium | reverse complement strand
ATTTGAGCTGCACCAGACGGCTGCGCCAGTCGCCGCGGGTCAGCTTGAAATAATGCATTTCGCCAGACAGCAACCAGGTCGGCCGGCCGTTGATCCGGTAGCAATTGGTGTCGAATGTGACAGCGGATGGCATAAAAAACTGTTCCTGAGATGGGGATTTTGGTTGACGAGTATGGTCGACGATGGATTTCCTTTTTGGCTCTACTACCTCAATCAGGTTTTTGAGTCCCACATTGGATACTTTCCCGAAACATTTTCCGGGTGTGTTGGAAAGGTTCGGGGATTTCCGGTGCGGCGATTTCGAGTAGGTCTTGCCAGAGAGCTTTGCTTTCGGCTGTGTCCTGTTTGACCGGGTAGGCGTAGAGCGCTTCGAAAAGGACGCGCGGGTCCTGGGTGGCAATGGCATCACCGAGAAGGGTCTGGTGGGTGGCGAGGCTGCTGACCAGTCCGTGAAAAACATCCGGAAGTTCGAATGTACCGGCCGGCCGGATGCCGTCGCGGCCGAGGATTTGCGAGTATTCGAGCACGGTGCGGTCTTTGAAGCCGATGACTGCGTTTCGATTCGGGAAGCTGGTGGCGATGCACAGTTCCTCCTTGCCGCCGATGGCCCTGGCGATCTTGACCATGATATCCTGGTCAGCGCGCAGCAGGTAGAGTGCATCCGGTCGTTCCGTATTCCAGGTGTCTTTGTCGAGGTCAGCCTCAAGCCAGGATTGAAAACGGCAATCGGCCTCGGCGCGGTCGGCGCGGAAGTTTTGGTCGCTGGCCTCCAGTTCGGTCTCGGTGCGCGGTTTCGCGTCTTCGAGACCGGCCAGATAGTTGGCTTCGATGTCAAGATGAGCCAGGCCATCGCCTTCTGTCGAAAAGACCAGATACCCATACTTGCGATAGAGCTTGACCAGTGTGGTGACACTGTTGGTAATGTTTTTCACACTGAATTCATTCCAGCGCCTGGAAAGGACGGGCATAGCCCAGTTTTCGGTCACGCGTTCGGCGGCGATATCATATAAATCCTGACCGCGCCAAGTTGATCCGGGCAGGATGAAGCTCATGTGATTAACCCCGGCGCAGCGGATGTCGAAATCAGTCCATTGTTCATCTTTGCCGAACAGCATACGGGGCAAATCCCACTGATGGTTTGTGTAGCCGGCGCAGACACCGAGGCAACTGATTTTGGTGTGATTGTTGATGGCGGCACTTAGTACGGCGACCGGGTTGGCAAAATCGGCCAGGAGCGCGTCCGGGCAGATTTTTTCCATGCGTCGGGCGAGTTTCATGAGGATCGGTCCGCCTTTGAGGGCGAGTATGGCACCACTGGGCGAGAGTTGATCGGACCCCATGAAGCGATGGCAGGCGCACGCATCCTTGAGCTGCTCGAAATTCTTATGGCTGCCAGCCATGAGCACGACAAAGACGATGTCGGCGTCCTCGAGCGCTTCGTCTAGAGTGGTTCCCCAGGTGATTTGGCAGTTTGTGCTCTTGAATTCGGGCGACTTCAGGACCAGGCGGCCAACCGCCGCCGCCCGGTCCACGGCCAGGTCGTAGAGATTGATCTCGCCGTTTTCCATCAGTCCCGGCACGGCCATAATTGAACGGGCAATACTCAAATAACGGTGTGAACCGCCACCAAACAATACAATTTTCATCACATTTTCCTTTTTTATGACACAGTCGTTTTTTCATGTTTTACTTGACTCTGTCCTTCGGTGATCAGTTTAGGTACAGGTGGGTATTGCCAATCGATAGTTTCGGGCTTGCCGGAATTGAGCTTGACCGTTTTGATTTCCTGACGCCAGTGCAGAGAAAATTCGCCGCTGTGACTGGCGACGATGGTCACGTGGAGGAGCTGATGGTTCCGCCAGGCCAGATCGATGGTGGCGCCGCCGCGGACACGCAGTCCATTGATTTGGCCACTGGCCCAGGCCTGAGGCAAAGCCGGGAGCAGATCGATTCGTTGGCGATGGGACTGCACGAGCATCTCGGCGACGGCGGCCACGGCGCCGAAATTGCCGTCGACCTGGAACGGCGGATGATCGTTGAACAGGTTGGGCAGGGTGGAATGGGCCAGTAGCGTCCGATAATTGGCGTGGGCCTGTTCGCCATCGTGCAGGCGCGCGAAAAGATTAATGATCCAGGCGCGGCTCCATCCGGTATGCCCGCTACCGGTGCTCAGTCGGCGGTGGAGAGTGACGTGTGCGGCTTGGGCAAGCTCTGGGGTATCCTGAGGATCGATCTGGCCGCCGGGATGCAGGGCGAAAAGATGCGAGATGTGTCGGTGTCCGGGCTCGACCTCGTCCCAGTCGTCGCCCCATTCCATCAGCTGTCCGTGTTTGCCGATTTTAAGCGGTGGCAGTTTTTCGAGTATGGTCTGAAATTCCGGCAGGGGGGGGCGGCCGAGAATTTTGCCTGCTTTGAGTACGGTTTCGACCAGTTCGCGGATAATCGCATTGTCCATGGTTGGTCCGGCGCAGATGGTGCCGATCTCGCTATTGGGCAGGCGATAGGCGTTTTCCGGCGAAACCGAGGGGCAGGTGACCAGGCGGCCGTTGTTGTCCTTGACCAGAAAATCGACAAAGAAGAGGGCCGCATCGTGGAGAACTGGGTAATAGCGTTTGAGAAATTTGCGATTGCCGCCGAACCGGTAGTGTTCCCAGAGGTGCAGAGCCAGCCAGGCACCTCCCATGGGCCAGTAGGAGGCGGTGACATTACGGTCGGTCGGGCAGGTGTCGAAGGTGTTGTCGGTATTGTGGTGGCAGACGAAGCCGCGGCAGCCGTACATGCGCCGGGCGGTTTCCCGTCCTTTTTCATGCAGACCGGCGATCAGATCGAACAACGGCTGGTAGTCGGCCAGGTGACGGTTCAACAATTCCTGCCAGTTGCAGGAGATTTCGGCCAACTGCCGGCGAAGAATCGGTTCCGGAGCTTCGACCCGTTCCGAGGTTTCGCCGGAGGCCAGTAGGAGGACAGTGTCGGCCTGGCGGACAAAGATACTTTCGCCGAGTGTTTCAACGCTACCGCCCAAAGTCATCACGCGTACCCCGGCGGCAAATTCAATGGGCTGGTTGCTGCCGGTGTTTCCGGAGATAACAAGCGAATCGCCGTCATGTGCCGTAATGGTGTCGAAGTAGCAAGTCGAATACTGACGACTGTCTCTTCGTTCGAGACGGATTTGGAGGTTGATCGCCGTTGTCTCGGTGGCGGAGAAACGCATAACGACCAAGTCGTCGGGGTACGAGACCAACAGTTCCCGCGAAAAACGGATGCCTGCGACCACGAACTCGGTTCTGATCACGGCACGGTCCAGGTCGAGTGAACGGCGATAGTCGCTGAACCGGGCTTTGGATGTTTTTTCACGGGCGATTTCCCGGGCGCTGACCACCTCGTCCGTTCTGGCAACGTAGCCGGCAGATGGATAACGCTGCGAGATCTGTACATCGGCCAGCGGTTCGTAATGCCGCATGATCGGCGGCAAGCCGGTGAGTGCTTCGCGATTGACGCGTTCGGCTTCGGCCAGTTGGCCGTCAAAGACGAGCTTGCGGATACGCGCGATATTGGGGAGGGCGTCCGGGTTGTGCCGGTCGCGTGCACCGCCGCTGTACAGGGTGTCGTCGTTGAGAGAAATCCGTTCTTCGTCGATCTCGCCAAAGACCATGGCGCCGAGGCGGCCATTGCCGGCGGGAAAGGCCCGGTTCCAATCGTTTCCGGCCGGTTTGTCATGCCAGATTTCAGTTGTTTTGTTGTCTGTTGTCAAGTGTCCGTGGTCCGTGTTTCAGGCTTCAAGGTTTCAGGAGGGGTCATTTCATGGATGGGATGACGATTCCCCTGAGGATGATTTTCTGACAGGAGAGGAAGACCACCAGGGTCGGAATTGAAACGACGACGAATCCGGCGCTGACGATCCAGGGGGTGTTTTTCCACCATTCGGATGCCTGGTACATCCAGACGGCCAGGGTCCACATATCCTTGTCCTGGCAGATGATCAGCGCCCACTGCCAGCCGTTGTAGGCCGTAATAAAAGCGGTGACGCAATTGATGGCGAGGATCGGTTTGACCATGGGCATGGCGACCATTTTGAAGATCTGCAGTTCTTTGGCGCCATCGATGGTGGCGGCTTCGAACAGTTCCTGCGGGAGCGAATCAAAGAATCCTTTGAGGATGAAAATAGCCATACCGTTGGCGGCGCCGGGCAAGACCAGGGCGAAGAAGGTGTTGAGCAGTCCCAGGTCGCGCATGAGCAGATAGGCGGGTATCGCTGAGACCATGGCGGGAAAGGCCATGGTGGCGAGCATGAACAGCAGGATTTTGGCTTGTCCGGGAAGATTGAAACGGCTTAGGGCGTAGGCGCAGAGCGGGTTGACGGTCAGAGTGGCGAGAATCGTCAGGGAGATGAGAACGAAGGTAACCCAGATAGCGTTGCCGTTGAGGATGAGAAAATCGAAGATCAGTCGGTAGTTGGCGAGGATCGGTTTGGTGGCAAAAGCCCTCTGATTTTCCAGGAAAGTAACGGTGTAGGCAGTTGCCAGCGGGGGGAAGGCTTCCTCGATGCGGGAAAGGCTCCACTTGTAGGCTTGATTGACGGCATCGACACTGCCGTATTTGTTCAGCAGGAACTTTTGATAGGCGATCTCCGAAGAGGTGATGGTGCGTTCTTCCAGCGGCATTGACTTGGCAAAGTTCATCCACACGGAACGGGCGTTCTGTTCGTAGTCGGTGAATCCTGCAGGCGGTTTGGCGGTGACTTTGAACTGTCTCCAGGAGGCGTGGTTGGTGCCGAGCAGTTCGTTGGCGATCCGCAAAACCTTGATTTCCTTTTCGAGGAAGGCGGCATAGCGCTGCTGAATTGTTTCGTTCACGTTTATCGTGGTCAGGCGCAGGGGGTATTGTTCCTTTTTGAAATGCTCCCAGAGTTTCTGCATGCCCGGCTGGAGATCCGCGGAGATCGGGAATGGCGTGGTATGAATGTCGGGGTAGTCGGTTCCGGCCAGCTGGTTGTACGTGTCAATTGTGAAGGTTTCCTGTAGTTTGATCCCGGCCAGCTCACGGGCTTTTTCGGTGTCGAGCAAAAACGAATACCATTCCGCACGCAGGGCGAAGGGGACGGCCATGGAGGCGGGGGCGTGCTGCGCCTTGAACTCGCGCCAAGCCTGACGGGTAGCCTGAGAGGCATCTTCCCGGACGGGGAAGACAGGATCAACACCCTTGGCAGTCGCAGCATATTTTTTCCAGGCCGCTTCGACGCCTGGGACAAACATCTGCAGACGGTAAGCGTCCTTGATGCGCAGGAAGTCAACATACTTGGGCTCCATGGCGGGCGGGTACCAACCTTGGAACCCCATTGGATAGCCCATCTCATTGTCGAATTTGATTGCGTAGTAGGTGGTATAAGGAGTCTCCCACTGTTCAGACAACAATTCAAGTGACCGGGCGCGCAACTGCTTGCTGCTAAGCTCGCCTTTTTGCGCCGGGTTTTGTTCGAGATAGAGCTGTTCATAGTGTTTGCGGAGGAATTCGATGCTTTCGGTCTGTTCCAAGGCCACCTGGGTGTCCATCATGGGATAGGAATCGGTAAAGGTCGAGTAGTCGGCGGCAATGCGGGTGGCTGTTTTACGGTCGTTTTCAACAGCTTGGATATACTTTTCGGCCAGCCTGTCGGTGATCTCGGTGTCTTCGCCGATCTTGATCCAGGTGCTCCAGGTTCCCGGCGCGTCGGGGAGGTAGGCTCGGAATTGGCCTGCCCAATCCCGATAGCGATTGAAATACTTGACCAGTCCTTTGAAGAAACGGTCCTTTTCGCTGTAAAGAAACCGCGGGATGGGGCGAAAACGCTGATAGTCAAAATCGTTGGTGGTGCTGCCGCTGATCGTGATCAAAAAGGGCACAACCATAGTGGTGCCGAGGAAAATCAGCAGGGAATAGACAGCCAGAACATAAATCCGGCTCTTCCAATATTTGCGTCCGGCAGTTGATAAGTGTGACATGGTTCAGAGTTCAGAGTTCAGAGTTTTTGGCGCTTGGGATCCGACGTTCTTTCTTTTCGGTTGGCGAGTTTCAAACATGGTTCTGTCCTGAAATGACTGCCTACTTTGCTCGTTTGTATTCGATCTTGCCGAGGAACTGGATTTGGAAATAGGTGAAGCCGATGAGCAGGGAACCGAGAATCCAGGCCATGCTGGTAGCCATGCTGAAGCGCAGGTTGGCGTACGCTTCGATCCAGATTTTCAGCCCGGCGACAGTAGTGGCTTCGCCCGGCCCGCCGAAAGTCATCAGGAAAATATTTCCCATATTCTGGAAGGTGCCGATGAACGCACCGACAAAGTTGATGATGATCAGCGGGTAGATGGTGGGCAGGGTGATATTCTTGAATTTGCTCAGGATGGACGCGCCGTCGACCTCGGCGGCCTCGTACAGCTCTTTGGGAATCGAGCCGAGGGCGGCCAGGTAGATGAGTGATGCCATGCCCATACTGGCCCAGACGGTGGGAATCACGCAGCATATCATAGCCAGCTTGGGATCCTGCAACCACTGTTGGGGGGGGATGTCAACTAGTGGTAAATGGTTGATCAGAGCAATGATCTGGTTGAAGAATCCCTGCGGGGTCGGTTCGTACATCAGTTTCCACAGCAGCGCGATGACCAGACCGGAGGACATTTGCGGCAGAAAGAACAGGGTGCGAAAGAAGATTTTGAAGCGCGGCACATCCGTCAGCAGCACGGCCAGCAGAATCGGGGCGGTAAAAGCCAGCATCATATTCAAAGCCACAAAGTAGAAGGTGCGCAACAGGGCTTTCCAGAAGCTGACATCGAGGGCCAGGATGATGAAGTTGTCCAGCCCGACAAAAGGTGAGTTTCCGGTGATCTTGTAGTTTTGGAAGGCCATGACCATGCCGCGCGCCAGTGGATAATAGCGCCACAGCGCGATCAGCAGCAGGGCGGGAAGAACCATGCCCCAGGCCAGCCATTTGTTATAGACGTTGCGGCTGCCGCCGGCTTGTGAAGACAGACCTCCGGTCTTGTTGCGGATATTCTGGCGAATAATCTTGATCACCAAAAGGACCATGATAGCGACAATGATGACGAACACGACTCGGGCCTGCGGGCGGTATTTGTCCAGATCTTCCGATCTCATTTGGAACATCATGCCGCTGTTGGCCTTGCGGTTGACCTCCTTCAAGGCGTTTTCATAGTCTAAATCTTCGCCGGTTTGGGCGATGAGCAGGCTGAGAACCTCGTTGTTGAGAGCCGTGTCGACCGTGTACCAGAATCCCGTGAATGGTTCGGTCTGGGTGCTGATGACCCCACGCTCAATATCCGCGTAGTTTTGCCGGATGGTAGGTGGCACATCCCGCAGGTATTCGTCATATCCCAGGCGGTGCAAGTCACGGGGATTGACAAATCTGGCGAGACCGGAGAGCACTTTTTCCCGCACGCCGTTATCCCGCACTTCCACGTCGGTGTTGGCGGTCACCGCCTTCCATACCATGTCGCGCTCTGCCTTGGGCCCGCGGCCGAC
>JAIPIO010000195.1 GCA_021734595.1 Kiritimatiellales bacterium | reverse complement strand
CCCCGCGCGTTGCGAGCGCAGGATCGGGATGCCGCCGCCGACGGCGGCTTCATAATAGATGCCGGTGTTGTTTTCCTGCGGGGTCCTGAAGATTTCCTGGCCGTGGTCGGCCAGCAGCGCCTTGTTGGCCGTCACGACCGGTTTGCCGGCGCGCAGCGACTGCAGGGTGAAGGTGCGCGCGGCCGTGGTTCCGCCGATCAGCTCAACGATCAGGTCGATGGTTTCGTCATTAATCACCGCTGCGGCGTCGGTCGTCAGCAGGCTTTTGTCTACCTGCACGCCGCGGTCGGTGGTGATATCCAGATCGGCAATTTTGGCGATCACCGGCCTGATTCCGGTGCGCTCCGCCATGAGCTCCCCGTTTTGCTGGATACCCTCAACCACACCGGCACCCACCGTGCCGAATCCCAGAATGCCTATTCGTATATCTTTCATTGCTTTTTCCTGATCTTCAAATGAACGTGAACATTAATTGATTGCATAGGCGACTCAAGCCAAAAGGCAGGGTTTTCCAGTCGTTGGAAGAATGGTTCCAACCGTTGCAATGCGTTCGAGAAAAACTTCCAGCGCCCGGGAAAAAAGAAGCCGCTCCTGCACGAGGCGGGAGCGGCTATATAGTGTGTTGCGGTGCAGTGTGCGTTAGCCAACGATGGAAACGTTTTCCGCCTGCAGGCCTTTCTGGCCGTCTACCACTTCGAAGGTCACTTTCTGTCCTTCCTGGAGCGAGCGCCGCCCGGTGGTGTTAATTGCGCTGAAGTGAACGAATACATCCGCTCCGCCTTCCTGCTCAATAAAACCAAATCCTTTTTCGTCGTTAAACCACTTTACGGTGCCTGATGCTAATTCTGACATAATACTCTCACTTTGTTACCTGCCGGTTTTGGCCGGCATTTTGTTAAAGCCGATTCCACCTTGGAACCAACCGATATTCGTCTGCCGACCTTCCTGATCAACAGAATGTCGAGAACATAAGCGGAGTTTTCGCATTAACCAAGATAAATTTATGATTATTAATGCACGGTTTTTGTCGGCAAAGCGTTGATTCTGTTCGCGTTAAACGCCGATGCCGGAGCGGGGTCCGCCGAGGTGGCGGGGAACCACAGTTCCAATGACTGGAATTTTTCTTCCAATCTTTGGAAAAACCAGCCCACTTGAATTCTGACATGCCGTTTCCCAAGACATGGGGTTTTTCGGGGATGCCCGTCCGGCATGCTACAGTTCCAGTTGTTTCTCGAGTCCCTTGCTGGATACGAACCGGTATTCTTCTTCGCCCAGCTTGAGCATCACTGTATTGCCGCTGGCGGCGAGTTTGATTGTGTCGGCGGGGTGGCGGCTTTTCCAAACATTGGAAAACGCGATGGCGCGTTCGAGGCCGTCGCCACGCTGGAAGTTCCAGACTTCGTCGGGCTGGGCGACGCGGGTCCCATCGTAGATCGATTCGTTAGGCATCTTTTCCAGGGATTGGAAAAGCTCGCCGTCGGACAAGTTCTTGGTGGCCTCGATGACGACGGGGTTGCGTTCGAAGGCGGCCTTGAGAAAGGGTTGCCAATCGGTGGCGGCGAGGTCGCGGCTGGCGTAGAAGGCGAGGTCGGCGATGCGGTGGGATGTGCGCAGAGTTTCCAGGTATTGGATGATTTCGACGCGCTGCATGCCGGGCTTGATGGCGATGGGGCCGGGGCCGTTGAACTGCTTGCTTCCGCTGTCTGGAAGTTCGGGGTCGAGGTGGATGAAGTCGACGAGGCCTTCGATGACCGACATTTTGCGGTCCATGTCTTTGGTGCAATCGATCCTTTCGGCAAGTTCTTTCATGCTTTCGTCGTCAAAGTGCGAAATGGGGTTGTTTTTCAGGTAGTCGCTGAGCTTGTTGAGCTGGATGCGGTCCGGAATGGGGTCTGCATAGAAGTCGTATTCATCGATTTCTTCAAGCAGCTTGTCGCGCGTGGCGTAGTCGGAAACCTTGTAGGGGCTGCTGTGTTCGTAGCCGAAGGCGCGCTCGATGGGCAGGTATTGTTCCTTGCCGTGGCGGATATATTTGATCTGGAAACAGGATTGGTATTCGGAGCGGTCGCGCAGGAAGTTGGCAATAATCTCTGAAGTGATTTCGGTGGTGGTGAAGGCGTCGAGATTTTCCTTGAAGAGCTGGAAGCTGTCGGGGTCGATGGTGGCTTCGGGGTAGACGGTGTGGATGTAGCCGGTGTTGTTGGCCACGATGGTGATCTGCTCGTGGCGCAGGGCGCGTTGCGCCTTGGCGGTGAGGTCGGTGCCGTTGAACCACATGTTTTTGGTGACGAGCCGCCGGTTGTTGGTGAGCACGCCGTTGTTGACATTGATGAAGTTTTGCGAGTGCAGCGGGGTGGCCAGCAGGAAAATGGCTTCGAGCGGAATGTCGCAGACGATGAACAGAGCGGCGGCGTAGAGCGTGGAGAGCGAGACGCATTCGCCGGCGCCGGCGCGGTAGTTTTCCTTGAACTGGAAGGCGTCCATAGCCTCCAGCGTTTCGGTTTTCCAGTAGGGTATGGCGTTGGAGGTGTAGCGGTCGAGCCCGAAGTGTTTGCGGATATCAAGCGAGAAATAGTGCTTGTCGCCTTCGTAGCCAAACAGGGCGTTGCTTCGGCCAATGGTTTCTTCGTCCATGAACGGGGCGAAGCGCTCAACTTCCGACTCCTTGGTGGTCAGCCCCCAGGTGTCGAGGTCGAGGTTGAACTCGTAGTGGTCGATGATGTACTGCTTGAGCCGCTGGATCTTCTTGTAGGGCGACATCTTGTCGAGCTTGCGGAACCAGTCGTGGTTCTTCCACTCCCAGATGCGCGGCGACATGATGTTGGCGAGCACCAGACTGTAGAGCAGCTCGGGAAAGACAAAGATTTCCATATCCGAAAGCGATATGGCGGATGAATATTTTTCGAGTTCTTCGGCAGGGATTCCAGGGTTTTTGTTCATGCGGCGTATTGTAGAGACCCTGTGCGCATTTAAAAGAAAAAGCGCGGCAAGTTTTTTGTACCCGTGAACGTTGACGGGTCCGCTTCTGCGTGCTACTTTCCGCTCTTCCTTTTCATAAAAGGAACCCTTTTTGTGTCGGGGCGTAGCTCAGTCTGGCAGAGCGCTACGCTGGGGGTGTAGAGGTCGCTGGTTCGATTCCAGTCGCCCCGACCAGTCTTTGCTCGAAGCAACGCGCTCAGCGGAACCAACGCCACCAATCAGAAGATCCATTCCGCACATACCCAAAACACATCTTTGTCCGCCGTGGTGTTTTTCGCTGAAATTGCTTCTCTTTTTGCAGCATGTGTTTCACGTCAATTCAGCTTGGAGTGCCGGGGATGCCGAATGGAAGGCGGAACCAGCATGGTGCCGGAAGCATGGAAAACGGGAAAACCTTAAGATGCAGACTTGATTCCGTTTGTTCGTTATGAAGAATACAACATTCGGAGCAACGTGCCCGTGGTACGACGAAGCATCCGGCCAATGTGTCCATATCGGCACGGGTTGGACGTTTCATTAGGAAAAAGGAGACAGTGTGGCCGCCAGAAAAGTAAAAACCGCGATCTGTGTAGTGTGTGTCACCTGCTGTGCTGTGCTTTCTTTGTTCGGTTCCGGCGGCGGGGTGGCGGACTGGAAGGCCGTGATGCCGAAGGTTTTCAGCGGCGGGGATGAGTTCTACGAAGTTCCACTGGGCGAGACGGCCCCCGATGATGCCCACCTCTATGTGGCGTCGAAGAAAACCAAGCCCATCGGTTATGGCGTGGAGTTGACTTCGGCGACCATGTCGGGTCCGATGCGCCTGCTGGTGATGATGGACCATAAACACAGCGTTAAATATGTCTACATTCTCAGCTATCCCTATAAGCACGGCGCCGAGGTGTGCAACCGCAAATTCCTGAAGCAGTTTGAAGGAACGGGTGCCAAAGAAAAACTGAAGGTCGGAGAGAATGTCGACGGCATCACGGGGGCGACGAATTCCGTAAAGGCGACCACTCGCGGAGTGAACAAGGCACTAGAACTTTTTGGGGCATATCTGGCATCGCTGGAAAAAACGCCATGACGCCGGGTCAGGCAGAAATCCGCACCATCAACGCCATGATAAGAATGTATTGCCGGGCGCACCACGGTAAAAACAGGATGCTGTGCGCGGAATGCCGGCAGCTTTCTGAATATGCGCAGCAGCGGATTCTGCAATGCCCGCTGGGCGACGGCAAGGTGGCCTGCTCCAAATGCACCGTGCACTGTTATCAACCGGAAATGAGAACCCGGGTGATCGAGGTGATGCGTTTCGCCGGGCCGAAAATGATTTACCGGCATCCTGTCCTGGCGATTCGTCACGTGCTCCGGACAAAAGCCGGGCATCAAGAACATTCCTGATCAGGCGAGGCTCAGCGAACGTCCCGAATGCTCCGTCCTTCAGGAGGTGTGGAATCCTTTTTCGATACCGTGTAGCCGGGATCATTTTCATCGCGTTTAATGGTGTTCGTCGGACGTTCAAAATAGACCACACCTTTCCGCGGGCAGACCGTCACGAGATAATTCTCGAGCACCCGGCGGCCGATGCGCGGCGGAGCGGCGGCTGATGGCAGGGGGAAGGTTTGGATGTTGCGGACCACCACGTCGCCAATGCTGATCTGTTTTGTGACCGCACCGGTATAGTCAGCCCTTGCAAAAGTATAGTCGCCGGCGGGGTCGAGAATGATGGTTGTAGGCTGTCCGTAAATAGCACCCTCGACGGCGCATCCGAATCTACTGCTCTTGGAAATAGTGGCTGTTGTAAGCAACCGGTCCTTCATGGGTTCATATTCGATGCTGGCGGAAAGGCGGATTTTGTTGCTGGCGAGATCGTACTGAATATATTCGAAGTTTCTGATGCAGTCATAACCGACTACCATATGGATGTCGGGGTCTGTAATGCCCCGGGCCTGCGGTCCGAGCGAGCCTTTTGCCATACGGATATAGATCGGTACGTTCTCAATGTAGAATTTGTTAAACCGCAATCTGCTGATAACCGCCGCATAGGCATTGGCTCCCCCCGTATTTAATCCGCCGCGGTAGGGCATGACCATTTCGTTGATTCCAAGCACTTTGGCTTTCATTTCCGTTGATGTCTTTGCTTCAATCCATGAGTTGGGTGAGCTGATATCCATTAGCGCGTTAGCACTGGCGGCGGAGGCAGACCCCCGTACTTTGACGGCCGGAACGCCTTTCTCCAGCAAATCGAGTGCAGCCATGTGATTCGGGTGTACCCTGGCGGAACCCATATACGTGATGCCGTTGCGCACGCGCACAATCTGCATTCCGTACGATTGCGGTAAAACGGTCTTTTCAAGGAGTTCCAGCTCATGGGAGGGAGCCAGCATTACCTCTTTGCCGTATTTGCTCGATTGGCACCCGGTAAAGGCGGTGCATAGCACTGTTGCGTAGATATAGTGTTTAATTTTCATAGTCTGCTCTCCTTGCAAATCACATTAACCGAATCAAACCGCTTGTCGTAGGTATCCAGAACATACCGGATATCATCCGGATTACCAGACAGACAGGCAATAAAAAGATTGTCGGTCAGCGAGCAGGTCAGTGTCAGGTTCGGCGGCAGAAAGTCGCCCTTGAACTGCCACACCGGCCACACCGCGTGCTGGCCGCGAAAAACCAATCCGTCGGATTCGCCGAGCAGCCCCAACCGCCAGCGGATCCACGGACTGCGCCATCCAACCCAGCTCGCCATCACCCAGGTTTTTTGAAGAAGACCATCCGAGGAGGGGAGGTCGGCAACCGCCAGTTCCGACGCAGCCAGCACGTTGACCCATTGCGAAGCTTTATGGTTGTCATAAACCAACCGCTGAAGCGTCGCTTCGCTCCCGAAGGTTTTGCTGAGCTGAAGCCCGACCGGGCTCAGCAGGAGTTCCCCCGCATTTTCCGCGCGGTAGACAAACGCGGCTTTAGCGGGGATGGGATCACGTACCGCATCCGGTTTGAATGGTTGAATAAACGCGAACCAGACCGCAACCCCGATAAAAAGCAGCACCATCGCAACCCGCAGGAAAGATTTAAGACGGATCATGCTTTTACCGTTCCCGAGAGTTCGCGTACGGACTGGATCCGGTGATCGGTCAGATAGGCTTCTATTCCTTCTATCACCCGGATGGCGGTTGACGGATCAGTGAAATTGGCCGTTCCAACCGCCACGGCAGCTGCGCCGGCAATGATAAACTCGATGGCATCCTCCGGCTCGTAGATGCCGCCCATTCCAATGATTGGAATACTCGACGCTTTGGCGGCGTCCCATACCAGTTTGACAGCGATCGGCTTGATGGCGGGACCGCTCAACCCGCCCGTGCGGTTGGCCAGCTCTGGTTCGAGCGTTTCAATGTTAATCGCCATTGCGGGATACGAGTTCATGATCGAAATGGCATCCGCGCCGCAGTTTTCGGCCGCCTTGGCGAATTTTCCAATGTCTGGAACATTCGGTGCAAGCTTTGGAATAATCGGTTTCTGTGTAATCTTGCGCACCAGTTCAATTACGCGGGAGAATGAATCCGTTTCCGTGCCGAAGGCCGAGCCGCCCTCCTTAACATTCGGGCAGGAAAGGTTGATCTCATAGGCCGTAACCGTGTCCTCGGCATCGAGCATTTCCACCACCTTGCCGTAGTCCTCCATCGACTTGCCCCAGATATTCACAATCACCGGCGTGTCGTACTGCTTCAGGAACGGCACATACTTGTCGATAAAACCCTGCGCGCCCGGTCCCGGCAACCCGATGGCATTGAGCATCCCGCCGCGCGTCTCGAAGGTTCGCGGGGTGGGGTTACCAAGCGTCTCTTCCGGGCCGATGCCCTTTACGGTGATCGCGCCCAGCCGGTTCAGGTCCACCAGCTCCGCATATTCCGGCCCGTACCCGAACGTTCCCGACGCCACCGTCACGGGATTCCGCATTTCCATGCTGCCAATTTTGACTTTCAGGTCTGGTTTACTCATCCCACAAAATCTCCCTTGACTCGAACACAGGACCATCCTTGCAGCAGCGTGCCCATTCCCATCCACCGTCTGCTGTGTGGCGTTTGATGACACAGGTCAGGCAGGCGCCGACGCCGCAGGCCATGTTTTTGTCCATCGAAAGCCAGGCCGTAAAATCGTTTTCAATCGCGCGGTCGCCCATGGCTTTGAGCATGGGGTTGGGTCCGCAGACGAAAAGTTCCAATGATTGGAAGTTTTCCTGCTCCTTCATCCACGGGTCGAAAGCGGCTGTGACCAATCCTTGGGTGCCCAGCGACCCATCGTCGGTGGTGGGGCGCACATCCCATCCGAGCGCCTTGAACTCCTCCACGCAGAGAATATCGAGCGCGGTGCGCCCGCCGAAAAAGGCGGTTCCTTTCACCGGGAGGTTCCTGGCCTGGAGATAGAGCGCGGCATTGCCGTAGCCGCCCGCCACCAGCACCGGGGTCTTGCCTTCCGCCACAGTGGGGAACCCGTTGCCCAGCGGGCCGATAATATCCACGGCATCGCCTTCGTTCAGCCCCAGCATGTTTTCCGTGCCGCGGCCAACCGGCTTGTAGAGCACCGACACCGTCTGCTCATCCGCCTTGTAGATGCTG
>JAIPIO010000194.1 GCA_021734595.1 Kiritimatiellales bacterium | reverse complement strand
GCCATGCCTCCACCACAAACTGGGCAAATGTCTCGGGATATGGAATTGGGAGCAAACAACGCAAGGAACGCTGCAGCCGCCTGACCGGCGATGTGGCGTCGCAGCTCGTCACTATCCTCAACGCCTTTTTCGACAACACCTACACCGCGCCAAACTATGATGACGAAACGGCAAGAACCTGCATGACCTGCCACGGAAAAGAGGGGAAACTGAAGAACACCAGCGGACAAATGAGCTGCACGTCATGCCATTCGAAGTCTCTGGGCCACCGGCTTTTTGCCGACGTACACTATAAATGCATGCGGGAAAAAAAGTAGGTTCCAGAATATAAAAGGTGGTCCGGTCTTAAAGCCGAACCTCGATACCCTTGTCCTGCATATACTCCTTCACCTCGCGGATAGTAAATTCACCGAAATGGAATATGGAGGCAGCCAGAACGGCATCGGCCTTGCCGATGGTGACCGCCTCGACCAGATGGTCAAGCGTGCCCGCCCCGCCGGAGGCGATGATCGGCACCCCGACCGCGTCGGAAATGGCGCGGGTCAGTTCCAAATCGTAGCCGTCCTTGGTGCCGTCGGCATCCATGCTGGTCAGCAGGATCTCCCCTGCCCCACGCTGCGTGCCTTCAATCGCCCACTCGATCGCATCAAGCTTGGTCGGGTTGCGACCACCGTGCGTAAACACGCCCCAGGTGCCGTCGCCGTTGCGGCGCGCATCGATCGCCAGCACCGTACATTGCGAACCGAACATATCCGAACACTCGTTGAGAATATCGGGCGTATTGATTGCCGCCGTATTGAACGAAACCTTGTCGGCACCGGCATTGAGCATCCGGCGCACGTCTGCCGCAGTGCGGATTCCGCCGCCCACGGTCAGCGGCATGAACACCTGCTCCGCGCAGCGGCGGACGATGTCGACCATGGTATCGCGGCCGTCACTCGATGCAGTAATATCGAGGAACGTCAGTTCGTCCGCGCCCTGCGCCTCGTAGGCCTTGGCGCACTCCACCGGATCGCCCGCATCGCGCAGATCCACAAAATTGACACCTTTCACCACACGCCCGCCCGTAACATCGAGACACGGAATTATTCGTTTAGCCAGCATCGTTATTTTTTCCCTTTTCTATCCCGCTTCGTCGCATAGCGCTCGACCTCTTCGCGCACATGGAACCCGATCGGATTCTTCTTCGGCTCCGGCGGAGCCATCAATTCGCGCAGCGCATCGAATACGACACGTAACTGCTTGTCATATTTCGATTCCAGCTCTTCCAGTTTCTGCGCCAACTCCTTATGCGACTCCAACATCTTCCGCAATTGCACAAAAGCCCGCATGATCGCAATATTCACAACAACCGCCCGCTCACTCTTCAACACACTGGAAAGCATTGCCACCCCCTGCTCGGTAAAAGCATTTGGAAGAGCCGTCGAATGCTTGAGGGCTTCGAACCGGTCACAGTTTGTGACCAGTTCATTTTTTTCATCTACCGCAAGCTTGAACATGAAATCAGATGGAAATCTCTTTGAATTGCGTTTGACCGCCTGATTCAACACCTTAGTCTCCACACCGTATAACTCCGCCAAATCGCGGTCGAGCATCACCTTTTGCCCGCGAACAAGCAGGATACATTGTTCGATTCGCTCTTTCGGTACTAAGGATGTGCTACTCATATCAAAATCCATCACTTCTTGCTGTTAAAAACAGACAAAGCGGCATTATACAAATGCTGTACCGCGACGCCATGTTCAGCCGCGCATTTTCGGCAATCCTCGATTTCGGGAGAAGCGGTGACGGTTTCTCCATGGCGCTTGCCGATCTTGATTCGCACCTCGCCGTACGGGGTTTCCAATGTTTGGAAACTGCGTTCAAGGATGAAGCGCTTCGTCACATGCTCACGAATACCGAAGGTGGTGGATTCGCGGAAGATCAGATCCAGCATCTTTTCGCGGTCGGAGGGAACGCACAGCACCGTCAGCAGGATTCCCTGCCGCTGTTTCTTCATGAGCACCGGCGTGGTGAACACATCCAGCGCGCCAGCTTCAAGAAGCGGATCAAACAGGTAGCCGACGATTTCCGGCGAGCAGTCGTCGATGTTGCATTCCAGCACAAGGCATTCGTCAGGCGTCGAATCGTCGGCGGGTTCATAAATCGTTGCGCGCAACAGATTCGGGCGGTGGTTGAGCCTGCGATGCCCAAAACTGTACACCGAAGCAACGGCCCGGCTTCCGCTTGGCGGCACATCGCCTGTTTTCCAGGAGGAGAGCAGCGCCGCGCCGGTCGGCGTGACCAGTTCGAAGGGCTCATCCACTTGCTCAACAGGAAACCCATCCAGCAGGCGCAGGGTTGCCGGTGCGGGATTCGGGTAGGTGCCGTGCGCACACTCGATTGTTCCATGTCCTTGCGGGAGACTGCGAATGGCAACGCCAGCCACGCCCAGCTTGTGCAGCCCCAGGCAGCAGCCGACAATATCGACGATCGAGTCCATCGCCCCGACTTCATGGAAATGGATTTTCTCGATATCCACCCCGTGGATCGCGGCTTCGGCTTCGCCGATCCGTTGGAACACTTCAGACGCGGATTCCTTTACAGCGTCTGGAAGCCCGCTGTTTCCAATCAGTCCGAGAATCGTGCTCAAGTGGCGGCCATGACTGTGGCCATGACTGTGGCCATGATCAGAGTGGTGGTGATGTTCCTCAACAGCAACCTTGGCACGGACGCCGCTCATCCCCTGCTCAACAATCTCTTCCACCGAAATCCCAAACGGATCAACCTTGAGCGTTTTCAGTTCCTCGTTGAGTTCATCCACCGAAACACCCAACCCGATCAGCGCACCGAGAATCATGTCCCCGCTAGCACCGCCGATACTTTCGAAATGAAGAATTTTTCCAGACATTGAAACCTCCCATGATTAGTGAAACGTGAGGCGTGATTTTCATTTTCACTCGTCACGCCTTACTCGTCACGCTTTCCAACCATTGGAAAAGTTTTTCCAATGGTTGGAAAATCTACATCGTACAGACGCCGCGCTTCGAGGCGCGGATGAAATCAATAATCTCCCGCGTGACCGGATGCGGCTCTTCCGCCTCCAGTCTTTCCAATGCCTGGGAAACATTCAGGCCAGAGGAAAAGAGCGTTTTGTAGGTCTGCTTGATCTTTTTGCGGGTCTCTGCATCGAATCCGCCCCGGCGCATCCCGACCACATTAAGGCCAACAATCCGGTCGGGCTTCGTCATGACCGCCGTGCAGAACGGCGGCAGATCCTTGGTCAACCCGGTCACGCCCGCCACCATCACCATGCGGCCCAGATGGACAAATTGGTGAATCGCCGCACCGCCGCCGATGAACGCGCGGTCACCCACATGTA
The DNA here is from genome assembly GCA_021734595.1 of Kiritimatiellales bacterium. Classification (GTDB taxonomy): domain Bacteria; phylum Verrucomicrobiota; class Kiritimatiellia; order Kiritimatiellales; family Pontiellaceae; genus JAIPIO01. Next base: position 4,219 of record JAIPIO010000194.1, on the reverse strand, counting down.
CATGGCCGGCCAACAGCGCATTGTTGGCCAGAATCACATTGTTTCCGATCACGCAGTTGTGCGCCAGATGGGAATATCCCATCAGGTAGCAGTTGTCGCCCACTACCGTGGCGTTGCCCTCGCCCGTCGCCCGGTTGATCGTCATGCCTTCGCGCATGGTGCAGTTGTCGCCCACCTTCACATAGGTCACGACACCGTCGAAACCAAGATCCTGCGGCAGGTCGCCGATCACCGCGTGCGCATGCACCTTGCAGTTTTTACCGAGCGTCACATACGATTTTACCACCGCATGCGCGGCGATGTCGCAGCCGTCCCCGATTTTTGTTTCCGCTTCAATAATGGCGTATGGTCCGACGCTGACGTTTTCGCCAAGCTCGGCCTTTTCCGAAACAATAGCCGTTGGATGTATATTCATGCTGTATCCTTTAATGGGATTAACCAAAGTTCGCAAGCCCTGCTTCACGCAGACTTAAAAAATCCGAATCCGACGAATGTTTCCGGTGCCCCACGATGATGTGGTCCAGCACCTTGATGCCCATGAGTTCGCCGGCGCCTATGAGTTGTTTTGTAATCTTAATATCCTCCGCCGACGGCGACGGATCGCCCGAGGGATGGTTGTGCGCCAGGATCATGGCCGCACAGTTGTGTTCGAGCGCCCGCGTGAACAGCTTGCGTGGATGAACCAGACTGCTGTTCAATGTGCCCTCGCTGATTTTCTGAGGCTCACCAATTAAACGGTTTTTGGTGTCAAGCATCAGCGCCCAGAACACCTCGTACTTCAAAACACGGGCCCGTTCGCGCAGCACGGCGGCGGCCTGCTCCGGCGTCGTCACCACCGGACTTTCGCCGACGCACTCGCGGGTCAGCCGCTGCGCCAATTCCATCGCCGCCTTGATCATCTGGGCTTTGACAATTCCAATGCCTGGAAGATCGTCATCCTTGGCGAGATCCTTGGCAGAAACCCGCGCAAGGGCGGTGAGGGAACCATACTTCGACAAAAGCAGTTGCGACAGGTTGACCACATTCACCCCATGCGTTCCGGTGCGCAGAATCAGCGCCAACAGGACCGAGTCCGACACATTCTCGGCACCGACGCGCTCAAACTCCTCGCGCGGCCGCAGCTGCGCGGGCATGTCGCACACCCGCAGCGACTGGGGCTTGATGGCGTATTCAACCTGTTCGTCTTTTCCAGACATCGGAAGCTCTGCTTATTTCCCGGTGCTGCCGAAGCCGCCCGCGCCGCGGGTGGTTTCCGTCAGTTCATCGACCATTTCATAAAAGATCGGTGCGCAATCGCAGGCGACGACCTGGAAGAGGCGCTGGCCTTTTTCCGCGGTGTAGGTGAAATCCTTGATGTTGTCACACATCGCCATGAGCTCCCCGCGGTATCCGCCGTCGATCAGTCCAATCGAATTGGCCATCCGCAACGGCGTTTTCGAGATGCTTGAGCGCGGCATCAGGTAGTAGGCCCGCCCGTCCTCCGGCTCGCAGGAAATCCCCAGTTTGATCGGTTTGGTTTCGCCGGGTGCAATGGTGGTGTCCTCCAGCACATACAGGTCGAGTCCGGCATCGCCCTCGTGGAAATGCCCATGGTCGCTGTAGGTTTCCCGGGCGGCGTCATTCAGCGGTTTTATCTTCAACTTCACTTTATTCCCCTCTCCTATCCTTCTTCGGTTGCAATTCAAATCCTGATCATAGTATCTTCAAAAACCTCAAACGACAAGGAGTTGATTTATGTTGTCACTTGCCATCTTCGGATCAGGGTCCGGCACGAATTGCCAAGCCATCATCGACGCCATTGCGGAAGGAATGCTTGAGGCAGAAGTCAAATGCGTTCTGTCCGACGTGGCAGACGCCCTCATCCTCGAGCGCGCCCGCCGGCACGGCATTCCCGCCATCCATATCGACTGCGCCCCGTTCAAAACCAAGCTCGACGGCGCGGCGGAACAACGGGTTCTCCAGACCTTGGAAGAACACGGCGTCAACTTTATCGCGCTGGCCGGCTTTATGCGGATCATTAAAGACGGGCTGCTCAACGCGTACGCCGGGCGGATGATCAACATCCACCCCTCGCTGCTGCCCAGCTTTCCCGGACTCGACGGCGGGAAGCAGGCGCTCGACTACGGCGTGAAATTCACTGGATGCACCGTGCACTTTGTCGATGCCGGCGTCGATACGGGAGCCATCATCAACCAGAAATGCGTAGCCATCGACGAGGACGACACGCTTGACTCGCTGATGACCAAAATCCACGCGCAGGAGCACATCGCCTATCCCGAGGCGCTCCAGTGGATCGCCACGGGGCGGATTCAACTGAATGGCCGGCGCATCACCCTGAAATAGTTTCCAACGCCTGGAAACAAGGTTCCAACCATTGGAAGAGGAGAGATAGATGAAGAAACTGCAAATCGCCCTGATGACGGGAATGATCGCGGCGGCATCGCTGGACGCCACGGCCATGCAGCGCCCCGCCAAGCCGCAACCCAACATCGTCATGCTTTTTGCCGACGACCTCGGGCAGGCCGATATCTCCTATCGCCGAAGCAGGTTTGATATTCCCAACATGGATCAGCTGGCCGCCGACGGCATGACCTTCACCGACGCCTATGCCGCCTCGCCAACGTGCAGTCCGAGCCGGTCGGCGGTACTCACCGGACAGCATCCGGCACGGCTGCGGATTGTACGGCATGTCCCGAACAACCCGACCGGGGAATTCAACCTGCTAGCGGGCGATCCGGCGCAGATGCCTTCGCGCAACTGGCTGCCACTGGAGGAGACCACCTACGCCGAAGCGCTCAAACCGCTGGGTTATAAAACCGCCTTTGTCGGGAAATGGCACCTCGGCCCCGAATCAAAGTTTCCTGTCCACCAAGGCTTCGACGAACAGTACGGTGTTACGGAAAGCGGCCATCCCAAAAGCTATTATCCCCCCTACTTCCCGAAAACCGAAACCGCCTACAGCGATGTACCGAAAACCAAATACCTGACGGACCAGCTGACCGACGACGCCGTGGCCTACATCCGCAAACAGGATGGAACGCAACCTTTCAACCTGACCGTTTTCTACTATTCCGTCCACGGACCGCACGTGGGGCGCAAAGACCTGGTGGAAAAGCTGAAAGACAGGGGCATGGAAAAGAGTGAACTGCACCACGCCGCCATGGTTGAGGCCGTCGACGAATCCATCGGACGCATCCGCGCCGCGCTCGCGGAAAAGGGCTTGGCGGAAAACACCATCGTCATCTTTGCGGGCGATCAGGGCGGACAGTTCGACAACACGCCGATGCGCGGCGGCAAGCCGGCGGGCGTTGCTCTTTTCGAAGGCGGCGCGCGAATTCCGTTTATCGTGCAGTGGCCGGGTGTTGTTAAGCCGGGCAGTTCATCATCCATTCCGGTCGTCACCACCGATATTTTTCCGACCATGGTGCAGCTGGCCGGCGGCGACCCGTCCAGCCATCCCAAGCTGGACGGCAACAGTCTGACGCCTTTGTTGGCAGCGAATGGGAACCTGCCGCGCGACGACGTGTTCATGTACCGCAGCTACGAGTCGCAGTACGCCGCCATCCGCAGCGGCGACTGGAAGCTAATCGCCTACCGCGGCGGACGCATGGAGCTGTTCAACCTGAAAAACGACCTTTCCGAAAAGAGCGACCTCTCCGCTGTTGAACCGGGACAGCTTAAAAAGCTGACGGCCAAACTGATTGCGTGGGAAAAGCGGACCGGGGTGTATGAGTTTGGCAGAAGCAAATGAAGGAAGAATTGTCGGGGGGAAGATAAAAATGAAAGCTTGGAAAAACCTGAGCAGTGACCGCCTGATCGAAAAGGCCTTCCATACAGACAACCTCGGAAAACTGATCCAAGCCGCCCAGATAAGACGAAACATTTACTTGGGGCTCTTTTGTATCAGCTTTTTAAGCATTCTGGTCTGCGCACTGACCAACCGACCGCACGTCGCCATCGTGGCGCTTTTCCTGACCACCCTCTCGCTGGTGGTTGTAACCAAATATGACATTCACCTGATGTTCCTGCGGATTATCCGCAATCAGCAGGCAAAGAAGCTGGAGCAGGATACGGAGGAGAATTAGCCAGAATCAGGCGATGATGATTTCCAATGACTGGGAAAAAAGGGGATGAAAACTTAACCCCGACGGGGTTACGTATCCTAGCCCGGGGTTGCCGTAGGTTACCCCGGGTTTGTGTCAAACAAACAATCCAACCC
>JAIPIO010000193.1 GCA_021734595.1 Kiritimatiellales bacterium | reverse complement strand
TCCCCTTCACGAGTCTTGTTCCTCGCTCCCTGCTCCCGGCGCCTTGCGGCCTTTTCGGCGCAACGGCGTTAAAGCCCCTCATCTTGGCCTGCGCGTAGCAGGCGCAGGGATGCGGCGGCGTATAGATGAGGCCATTGGCGGGAATGAAACCGTAGAGGCACGCGCCGCGAATCCACGAGTGCGACTGGACACGGCCGGTGTTGGTGTCGATAAATTCAATGCCGGGATACCCCGTCAGCAGATAGTCGCCGGTTGCCCGCGGAATATGGCAGCGATGGTGCATTACGCCGAAACTCTGGTCACCATACATGGGGATATCCTTGCGGACTTCGCCGGTGCGCAGGTCGTAGCCGACAAACCGGCGTTTGACCTCCACCCCGGGACCGGGCGGAATATCCGTGGTCTCCATCTCCGGCAGCAGGCTCTTGTTTTTAGGTTTGTAGGGTTCGCCCTGCACATCGACATCCCAAATCAATCCGTTCACAATGAATATGCTCGCGGGCATCTTGAATCCTTCCTTGGCGCATGGCACATCCCAAAGCTTTTCGCCCTTGGCCGCATCGAATGCCGAAAGCGTTCCACCGACCGCCGCAAAGACCGTTCCTTCGTGCGCCAGCACCGTGGGCGAGACCGCGGTAGAGCTCTTCACCGCCTTTTTTGCAACCGGCTGTTCCCACAGCATCTTGCCCGTCGCAAGCTCCACGCAATGCAGGGCATTGCCAACCATCAGAAAAATATTTCCATCCATGGCCACTGCCGTCAGCGGAACCATGTTCCCCTGCGACCTGTTCCAAAGCGTGTTCCCGCTTTCCAGATCGATCACCGACAGCGACCGGCTTCCTGCTTGGGAAATGGTTTGCTCCTCGCGCGGCAGGTCGGGATGCGCCTTGGGCGGGCGACCGCGGAACGGGTTGGCCGCCTTGTCGTCGTGGGTCACAACGATGAGTTTGCCATCCACCACGCTAAGTTCCTCGGCAAATTCGGTTCCCTCGAAAGTACGCAGGATTTGTCCGGTTGCGGCATCGATTTCGCTGACGGGTGCGTAGAGCCCCAGCGTGACGTAGACCCGATCACCCACCGCGACGAGCCGGTGCGGCAGCTGGGTGGGTCCGCTCTTGAGCGGGAAGAGCCGGGCGTGCCACTCCTTGATTGGAATCTTCCACAGCAGCACGCCACTGAACGCATCGCGCGCCGTCAGGTTCCAGTCGGACGGGAGATAGATGGAGGCCTTGGGGCCTTCGTCCATGACCGTAAAGATGCGCCCACCCGCTGTGACCGACGCGCTGACGCTCGACATGTTTTCATGGCTGCGGCCATAGCGCGGTCCCGCCGCCCACTGGATATGGCGCGGCGGCCCAACCGCGCGGTCGTTTCCCGCACCGATACCGCTGGCGTCGTACATGAAATGGGTCCATTCGTCCAAAGCAGAGGGAACCGGTTTGAGCGCCTCCTTTCCATCAACAATCGCCACCCCGCCGGGAGACAAAACCCGTTGAATTTCGCTATCCTCAATCTTCAAACCATCCGCGACAACCAAACGATTGACCGAACCATCCACATAGGGAAGATTCTTTCCGTCAAATGAGATGGCGGAAACCCTACCATAGCAACCGGCGACCTTGATTGCTTTCCGGGCATTGGAACGTTCCGCCTCGGAAGTTTCCAGGCATTGGATAACCGTACCGGGATTTTTCCAATGCTTGGAACTTTTTTTCCAACCATTGGAAAAGACCGTGAACCCGCCGGGGATTCCGGTTGGCACCGGCAGGCATACCGCGACATCCTGCGAAGGCTTCATGTCGGCATCCAAAAGCTGCAAAGCGGCCATGTTGCTGTAATCCGGCAGAACCAATTTCATGACGACCTTCTTGTCGCGCGTGACCTCCACAATATCCGCGTCGTCCTGAGCCTTGCTGTATTGCGTAAAAAGGGTATTTCCGTTCTTCAGGCGAACCACGGAGCAGATAATTGCCATCTTGAAGTCCGGCTTAGCGTCCTCCGGGGAATAGCGCCAAACTTCCTTGCCGGAAGCATCGAATTCCTGCAAGCCGATGGCGGAACCGATCAGCGTGCCGCCGTCCGGCAGGCGAATGGCGGACACGGGCGTGTCGAAGGCCCCGAAATCGCGAACCACGTTGGCATCGCCATCATATTCCCGCACCGCGCCTTCCTTGGTGAACGGAACCAGATAGTTTCCCTGAACGGTTTTACGGCACAGCCTGAACTGGCCATGGCTCTTCGTGAAGGAGCTTTCGAGCTGGATGGTTTTATGTACCTTGCCGGACGCATCAATTTCGTGCAATTGGCACGGCCCCTCGTTGCCGACCAGAAAACGACCGTTGCCCAGCACCTGGGCCACCGGATTCTGGCATCCGTCCGGCACGGAATATTCCCACTTCGTTTTTCCATCCTTCCCGATCATTTTCGCGCCGGGAATCTGACTGGAAAAGACGGAGCCATCGGGCAGCACCTGCGCCGCCTGGGGATGCTTGATGTCGGTAGACTGCCACTTGATGTTTCCGGTTTCGTCAATAATGGTCACCGAGTCCGGTTTATGACTGGTGAACATAAAATGGCGCTGCGCCGGCTTTACTTCAGCTTCTTTTTTTTTTGCTTTCGCCTGCGGCTCCTCTTCTTCAATGCAGGCACCGCATCCGGCTGCAGCTGCGTCGGGATCGGCGGCGAGCGGAAAGCAGGCCTTGCGCGGATTCATTAACCGTTCCAATCCAAGCATGTCGATACGCGGATACTTCGCGAGACGCTCCGCGCCGACTTCGATGGCCTTGAGCATCGTCTGGTAGTCCTTGTCGTTCTGGTTGGCAAAGACCGGTGAACCGTCCTTTTCCTTGCACATGCCCAGTCCCCCGCCCTTCTTCGAAAGCGGAGCCATCAGCAGCGAACTGTGCGCCGGATGGGTGAGGTTGATGCGGAATTCGGGACCGAGCTTGTTGACGAGCTTCCACTTCTTGCCGAAGCCATGGGAGGTCAGCGCCTTGTCGCCCCAGATATCGCTGGCGACTTCCATCTCGACGGGAATGAGCCACGATTGGTTGAGCACGGGACGGCGGTGGCATTCCAAACAGCGCCGGTCAAAGACGGACTGCAGATCCTTGGTTGCCCAGGTCACCTTCTTGTCCTTGGTTTCCCAGCTATCGCGCATGCCGAGTCCGCGGAATTTCCCTTCGACGAGTTCGGAGTCGTAGGTTCCGTAGTATGGAACGTTGGCGTCGATCCAGCAGTAGATGCGGAACCGCTCTTCCCAGGTCAGTTCCGACTCGCAATGCTCCTCGGTCAGGAATTCATCGATCCGGCTGACCATTGCGCCAACGGTCAGCGGCGTGGTTTCGTCGTGACCGAGCGAAAAGACGCTGAGGTGGTCGACAATATCGCGATCGACGAGCTGGCCGTAGGACTGGCAGAAAAAGCGGGTCTTGTCGGCGGTCATGTTTACATTGCCGTCGGGCTTCGCTCCCTTGTGGCAGCTGACGCAATGCTTGTCCCAAATGGGCTGGATTACCTGGATGTAGTCGATGAGTCCATCCGTCCCCCACCCGGCTTCGGGCACCGTCGGCGTTACCGGCGGTTTTTTCGCGGCTGTCGGCAACGACCGCATCATCGGGGCCTGACCACCACCAACCCCGATACCCTCGCGCACTTCGTGGCAGCCGATACAGCTGAGGCGTTCGCCGGGCATGGTGTGCATGTCCGATCCCATCCGCATAAGCGTCTTGCCTTCGGCATTAAGCACGTTGAGCGAAATGCTACGCAGTGCCGGCACGGTAAAGTGCACGGAGCCGTCCTCTTCAACCGGCACGAGGCCAACCAACCGCCGGGCATGGACCGTGCCGCGCCCGATGAGCGGCGAATGCCCCCAGGCTTCGCCACCGGTCAGCATACGGCTTTTTTGCACCTGCTCCATGACCGCGACATATTTGGCTTCACCGCGCTTAACATGCTTTGAGATGCCGCGGTAGACGTCCTGCACCAGCAGCGTCGAGATTTTTTCGATGCCGTCATTTTCACGGTTCATGGTTTCCGTATCCTGGTACGTCCAGGGATTCGGTGGTATGGAATCGGGAATCACCGGCGGTTTCGCACGCGGGCGCAACAGGATCGGCTGGTAGCACGACAGGTTGTTGGGATCCTTGTGGATGATGCGCTCGTTGCCGTAGACATCGAGATACATCAGCTTGAGCGGCGCAAAACCGGCCATGTCGTTTTTATCCCTGGATTTCCCGCCCTTGTTGCGCGCGGTGGTTCCGCCATAGCTGCACAAAAACTGCTTTTCGTTGACGGCATAGGGATCCTGATAGCCGTCGGGATAGGCGTGGTCGCCATAGACCGGCATTTCGCGGGAGACCCAACGATAGCCCTCGCCACGCGGGTTTTCCGTGCCGCGCCCGTTCCAAACCAGCCCGATCATGCCGGCGTGGTATTGGTGATGCGGACCGAATACACAAACCACTTCCGGGCGATTCGGTATCGGCATTGGGCTCCAGAAACCGCCAGGATCCTCGATGGTGTTGCCGAAGAAAAGCTGCAGACGGGTTCCATCGGGGTTGACCGTCCAGAGACCGTGGCGGGCAAAGACGTTCTTTTCGACTCCGTAATCCCAGCGCGTGAACAGAATCCGCCCCTCGTTGGTCACGCGAGGGGTGTGGTCGCTGTCGATATTGGCTGAAATCAGGCGCGCATCCGAGCCGTCCTTCGCCATAGTAAAGAGCATGCCCGTGCGCTTGCCCTGGCAGACCACAAAGGTTCCGTGGCGGGTCGAGATAAACGCCAACCGCCCGTTGGGCAACTCGCACGGCGATATGTTGCTGGCATCGCCGGTGGTGATCTGTTTGAGGTTCCGGCCGGCCACACCGACGGAATAGATGTGCCAAGGCTCACCTTTTGCCTGCCGCGCCGAAAAGAAAATGGTTTTGGCGTCGAACGACAAGCTCATGTCGTAGATGCGCATGCCTTCCTGCTCGAAAACCACCTTTGGTGCCGCGCCCGGATTCGACGGATCGAGCCGGCAGATGGCCGAGGGCACTGCACCTTCGTTGATGTACGGCGCAATGGCATTCACCCGCACCAGCGGATGACGAATGAAAAGGATCGGTGGAAGCTGTTTGACCTCGGCATCCAGCGCACCTTCAAGCTCCGTGGCGAATGCCATCGTCGGCAACTTGCGCTTTTCCAGCGTCGCCAGTTTGGCGTCGTAGGCCGCCGCCGCCAAAGATGCGGAGAATTTCGAAAGATATTCATCCAGCTTATATACGGATGGTGCATACATCGGGATCGGCTCGGGCTTGAATTTGAAACCCTCCACATATTTCTTCGCGTCCGCTTCGCTTTTGTTTTCGTGCGTATTGATATCGATGTAGTGGCTGTCGGCAATCCCGTGCATGCCTTCGATGCCGAACGAAAATCCGCGTTCCGCCCAGCGCACCGTGTTTTTCACCAACAGCTGATTTTCGCCCTTGCGCAGCGCAAGCTGGAAAGCCTTGGGCGTGGGGTAGATATTAAATTTAGTCAGCTTGTTTTCAACCGCCACCTGCCTGCCGTTGAGCCAGACCTTGTAGAAATCCTTTGCCCGCAGGTGGGCCGTGACCGTTTGCGCCTCGTCGGCGGTGATGGTGCGGTAGAGGTAGACCGATTCGTTGCGCGACGGCGCGGGACCGCGCGGCAGCAGGTTGTGGAATCCGTCCGTCCAATCCGCCCGCTTTTCCCATTTGCGATCCAGCTCCAGATAACCGGGGAATTTTTTCATTTGATAGCCCTTCGCCAGATCGAGCGGATCAAGCTCCAGCGGCGCACTGGATGCCATGCATGCGCGGTTGTATATTTCCAGCTCGCGGATGGCGGGCGATTTGCCGTAGACACCGGTGATCTGGAGTTCCAGCGACGACGCGGTGGTTTCGGGGACATTCAGTTCCAACACATTCTTCGCATACTGCGCGTTTTCAACCTTGGCGATCTCCTTGCCGTCGCATACGACCGCAAAGTTTTTTGGCGAAAACTGCTGATGCTTCCATCCCGTGATCTTCAACGTGTTAAAGGTGGTTGGTTTTTCAAACTCCAAACGCAACGCGTAGAAGGATCCATTGTCCTTGTCATCCCATAAGGTATCCAGCGTCCCATCCACTGCGGATGAGGGCCCGTTGCCCTTCTTCTGCACTTCCATTTTATCAGGACTCGATGCCTTCGCGCCCAGTGCCAGATTTCCAACGGTTGGAAGTTCCGCAACAACCGGCTGTTCGCCCAGATAGTCGACCTCCGGCCCGAAGCGGTATTCCAGCTCCCGCGCCACATTGCCGAACTCCTCCAGCTTGAATGGCCCGAGAACATGCCAATCGCCCAGCGTTATCCCCGTATCAACCTGTTTTTCCGTTTTCCAACCCTTGGAAACTTTTTTCCGAACATTGGAAACAGCACCGGCGGTTAGTTCCTCGTAGACGGCTTTAATGCCGGAACTGGACTTCCCTCCCTTTCCCGTGGAATCAAATCCCCGATACTGTTTTTCCTGCCACGGAACCTGCCGGCTGAAGATGCTCCCGTACCGGGTGTAATCTTCGGTCTGCACGCACTCCCGCACCCATGCCTGGAGATGGCCGTCATAAGCCTTTCGCATATGTTCCAAAACCGCCCGGCATTCCGGGTTCCCGGCCTGGTTCGCCAGTTCGTCCTGATCGGATTTGAGATTAAACAGCTCTTCGGCAGGCGGGACGTTGGCGTCGGCGTAGCACCAGTTGATGTATTTCCACTCTTCGGTTGCAACGGCCAAACCCTTGTTGTGATCGTTGTTGGCCACGCCCCAGTTCTGGATAATCGGCATCGACTCGCGCACGCGTCGGGACGGGTCGGCCATCAGCGGCATCAGGCTCTTCCCGTCCATCTTCGCGGGAACATCAAGTCCGGCCAGCGACAGGATGGTCGGGGCAAAATCAATATTGCCGACCACCGCATTGCTGCGCAGTTTTTTACCGGCCGTTGGCGAGCGCGGATCAACCAGAATCAACGGAATCCGCGATGCCGCTTCGTACGGCAACACTTTTCCCTGCAACCCATGAGCACCGCAGGAATATCCATTGTCCGCAGTGTAGATGACGACCGTATTATCCGCCACACCCAGCCGTTCCAGTTCCGCCACCACCATTCCGATCGCCGTATCGACGCCGCTGACCAGTTGATAGTATTGCGTCAGGTGATCCTGGTAGTGATCCGCGTCCCATTCGTCGCGCTGGAGGTACTGGCGTCCCAGCTTGGACTGGATCGGCAGGCGGTCGAGTCCCTTCTGGCCAAAACTCGCAGGGCGGTCAAACACCACGCCTTGGTATTTTTTCTGATCCTCGGGATCGATGTCGTTGTGCGGCTTGTGCGGCGCCTTGAAACTCAGCGAAAGGCAAAACGGCTTTCCTGCGGCGACCGACTCCTTGACAAAGTCGCACCCGAAAGCACCGAGCGCGCGGCTGACATGCGGATATTCTGCGGCATAGGAGGCCAGCGCCTTGTCCTTTCCAGTCCGATAGGAACCTTGGCTCGATCCGGCAAAACCGCCCCATTTGTCGAACTGCGACTGATAGTCCTCCACCTCAAGCGGGAATCCCCACTTACCCGCAAACGCCGTGC
>JAIPIO010000192.1 GCA_021734595.1 Kiritimatiellales bacterium | reverse complement strand
CAACCAGCAAATCACCGGCGTTGAGCGCAACCGGAACCCCGTACTGGAGATGGAGTGTTTCCTCGCCATAGCGCAGGTCGTCGTTGTCTTCGATATCGTCGTGAACCAGCGATGCCTTATGGAAGCATTCGACAGCGATGGCCAGTTGCCGGATTTCGTTGGGCAAGTCGGTTTCGCCGTCCTTCAACGCACTGTAGGTGCAGGCGAGCAGGAACGGCCGCCACCGCTTCCCGTCGCGCGCGAGCCATTCGTAGGCGATTTCTTCGGTGCGGGTTGCGCATGATCCCAAAGCGGCGGGATCGAACCATGTATTGACCTGTTTGCGCAAGCGATCGGTGTCGAGCTGGCTTTTCCAACCGTTGGAAGATTTCAACCTGATCGCATCGCGCACCCAGTCGACGTCCATTTCCGTGTTGACGCATCCGTCAATATGCAGGGGGATGGCGAGACCCGGGATAGCTTCGGCAGCCATGTGCGGGAAGGATTTTTCGAGCGCCGAAAGACAGCTGACCCCAATCACGGCATCGACCTTGCCCCCTTCGAGCAGTTTGGTTACGACGGTGGAGCCTTCGGCAACGAGCACGACGTAGCCGAGGTCTTCGCCCAACGACTGGAGCTCGCCGATCGGGCAGCGTCCACACTCTTCACACAGCAGACCGAACTCATCCATGTCGGCCGGACAGTCCTTGAAATGGCGCAGGCACTGGGGCAACAGCAGCAAGCGGCGTTCATAGGGAATGGAGGCAACGGTTTCGCTCCATACTTCGTTGTTGAGCAGCACCATTACATAGTCGGATCGTTGATCGTCAATGGAGTGCGCGGCCATCAGCAACTCGGCATGGGTTCGCAGTTCCTCCATGGAAAGCGGCGGAACGAGTTTCTTTTCCGCAGTGTAGGATTCCACCGCCTCGCGGATCTGTTCCCGTTCGTCCTGCAGGGAAGGCACACCGTACTGTTTGTTGCTGTCGGCCCTTGTATCCATTATCCGTAGGCTCCAAATCCAAAAAACCAGTTCTTCTTCGCAAAACGGTAGGCCCAGCTCTTCTCCGGGATTTCCTCGCCCGGCTGGTGGTGACTGCCGCACCTGCACATATTCTCAAGTTCCGCGTATGCCGTGTCGCGCCCGCTGCTGTCGCGTGCATCCTGGCTTTTCATGAACCCGCATAGCTTATCGGGATCTTCCATGATAATGCAACCCTGCGTTGCCTTGCAGCTCATCAGGCGGAACTGCGCAAGGAAGTCAGACTGATTGATAATGTTATACAGATCCGTGCCGTCGCCGATATTTTCCCGGGCAAACTGCATGGGCGGGCACGGCTCGATATCCCCCGCCGGGCTGATATGGACCGCCATGCCAACGGCGGCGGGACACATGGCTTCGCCCTTGTCGTTCCAGTAGGCATCGACTACGATTAATGGCGCCCGCTGGCGGATATCGACCATGAACCGCCGGAGCGCGACAATCTGATCGTCATCGAGCGCCAACTCCGGCGTCGGTTTGGGACCGACCGGTCGGTAGATGTAGTACCACAAATAGTGGGCGCCGAGCTCCGCAATCCTGTTCGCGAACTCCTCGGTGGCCAGGTCGTCGATATTGGATTGGCAGACACTGGTGGCTACGCCGATGACCAGCCGGTTCTTGCGGCAGTTTTCCAATCCCTGGAGCGTCTGATGATAGACATCCGTTCCACCGCGCCGCTCATCACTGACCTCTTCCAGCCCTTCGATGCTGATGAGCGGGCTGATGTTGCCAATCCGCCGCATCTCCTTTGCCGCGGCGTCGGTGATCAGCGTTCCGTTGGTGAAAAGCAGGAAGTAGCAGTCGGGATGTTTCTCAAATACTTCAAAAAGCCCCTTATAGAGCAACGGCTCGCCGCCAAGGATGCCAAAGAAATAGGATCCCTGTTTTTTGCATTCGGTGATGACGTTGTTCAACGTGTCCGGCGAAATTTCGCGCGGCGGATTGGTCTGCGACACCCAGCATCCCTGGCAGGTGAGGTTGCAGGCGTTGGTGACGGAAAGGAAGAGGAAGGCCGGGAAATATTCGCCACGCTTCATCCGCTTCTGGAATTTTTCAACGGAGCGCATGCTCTTGTAGCCAAAGTTATAGATAAACTTCCACAGCAAACGCTTATCCGGCTCGGTCAGCATCCGACGCATCAACGACGCACTCATTTCTTTTTCCCCGAGCACGTTTTGCGTTCAGCCAATGCCTTTTCGATTTTCTTTTTATCCAGCAGCTTGCGGCGCTTCTGCTTGCGCGCCGCCAGGGTGGCGTAGACATCGTCGCCGAGGATTTCATCGACGTTGACCCTGATGTTTTCCTTTACCGCTTTCTCGTCAACAATCTCCGCGCCGTTGATCGGCTCCTCTCCGATCTTGGGGAAAATGATGGCCGCTTCGGGACAGATGCGGGCGCAGGCCGGGCAGTTGTTCTTGCAGCTTTGCGGATTAACCACCTTCACCCGGCCCTCGCCATCCTTTTCGTAGACGCCGAACAGGCAAAACTCGAAACATTGCCCGCAATTGGAACAGCGGCTGGTGTCGATGACCGGATACCAGGCTGGATTGGATTCCATGGATGGATCGTCGGAGGTCTGGCTTGCGGGATCACGGAGGTTGATGATTTCCGTGTTTTCCGGAAGCGGAAAGCCGGCGAAGACAAACAGCGCACGGACGGCGCGCGGGTGGCAGGCGTAGATTTTAGGATTGGGCTGCGCGGCAATTTCTCCAAGCATTGGAAGTTTTTCGGCGGCGGCCTTGCAGAGGTCGGGAACAACGCTCATGCCCTCTTCCTGCAATAGCGGTTCGAGCGCGGACTGCGAAAGCAGACCCCGCTCGGCACATTTACAAACCAGTATGGAATTATTTTCCGACATCGATCGCCACGAGGGTTCCCTTGTCATTACGGCAATAGATAATTCCATTGCTCAGCACCGGTGCCGTCCAGCAAAGCTTCGCCAGCCCGGTTTCGGCCTGCGCAATTTCCTTGTAGGCATCAGGCGTGACTTCGGCGATATAGAGCGTTCCTTTTTCACCCAGTGCAATGATTTTCCCGTCGGCCACCATGAGCGAGCCGAAACCGATTTTCATATTCCATTGCTCTTTGCCGGTTTTCGCCAAAATACAGCGCATGGAGCCCTTGCCTTTTCCATTGCCATCAATGCCGTAAATGTAGCCATCCACAAAAACGCTGCTACTGAAATGGTTTTGCAGGATTGCGTTTTCCCACACCTTCTTCGGTGTGCTTCCAGAGATATCAAGCAGCGTGCAACCGCGTTTGTAACCGGAGGATATGAAGACCTTGTCGTCGAAGAACACCGGGTCGGCGGCGTTCACGTCGTATTTTGTTTCCCATTCATACGACCACTCCTTCTTTCCGGTGGCGACCTCGACGGCATAAAGGTTCTTGGCGGAAAATATGGCGGCGCAGCGCTTGCCCTTATAGTCGAACAGGACAGGAGTGGAGAATCCGGCCTTGCCCTCGCTCTTCCATTTGATTTTCCCGGTGGCTTTGTCCAACGCGACCCCATATTCGCCAATATTAAGAAGCAACAGATCGCCCTCAATGACGACGGATGACGCGTAGCCCCAGCGGATGACATCATTACCGGTCTTGCCGTTGGCGTCCATTTCCCATTTAACCTTGCCGGTTTTGGCATCAAAGCAGATGGCTAAACCATCCCGGCTCATCGTATAGACATTACCGCCATCGAGTACCGGCGTTGCACGCGGACCGGCAAACTGCCCCGGCTTGCAGGAGTATGAATAGTCCCAAACTTCCTTGCCGGTCTTGGCGTCGAGGCAATAGATTATATCCTTATCGTCCTGATTGCCCATCGTATAAAGGAGGCCATCCTTAACGCTAACGGTCGAGTAGCCCTTACCCAGCTCCTTTTTCCAAAGCGTCTTTGCGCCGTCCTTGATCGCCTCGGCATCCCAACCGGTTTCCGCAGAAATCCCGTTGGCGTTAGGACCGCGCCAGGTGTACCAATCATCCGCCTGAATACTCAACCCACCTGCCATTACCGCAAAAAGTATTAAATTCCTGACCATCGTGTGCCTCCGTTGATGTGAGCCGTTCTTCTACACAAAAGCGTCCGCCTTTGCAAAAGATAACGAAGACGGTCTTGTATAAAGGACAAGTGAAACGGCGCAATCTAATGCGTAATTGGTTACTGGATTTACAGCGTGATGCCGAAATAATCCTTAGCGTTGTTATAGCTGATGTTTTCGACCATTTGGCCCAGCAGCTCAAAGTCCGGGGGGATTTCGCCGTTTTCAACATCCGTCCCGATCAGGTTGCAGAGGATGCGGCGGAAATATTCGTGACGCGGGTACGACAGGAAACTACGCGAATCCGTCAGCATCCCAACGAACCGGCTCAGCAATCCCAGTGCCGAAAGCGCATTCATCTGCTTTTCCATGCCTTCCTTCTGATCGAGGAACCACCAGCCGGAGCCAAACTGTATCTTGCCGGGGCACGAACCATCCTGGTAGTTGCCGCACATGGTGGCGATCAGTTCGTTGTCGACCGGGTTGATATTGTAGAGGATCGTTTTGGCCAGTTGATTGGTACTGTCAAGCCGGTCGAGCAGTTTGATCAGCCCTGGTCCCTGACGGCAGTCGGCAATCGAGTCGCATCCAATGTCCGGTCCCAGGGACTGGAAAAGGCGGCTATTGCTGTTGCGGAAAACGCCCATATGGATCTGCTGCGTCCAGCCGCGCGCATGGTTCATTTTTCCGATCTCGCAGAGGAACCAAGCCTCGAACTTTTCGCGCTCCGCCAGATCGACGGGCTGCCCCGCCATCGCCTTGTCGAAAATCGCGTTGAGCTCGGAAGGCGTCGCTTCCGCATCGGGAACATACGCAACCCCGTGGTCGGAAAGGCGGCAACCGACCGAATGGAAATATTCATGCCGCCGGCCGATCGCCTCCAACATGCAATCCAGATTGACGATCGTGCATTTGGATTGCACTTCCAATGCCTGGATATATTCCTTCCAAGCATTGGAATTCGATAGATTCATCGCCTTGTCCGGGCGGAAGGCGGGCAACACCTTGATTTCAAACCCATCGGCGGCAATCTGCTTGTGCCACTCCAGCGAATCGATGGGATCATCGGTGGTGCAGACCAGTTTTACATTCATCTTGCGCATCAGGTTGCGCGCCGAAAAGTCCGGGGTGCGCAGTTGGGTCGTGCAGGCCTCGAAAATCTCATCAGCTGTTGCGGGTTTTAGGATCGCGTCAATCCCAAAATAGCGCTGCAACTCAAGATGCGTCCAGTGGTAGAGCGGATTGCGGATCGCCTGCGGGACGGTCTCGGCCCATTTCTGGAACTTGTCGCGCCACGAAGCGCTACCGGTCACAAATTCCTCGGCCACGCCATTGGTGCGCATGGCGCGCCATTTGTAGTGATCGCCACCGAGCCAGCATTCGCCAAGATTGTCGTACTGCCTGTCCTCCGCGATCTCCTGCGGGGAAAGGTGGCAGTGATAGTCGTAGATCGGCATCTGCGCGGCGTGCCCGTGGTACAGGGTTCGCGCCGTCTGCGTCTGCAGCATAAAATTTTCGTCCATGAATTTTTTCATACGTACCTACTCCGTATTGCGTACTGCACATTCCTATTTGACTGTGATCTGCGGATAGTGCTTTTTCAGGGTTTCCATCAGCCGTGAAACCCGCTCTGGATTGTTCCCGGCAATATTCTCCAACTCGCCCGGATCGGTACGGTGATCGTACAGCTCATACGAATAGTTTCCCTTTTTATCAGCCGTAAGAATCAGTCGGAAATTGTTGCTGGTCATGCTGGTCGAACTGCGCCAGAAGCTTAACGCCGCGTCGCGGGCCTGCACCATTGGATTATCCAGCACAGGACGCAACGATACGCCATCGAGGGGTTTCGCCGTCTTGCGGTTTTCGATCCCGCACAAATCCACCAGCGTCGGATAGATATCAATCGTGGCCGCCAGCGATTCCGTTGGCGTACCGGGCGCCTGCATTCCCGGCGCATGGACAATGAATGCGCTGCGAAGCGCCTTTTCCAGTGGAGAGTGTTTTCCCCAAATATTGTTGTCACCCAAGTGCCACCCGTGGTCGCCCCACAGTACCACGATTGTGTTTTTATCCAGCCCCGCCTCCCGCAGGGTACGGAGCACTTTTCCGACCTGTGCATCGATGTAGCTCACGCAGGCGAAGTAGGCGCGGCGCGCCTCCTGGGCATCGGACTCCGCCAGCGTCTCCCCCTTCGCGGGTGTGTCGAACGGGCGGTTGGTAGTGTATTTGTAGAACTCGCCGCTTTTATGCCAGTGCTGTGTATCCCCCTGCTGCATGCCATGCGGCGACGGGAATGCCACGCCATCGTAAAGGTCGCGGTATTTCTTCGGGCAGACAAACGGCAGGTGTGGTTTGTAGAACCCGAGCCCCATGAAAAACGGCTTGCCGCTATCGCCAAACGTTTTCAAACGCTTGATTGCGGCATCTGCCAGCAGGCCATCCGGCAGACCGTCATCTCCAACGTCTGGAAACTCGCAATAGGGTTTGTAGCCCGACTTGTCCTCCCGGTGCCGGCCTCCGGCATAGCCGAAGAACGAACCGTGGCCGTATTTCCAATCTCCATACGGCGTCAGATATTCATCCCAGGCATCCGGCAGTTCGTCGTGGCCGTCGCCCGTTCCGTCATAGTTGAAAACCTTGCCGCCCGGCATGTGCGAGAGCTTGCCGATGCATACCGTTTTATATCCGTTCTTGCGGAACAGCTCAGGCATCGAACGCGCAGCATCCGATGCGCCCGGCGGCAGCGCCGTGGTTCCCTTTATGGCGGCGTGGTTGTTCAGCGCGGACTTTTCGCGCGGCAGCGTCCCCGTCATCAATGCATAGCGCGAGGCTCCGCAGGTCGGCACCTGCACATAGTGCTGCTGGAAGAGCCGTCCCGCCTGCGCAAACGCATCAAGGTTCGGCGTCCGCGCCTGCGACACCCCATAGCAACCCAGTGCCGGACGCAGATCATCCACCGCGATAAACAGCACATTCGGCCGCGCCTTCTTCGCCCCCAACGACCGCGTTGCAATACCTGCCACAGACAGTGAACCTATGAATGCCCTTCTTTTCATCATTGCTCCTTGAATTTTTTCCGGTACGCCCACAGACCGAGGGCGGGGTTGCTAATATAAAAAATCTCTTCTCCATCCGGCAATATGTTGAAACCGTCCTTCAACTCCGCCGGATTGTATTTTCCGGCCATGGCTTCATAGGATTCCGCCTCGAAGCCGACCGATCGGATTTCGTCAAGCGTCATGTCATCGCCGGGGCAATAGGTGATTTTGAACCGACCTTCCGACGAACCGTGAATCAGGTGCGCCGCCGCTCCTAGGTTGCTGCGCAGCTCTTCGTTTTCCTCCACGGCCTTTAGCGTTGCGGGAGTCCCGCAATAGCCGTATTTGCGAATTAGGCGGTCGATGGTTTCGTCTTCGCCAAACTCCTTGAGCGCGGGTGCGAGCACGATCAGCTCGCCACCGTCGGCCATCGCCATGCGCGTACGGTAGACCGCCTTGTTGCCCAGCCACGTGCTCTGGAATTCGTGCGGATCAAGGTGGACCACCACCTTATGCGGCTCACGGTCCAGCAATGTAATGTTCACCGCCC
>JAIPIO010000191.1 GCA_021734595.1 Kiritimatiellales bacterium | reverse complement strand
GGACATGGTGATGACGTCCACCTGTGTGCGCAGCTCCTTGAGGTGCTCCTTGGCCTTGACGCCGAACCGCTGCTCTTCGTCGATGATGACGAGACCGAGGTTTTTGAAATTCACGTCTTTTGAAAGGATGCGGTGGGTGCCGATGAGAATGTCGACATCGCCTTCCAATGCCTGGAAAATGGTTTTATTTTGTTCGGCACGGGTGCGGAAGCGGCTGACCATGTCGATACGGACGGGGAAGGCAGCCATGCGCTCAATGAAGGTTTCGTAGTGCTGCTGCGCCAGGATGGTGGTGGGAACCAGTATCGCCACCTGCATTCCGTCCATCACCGCCTTGAACGCGGCGCGCATGGCGACTTCGGTTTTGCCGAAGCCTACGTCGCCGCATAGCAGGCGGTCCACCGGCCGCGACTTTTCCATCTCGTGCTTGATTTCATCGGCGGCAGTAAGCTGATCAGGTGTTTCGGTGTACGGGAACGAGGATTCAAACTCCGCCTGCCACGGGGTGTCCTTTGAAAATCGATGACCTTTCTTGGCCTGTCGCAAGGCCTGCGTTTCAAGCAGGGATGCGGCGAAGTCCTGGATTGCTTCCGCTGCATCGGCCTTGTCTTCCTTCCACTTCTTGCCGCCGAGACGGTGCGGCTTTGGTGTGGTTTTCCCCATGCCCTTGTAGCGGGTCAGCAGATGCGCCTGGGTGACGGGCAGGTAGACCTTGGCACCTTTGGCGTATTCGATGGCCAGCACCTCCTGCCGCCGCCCGCTGAAGTCGATTTCGATGATCCCAAGATATTTCCCCACGCCGTGCTCGAAGTGGACGACATAATCGCCGGGTTGGATGTCCGCCGCCTCGGAGACGCGCTCCTGCCGCTGGAACCGCTTGGCGGTGCGGGCGTGCGCGCTGCGGTTGATGTGGTAGGCGTAGAAGTCGCACTCGGCGATGATCAGGATCTTATGTTGGTGGTCGATCGCGCTGTCGTGCAGGACACCGCGGTGCAGTTCCAATGATTGGAAACCTTCGGTGCCGGAGTAGAGTTCCTTGAAGCGGGCGAGCGTTCCACCGGTCTCGAAATAGAAGGAGATCTTCCAACCACGGGAACTTTTTTTACAGAGGTTGGAAACAAAGCCGCGCCGGGCTTCTTCCGCCTCTTTGGGGTGGACGTCGAACGAAACGGCGAACAGGCCGGTGTCGAAGAAGTCGAATGTTGATTCGGGGATTTCGTCCTCGCCGATGGTCAATGTGTTTTCCGGCAGCAACTCCCCAAGTCGGCACGTCTCTTCACCGGCAAAGGCGAAGTCCATCGGCGAGAGTTTTACGGTATCGGTTTTTTCGACGGAGCATTGGGTCTGGTCGTCGAAGTAGCGGATGGAGTCGATTTCATCGCCGAAGAATTCGATGCGGACGGGGCGGGGGAGGCCGGGCGGCCAGCAGTCGAGGATGCCGCCGCGCAGGGCGGCCTCGCCCTGCTGGTAGACCTCGATCCCGAACTCGTAGCCCGCGGCGGACATCCACTCGGTCAGCTCCGAAAGCTTGTGTTCCTCTCCGGTTTTGAGCGTGCGGACGGAGCGGTCGATTTTTCCAGCCAGCGGAACTTCGGTTTCCAATGCCTGGAAACAGGTGACGATCACGAAGGGTTTGTTTTGGGACACGTGCTCCGCAAGTTGGAGGTGCTCACCGAGTACGGCGGGGTCTTTTTCCAATGGCTGGAAAATCCTGACGGAATCTTTCCAATCATTGGAAACGAGTGTGCAGACCGATTCGTGCAGCTTTTCCATCTCGCGGACGTCGTTGGCGATCCAGAGGACGTTGCGCTGATCTTTTTCGAAGAGACCTATGCACGCCAACGCCTGCGCGGTGAGCGGTGCGTCGATATGAAATTTTGGACTGCTTTCCATGGAACCGGAGTCTACTATAACGATCTGTTATGGAAATTCCGAAAACCATTAAAGATAAGCTTCGGGAGCTGCCGGACAAGCCGGGGTGCTACCTGATGCGCGACCGGGACGGGAAGATTATCTACATTGGCAAGGCCGCTTCGCTGCGCAAACGGGTGCAGAGCTACTTCCGCCAACACACGAAAAAAACGGCGCAACCGAAAATCCGCAGCTTGATCAACAGCATCGCCGATTTCGATGTGGTGGTGGTGAAAACCGAGGCGGAGGCCATCCTGACGGAGGGTAAGCTGATCAAGGAGTACCGTCCGCACTACAACACGCTGTGGAAGGATGATAAGCGCTTTGTGATGATCCGCGTGGATGTGCAGCACCCGTTTCCAACCATTGGAAAATGCCGGATCAGGAAAAACGACGGGGCGGTTTACTTTGGCCCGTACACCTCCGGTTACGCGGCGAAGACGGCAGTGGAGTTTCTGGAGCGGCACTTCGGCATCCGCCGCTGCCGGCCGCGCGTACCGGACGAGGAGACCTACAAGCACTGCAGCAACGACATTATCCGCAACTGCTCGGCACCGTGCATCGGCAAGGTTTCGCAGGCGGAATATCGCGGACGCGTGGAGGAGGCCTGCGCTTTCCTGCGCGGCGAGCGGATGGAGCTACTCAATGAGATGAAGGTGGCGATGGAGTCTGCGGCAGCGGAGCATGATTTTGAGCGGGCGGCTGGTTTGCGGGATATGTGGCTGCTGTTGCATACGGCGGTGCGGGAACGGGCCAAGGTGCGCAAGACACCCAAGATGAAGCTGGAGGAGACCCGCAAGGGGCTGAAGGAACTGCAGAAGGCATTGACGCTTCCGGTGCCGCCGCGGGTGATCGAGTGTTTTGATATTTCCAATATTTCCGGCACCAACTCGGTGGCGAGTATGGTGTGCGCCGTGGAAGGAACACCCTATCCAAACCGCTACCGGCGATTCAGGATTAAGACGGTTAAAGGGGCGGATGACCCGCGCTCGATGGCGGAGGTGGTCAAGCGCCGCTATTCGCGCCTGTTGAAGGAGAAAAAGCCGCTGCCGCAACTGGTCATGGTAGACGGGGGCATCACGCAGTTGCGGGCGGCAAAGATAGAACTGGTGACGCTCGGACTTGAAGACCTTCCAATCGTCGGGTTGGCAAAACGCTACGAGGAGATGGTCTGGGATTATGAAAACAATTCGGGGAATCTTGTCCTGCCGCGGAATTCGGCGGCGTTGAATATGGTGACGCGTCTGCGTGATGAAGCACACCGCTTTGCGATTACCTACCACCGCGAGCTGCGGCGCCGGCGGATCAGGGAGTCGGTGCTGGATGAAATCCCAGGGATTGGAAAATCGAAGAAAGATGTGCTATTAAAACAGTTTGGGTCAATTGCCAGGCTTTCCAAAGCCTCCGTCGAGGAGATTGCCGAAGCACCGGGCATCGGGATGAAAACAGCGCAGTTGATAAAGCGGGAAATTGATAAAGCGAAATAAGGAATTTATGGGAACGAAAGTACCAACAAAACGGTTTGGGCGCACGGAGGTGCAGATGCCGGTGCTGACGTGTGGCGGCATGCGCTACCAACAGTCGTGGGAGGACATTCCTGCCGGTCAGATAGAGAAAAAGAATCAGGATAACGTGGAGGCGACGATCCGGCATGCGCTTGAGATGGGGATCAACCACATCGAGACGGCGCGCGGCTATGGCAGCTCGGAAATGCAATTGGGCCGGATTCTACCGAAGTTGAACCGCGACGGGCTACTGGTGCAGACAAAGATTCATCCATGGGAATTTAAAGACCGGTCACTGACCGATGTGTTTAATCAGAGTCTTAAGAACCTTCAGCTGGATTATGTCGATTTCCTTGGTATTCATGGACTGAACACGCCGGAGCATCTCGAGGATGTTAGGCATGGTGACGGATTCATGAAAGAGGTGCGGCAGCTTCAGCGCGAAGGACGCGTGCGCTTTGTCGGCTTTTCCACCCACGCTGGCCCGGAGGTGGTGGTCCCTGCCATTGAGACCGGCGCATTCGACTACGTGAACCTGCACTGGTATTTTATCTATCATCCGATGCACTGGCCGTCGGTCGAAGCAGCGGCGAAGCAGGACATGGGCGTGTTTATTATCAGTCCGAACGACAAGGGCGGGATGCTGTATGAGCCGACGGAAAAACTGGCCAGACTGTGCGATCCGCTCTCGCCGATGCAATGGAACGATCTCTACTGCCTCTCGCGCCCTGAAGTCCATACACTGAGCATTGGCGCTGCTAAGCCACCAGACCTTGATGTTCATGTTGAAGCGGTTACGAACTGGTGGGATGAACGGATTCCAATGTCTGGAAAGATTGAACAACGAATTGTCCAGGCATTGGAAGACTCGCTGGGGGTGGACTGGGTGGCCCACTGGCACGAAGGATTGCCGCAGTTTCACGAAGCGCCGGGAGAAATCAACGTCCGCGAAATCCTGCGTTTGTGGACCTATGCAAAAGCGCTGGATATGACGGCGTTCGGGAAGATGCGCTATAACCTGATCGGAAATGCCGACCACTGGTTCCCGGGTAAGCAGGCGGAAACGGCGGGCGAGTTCGATTGGACTGAAGCGCTCAAGAACAGCCGCTTTGCAGCACGGATTCCCGTGATTCTTGCGGAGGCGCACCGGATGCTGCATGACGAGCCCAAGCAGCGGCTCAGCAAATCCGCAAAATAAAAAGAGCCTTCCGCAATTGGAAGGCTCAGATCAACATACGTTGCTTTGAAGCTTAGCGCTTTTCCTGCAACGTCAACTTCTTGCCGGAACCCAGCCATTCCGTCAGAATCACTTTGCAGTATTTGCTTGTGGAAAGGTGCATGGACGTTGCGCGTTTCTCCAGGTCATCCGCCATCTTTTTAGACATGTTGATTCCGATAGTCTTCGTGTTTTTACCAATTGGATTTGTTGCCATAATACGCTCCTTTTTTATTTAAGTGAGTTCTTTAAATATATTACCGAAGGTCAGTTGGCTAGTAAAAAATACTAAAAATTGAAATCGGTGTCGTAGAGGATTATTTGTCCGATTATTCAGTTTGTCGGCGGGAAAATAATTACAAATGCCGCTATCTTGTGCATTGTGAAGGCCTGATGCTGTGAAGAGGCATTCGCAGCATAAAAGCTTCATCCCCGCCGAATCCGATCCGTTCAGTCCGTAATATTGAGCTTGTCTTTTGTTTGTCCCACCCTTGTTTTCCACAAGAAGGCACTCTAAGTTCTGCGCATGTGCAACACAGAGAAAATCGGTAGTGGTTTGCGGGTTACGGTCGGCATGAGCGGTGGCGTGGACAGCTCGGCGGCGGCCGCTCTGCTGGTGGACCAGGGATATGAAGTCATTGGTCTGACGGCGCATATGTGGAAGGACGGATCGCGCTGCTGTTCGCTGGAAGACGTGGAACGGGCCCGGAAAGTGTGTGCGTTTCTCGGGATACGGCACTATGTGGTCAATGCGCAGGATATCTTCACAAAAAAGATCGTCGATCCGTTCGTTGAAGAATATGCAGCGGGCCGGACTCCCTCGCCATGCATTTCATGCAATTCATTTGTCAAATTTGGATTCCTGATGGAGCGCACGCTGCAGTTGAATGGTTCCCATTTGGCTACCGGGCATTATGCCCGGGTTGAACAGCGGGACGACGGATTCCACCTGCTGTGTGCCGATGATCCCAAAAAAGACCAATCCTATTTCCTTCACCGGCTGAATCAGCAGCAACTGTCGCATATTCTGTTTCCGCTGTCGGAGATGAAAAAGGAGGAGGTAAAGGCCTACTCGGACGAGCGGGGTCTCCCGATCATTCCACGGGGCGAAAGCCAGGATCTCTGTTTTGTGGAGGATGGAAAGTATCCGGAGTTTGTTGAGCAGCGCGACCCCTCGGCCAGGATGTCCGGCGAAATCCGAACCCCGGACGGCAAGGTGGTCGGCAAACATGCCGGGATACATCATTTTACAATTGGGCAGCGGGGCAGACTGGGGGTAGCCACCGGCGAGCGCATGTATGTCAAGAAGCTGAACAAGAGTGAAAACAGTGTTGAGATTGCCCAGCGCCAGGATCTCATGGGCGATGTCTGCATGGTGGCCGATATACACTGGATTATCGGGTACCCTCCGGCGGAAACCTTTCAATGTGAAGTGCGTCCGCGTTACCGCAGCAACGGGGCGATAGCGACGGTTCAGCTTGCCGGCGACGGATGCGCAAAGATAAACTTCGATGAACCGCAGTTTGCGCTCACTCCCGGGCAGGCCGCCGTCTTCTACCAAGATGGCGAAGTGCTCGGGGGCGGTTGGATCGACTAGGTTTGGTTTTCGAAATTCAACCGGTATTCCGGTATTCACACAACATTAGGTATGAATAATATCTTTATTTGTTGATGGTTTTGGGGCTTAATGCAGAGCGATTTACTCAACAAAGGAAAGGTACGCATAATGAGAAGCAGAATTATAGGTATTGTGGCGGCAGTGTTTTGTTTACTCTCAAGCGGGGCATGGGCCGAGAAAGTTCCAACGGACTTCAAGGCGCAGTTTGTCCCGCTGGAAACCCTGAAGCAGAAAATGGCCACCCATGGCTTGGAGGTTCTCGGCACCCATGCAGTGGCCGGTGACGAAGATTATATTTCGATTGTCTACACTTCCGGTGATCTCCGTAAGCTGGGGCAGCTGCCCGGCCGCGGTTTTATTTCGGTGCTCAGCCTGCTCTACAACAAACAGGCGAAGGAGATTGTGGCGTCCAATCCCGAATATTTCGTCAGGGCCTTTATGCAAAAGGAATATGAAGACGGGATGGCAAAGCCGGTCTCTGATGCCCTGCGTGCGGCCTTGGGTGAACTGACGCCCACGGATGATTCGCTGGAAGCGAAAAAACTCGCTAAATACCACTTCATGATGAGTATGCCGTACTACGACGATTTTGTCCGGGTTGCCAAAGGAAGCACGAAGGAACTGTGCGGGAAGCTGGAAGCGGGCGCAAAGGAGCAGATCGTATTCAAACTCGATGTGGCTACAGATGGATCATCCGTTCTTTATGGCGTGGCGCTGCCGGTTGAAATCGAAAAATTCAACGATACACTGGAAACCATGGGACAGTCGCATCTCTTGCCCTATCTGGTTCTCGTGGAAAACGGCGAGGCCAATATTCTGCATGCAAAGTTTTACCTGGCCGTCAGCTTCCCGCGTTTGACCATGACCGAGTTCATGAAAATCATGTCCACCCCCGGGAAGATTGAAGACAGCTGCAAGAATCTGTTTCAATAGACCGCCCCGGAGCCGGAACTTCCAATGGTTGGAAAAAAGAGGGGTTCTAAACTCCAACCATTGGAATTCAGAGGGCGTCAGGGAAAAAATCGCCAAGGCGCGGTCCGTTGGGCGGTTTGCCTTTTTGATTGAGCCTTGATGACGCTTTGCTGGCGGAATCGCACCGGGTCAGGAATTCCCGACAGGACATCGTTAGCGCTCCGGCACTGCTGACGGTTGTGCGCTCGGCCATATCCGACGTCACCACCATGATTTCGAGCGGATCCTTGGCATTGTACACCATCCGCTCGATCACTGTATCTGCCGAAAGGTTTCGTGGAGAGAAGACCACGTCAAGGTATCTCGAAGTCAACGCGGCATCGTTGCCGGATTCCTGCCCGTCGAAAACAATCGTCGTGCGGGTTGCCATTTGATGGGACGCCGCGTCGATCTGCCGTATCAACCGGTGGCGCGCGCCCGGTTTGTCCACGGCGATCAGC
>JAIPIO010000190.1 GCA_021734595.1 Kiritimatiellales bacterium | reverse complement strand
ACGGTGGATGAAGAACTGGGATGGTATGAAAACAAGC
Organism: Kiritimatiellales bacterium; assembly: GCA_021734595.1. Classification (GTDB taxonomy): domain Bacteria; phylum Verrucomicrobiota; class Kiritimatiellia; order Kiritimatiellales; family Pontiellaceae; genus JAIPIO01. The sequence continues at coordinate 7,656 of JAIPIO010000190.1, read as the reverse complement.
CGGATCAGACCCTGCGCTTGTTGAATCAGGTGCCGGGCTGGAGTTGCTCCACCATCTTTCTTCCCGGGGCTGGAACATCGGTATTGATTGATTTCCTACGCGAGACGAATGCAACCCTGGTGCTCAACGATATAAGTTCGGTCGCCCTCGAGCGCGTCAGGGAAAGACTGGGCGACCGGTCTTCCGGAGTAGATTGGGTTTGCCAGAATATTGCCGATCCGCTGGGTGCTGCCGTACCGGACATTGATATCTGGATCGATCGTGCCGTGCTGCATTTCCTCACCGAAGAGGAAGATATCCAGGGTTATTTTAGAAACGTGACGGCTAAAGTAAAAATTGGCGGGCATGCGCTGTTTGCCGAGTTTGCGCCGCACGGCGCACCCAAATGCGCCGGACTGGAGCTGCACCGGTATTCAATCGAAGAACTGACCGAAAGGCTCGGTGCCGGATTTGCGCTGGTCGACCATTTCGACCACACCTACCTCAATCCCGCCGGCGATCCGCGCCCCTACATCTACGCTCTTTTCAAACGTGAAAAATAAAGAGATGTCATGGATTTATTCAACAGGCCATTCGGGCTTGGCAGACCATTCGGTCCAGCCGCCATCATACCATTTGATATGGGTATAGCCCAGCAGGTGGGTGAGAGTGAAGTAGGTCTGGCTGGCTTGATGGCCGGTACGGCAGTAGAGGATAACCGGCGTATCTTTGGTTGGAATCAGTTTTGCATAGATCTCTCCGAGTTCATCAACCGGTTTGAATGCGCTGTAGGTTTTGGCTTTAGCCACGTCCTCGGTGTAGTCGCGGTTGATGGCACCGGGAATATGCCCGCCTCTGGCCTCGTCCTGTTTTTTCCCGGCGAAGTAGTCCGCTGAACGGACATCCAACAGGAGGGGTTCCGGACGACCGAGAGCCTGCAGGACGTCTTTGGCTTCAATCGTAAAGGCATCCGGCTGGTCCGGCACGGGATACTGCGACGGCTGCGCGGTCGGCAGCATCGCATCTAGCGGACGTTTTTCGGCCTGCCATTTGGGGAATCCCCCTTGCAAAAAGCCATACCGGACATGTTGCAGCCGCTCGCAGGCCATGCCGGCCAAGGTTGCATCCTGAAGCTTGTCGGTACAGACCAGGACCAAAAAATTATCGGGGTGGATACCCATGAGAGAAAAATGTTCGGCCAGCATATTCGCCGGCAGCAGGGAGGAGGGCACACCCCGGACCCAGCCGCGCAGGCTTTCCGGGTTCAGATTGAGCGATCCGGGAATATGGCTGGTGTTGTATTCGGACTGGGCGCGCAGATCGATGAGCTTGATTCCCGGGGTTCCCAGATTTTCGTTCAGCCAGTCCGTTTCGATCAGTCCCGGCTTTTCCGGCAAAACGGGGGCGGAAGACCGCGTGGCGGCCGGCGTGGCCGGCGCCAGAAAAAAGGCGCGCCAAGCACTGATTTTCAGCGCCTGGATCGGTGGGACGGGCTCCCGGCGCAAGGATGCCGGCTTGAGGCATGTTTCCAAGAAGCCCTCAAGTCCATCGGTTAGAAAGCAGACGTTTTCGAACCCCTGCCGGAATAGACTGTCGCGCGCCTGGGCAGGATGGGTCATCCCGTTGGAATAGAGCACGATCAGACCTTGGTTTATATGCGGAGCAAGGGCGGCAGAAAGTTCCTCTGGCTGAAGATTGATTGCAGACCGGAGATGGAATCGGGAAAATTCCCCCGGAGTACGGATGTCGACCAGTATAATCACGGTGTCACCTGCAAGCAGACGGTCGGCCAGCTCCGTCGGATCGATATGATCCGTGCCGCTTTGCAGACCTTTCAGCAGCGCCGTTTCCTGTGCAACCGCCGCCGTTGCCGTGGCCGGCGGTTGTTTAGACAGCGCAAACAGGCCAAAGGCCCCGGTGATCAAGACCACGCTGAAGGCCTTCAGGCACGGCGATCCCCAGAGCATGCCGGTTCCAAAGCGCCGCTTTTCGAGATATTCCGCCCCCCAGAAGCCGCCAACGGCAATGAGCGTAAAAACCAGCGCCAGCGCCGCTTCGGAAATACCTAGGCTGTTGTAGGCAAAGACCACTCCGTGGTCTGCTGCGGACAGTCGGGCCACCGCCGGATAGGCCTCGTTGTAGAGCATGCTTCCGCCGATGGCTCCCGCCAGAAAGACCAAGGCATCGACTTTCCCGGACGCGAGCCCCACTGCGCCGGTTCCCGGACACCACCCACTCACGACAAACCCGATCCCGAAAATCAACCCGCCCACAATCTGCGCCGCGTAGATCGTGTGCAGAAAGTAGACGTTATCTGCCGCGATCCAGCCGAAAGCCTTTGCGTAGCATAGTCCAAGCATGGAGACGATCACGGCGGTGAACATAACCTTGAGCACGGCCATGTCCCGGAAGTAGAAAATACCGGCCAAGCGGCGCGAACTGCCAAAGCCGGCTTGTTCCAGAGCGACCCCAAAGACGATGCCGATGAGCAGGCTTGCCAGCAATGCAACCGGCGCATCCAAGGTTCCGTTTCCAAAGAAGGTCTCAATCATCCCATTGCCTCCTGACAAACCAGGCGGCGGCATAACCGCCGGCAAAGACGCTGAACAGGAAAAGCAAGCTGCCCGTAATGAGCAACGCGCTGCCGGAGAGTGCCTGCCCCGAAGTGCACCCATTTGCCAGACGGCTGGCAAACCCCACGAGTACGCCGCCCAGCAGGGAAAACAGCAGGCGCTTTTTTGGCGGACATTTTGCGCCGCGCTCCACGGATATGACGCAACGGTTTCCGAGCAAGGCCGAAATCAGCCCTCCGAAGAAAACGCCCGCGAGCATGAAGACCAGATAGTATTGCAACGGATGCGCGCCCCAGCGGCCGAAATAGTCGCTGGCCAGCGTCCGTGCCGGATCGAGTTGCAGATCAATCGCGGCGCCCAGCCGGGCCAAACCGGCGGAGGCACCCAGCCCTGCGCCCAGAATTAGATAGGACAGCAGCAGAGTGAGCCCCAGTAACACACCTGCGCAGTAAGGGTTCATATAGGCCTTCCGGCCTTTGACTGGAGGCGCCGAGTTTCTGCTCATCGTCAGCACCCCGCGCTTTTCTTTTTCGGTGCGTCCGGCGTTTGCGGAGCGATTGACGGCTTGGCCGCCGGTACGCCCGGAGCAATAGGAACGGTTTTGACCGGTTCACCCATTTCGGCGGTGTTCCAATAGGCACTGAGACCGCCAAACAACACCTTGATGGGCCGTGCCGTTTTCTGGGCAAGAATACCGCCTGCCATCAGCGCCACCGACCCGTCGCGGTCCACGATCACCAGCGGACCGGCTCCCGTCAGATAGACGGAATTATTGATTAAATCGGCGACATCCACGTTGCGCGATCCCGGCAGGTTGTAGTCCGAAAAATGCGCAGTCGGCCGGATATCCACCAGATCGAACGTGCCGGGAAGGTCCATCAGCATGCGCTTAAGCTGGGCCGGATCAATAAGGTCCGGCAGTGGCACCACCCGTTTTGGCTGCGCGGCGGTGGTTCCCGGCGCGGTAGGCTGGAGCACCGGCAATCCTGCCGTAATCCAGGCCTCGCCGCCGCCTTCCATGCTGGCGACCTTTTTGAAGCCTTTGCGTTCGAGCAGTCCAAGGCCCATGCTGCTGCGGTAGGCCGAGTTGCAGACGGTGGTGACAGGCTGCGCGGGATCCAGTTTTGATGAAAGCTCGCTCAGTTGGTTGAGCGGCATGTTGAGCACGTTGCCGATTCGCAGTCCCATCCATTCCGTCGGCAGGCGGACGTCGACAATCACCGGTGCCGTGCCGTCCTGCATCCGGCGGTAGAGTTCCTGCGGGGCGATCGGTTCGTTGGAAAAAACAGGCTGTTTGGCGGCGGTCCAGTCGCCGATGTTCAATGCGCTTACGACATCATACCCAACGCGGTGCAGACGGAGGCGTGCTTCGGTTATTTCGTCGGGGCTGCCGCACAGCACCACTTTGCTACCCCACGGCACCATGATGCCGACCCAGGTTTCCAGTCGGCCGCGCAGCGCAATGTTGACGGCGTTGGGGATGTGCGAAGCCGCAAAACTTTTGGCGTCGCGCAGATCTACAATGTAGAAGGCGTTGATGTCCGACAGGGATGAGTCGCGCGCCGGGATTGGTGGAAGCGGGGCTTCCCATTCGACCAGCGGTGGGCCTTCGCGGTTCATCTGCGCGTTGTGTTTGAAATACTGAGGCGCTTCGGGCAGGCCGTCGAGCACGGCGGTGATAAAGTCGTTGCGGCCTTCGTGCAGCAGATAGGGATTGGTGGATCGTTCGGTTCCGATGGTGGAGGAGGGGTCATCGCGCAGATGCGCGCCGCAGAGCGAACCGGCACCGTGCGCGGGCAGGACAAGCACGCTGTCGTCGAGTTTGGAAAGTTTGTTGTGCCACGTGTCATAGCTCATCGAGGCGAGCGTGGCGGCGGCAATGGCGCCGCCCATTAGGTCGGGACGGCCGACCGAGCCGATGAAGAGGGTGTCGCCGGTGAGGATCGCCTTGGGTTTGGCACCGTCATCGCTGCCGTAGATCAGCGCACTCATGCCGTCGGGCGTATGTCCGGGCGTGGTCAGAAAGCGGATCTGCGTTTCGCCCCAGTCGATGGTCTGGTTGTCGGAGAGCGCGGTGATTTTATAGAGGGCGCCACTGTCCTTGTTCTGATAGACGGGGCACCCGAGCTGTTTGACAAACTCACTATGGCCGGCCACAAAGTCGGCATTCGAGTGCGAGAGGAAAACGCCCTTGATTGTCCATCCCTCTTTTCGGGCCAGCTCGAGATAGGCCTGGATGTCGCGGTCGGGATCGACCACCAGCGCATCGGTGCCACTGACCACCAGATAGGAATAGTGCGAGAGCACGGAGAGATTGAGCTGAACGATTTTGACGCCGGGAAACTCGTAGGTCATCACAGGCGTATGGACCGCCGCGGTATCGGCATGTGACGCGGACTCGGTGTCCTTGATGGCACTGGCGAATGCCGCTGTGGTTGAAATAAGCAGCCCGCAGGTCGCGAGCCGTAAAAAATACATCGTTCTCATCTTCCTGTCCTCCTGGTCGGTGGCCGGAATTTTTACCCCTACTGTTAGGAACCCGACTTCAAGTCTTAATACAACGCCGGGAGCGTGGAGTCCAATCAAAACCCATATATCATTATGGGTGTATTAAGCGTTCCCGGTTATCGGGAACCCTTCTTTCAGCAATATTTGTATATGCGAGACGTTTATACGCCGTAGGCACGGGCGAGGGTATCGGAAAGATCGCTGACCTGGGCGGAACCGTTGGCGGCCTTGCGCAGGCTGACGAGGCAGATCGGGCACATGGTGGCAATGTTGTCGCCGGCTTCCTTCAACTGCTTTGCCCGGTTGTTGGCAATGCGGTGCGATTCGGAGGGGAAGAGTGATTCGAGCGGACCGCCGCAGCAGTGCGTATTCTTGCCGCAGAGGGTCGGGTTTTTTATCTTCACGCCAGCCCTGTTCAGCAGTTCACGCGGCTGCTCCACCACATTTTCGTGGCGGGCATAAACGCACGAATCGTGCAGTGCAAGTTCGTCACTGATTAGTGTGGTGGGTTTTATGCCGCTGTCGGCGAGTACTTCAAGGTAGCTCTTCACGTCCAGGTCGAAGCCCTTCACATATTCAGGAAAAACACTGCGTAAGGTGTGGGTGGTGTGCGGATCGACCGTAATCACCTTTTCGACGCCATGTTTCTTGAACAGGTCGCATACGCGCTGGGCATGCTTGGCGAAAGCGCCATCGAGCCCTTCGTCGTAGACGAGCGCGCCGGAATAGAGCTCTTCGCCGTAGAGGTAGCCGAATTCAACATTGGCCTTTTTTAGTAAAAGGGCAATGTTGCGCAGCATGTGGTCATAGTCTTTCCGTGTGTTTTTCGAGGCCATCATGCCCATGAAGAAGGTCATATTGATTAGCTTGTTGACGTTGCGCCCGAGGCCGAAATATTTCGTCAATGGAGAATCCTCCAGCCTGGACATTTGTCCCGCCATCGCGTCGATGACCGGGATGAGCTGATACAAATGCCCGGTGTAGAGGATGGTTTTTCCACCCTTTGGAAGTTCAAGCCCTTTCGCCCAGCGCGTTGCGCCTGCGGTGGAGATCGGCAACACGCTTTTGCGCTTGTTCAAATTGTCGGCCAGAATCCCCAGAATGTCTTTGGTTGGTAACGGCATGGCTGCTCCTTATGAAAGATTGAATTCGTTTTCGTTAATGTATTTGCGGAGGAATCGCACGTTGTCGGCAATGTTTACTTCGGCCGGGCAGTTTTCGGCGCACATGCCGCAGAGCAGGCAGGAGTAGATGCTGGAAATGTTTTCCTTCACCTTGTCTTCGAGACCGATCTGCACATACCGGAAGAGTTTGCGCGGCAGGATTTCGTAGCCCATCGGGCAGACGGCGGTGCAGACGCCGCAGTGCATGCAGGCGTCGGCGTTGAAGGTGTCGGAGCACTTTACGGCCAAAGCCATTTTTGATGATACCCTATTCATGGCCCTCTTCCTCCTGTTCCCTGAACTCGTATTTAAAGTAGCCGTCTATATCCGGGCGGCCGATCTCTTCGACCATGCCGTAGCGGCGCATCGCCATCATCCAGTAGACCGTTTCGTATTCGGGGGCGCCTAGCGCCTCCGAAACTTCCGGCACGGTTTTAGATCCTTCTTTCAGGATCGCCACAATGCGATCCCTCATGATCATTTCATCTCGCATTATCTCGCGCATATCGCGTCTTGCCGTACTCATGCGGTCACCACCTCTTTGCTGCAGGCATCAATCATTGCCGTAATTTGTTGGTCTGTATAGCCCTCAACGTCCAGTGCGTCGTGCGGGCAGATCGGCACGCAGGCACCTTCGCCTTTGCAGAGTGACTTGACCACAAAGGCCACTTCTTTTTCGCCAAAGTGAATCTTCTCGATGGCGCCGTAGGGGCAGGCCTTCAGGCACTCGTCGCACCACAGGCACTTGTCTGTATCCACCCGCGCGATCAGCGGCTCGAGATCAACGTAGCCTTTCATAAGCAGGCCGCCCGCCTTGCTGACCGCTGCAAGCGAGGCCCCGACGCTTTCGGCCATCGTCTTCGGGCTTTGCGCCGCGCCGGCAAGGAAGACCCCGTCGATCACGGTTTCCACCGGGCGCAGCTTAATGTGCAGCTCGTTCAGGAAGCCGTCCTTGCTGATCGGCAGCTTGAGCAGGTTCATCAACGTCGCGTTCTTTTTCGGCACCATTCCGGTAATCAGTACGACGAGGTCGGCCTGGATTTCAACTTCCTCTCCGCCCATCAGTTTGTCCTTCACCGTAACGATGAGGCCATCATCGGTGTTGGCAACCGTTGGCGCTTCGGCGTCCGGGTAGCGCATGAAGACCGCGCCGCGGGTACGGGCCTCTTCGTAGATGGTTTCGTTGTGGCCGTAGGTGCGGATGTCGCGATAGAGATGATACTGGTTCAGGTCGCCGGGGCGGTCTTCGAGGCAGACGGCCATGTGCGTGCCGGCGTTGCAGCAGTAGCGCGAGCAATATTCATTCGGTTCGGGGCAGGCTTCGGTCTTTTTCTGGCGGCTGCCGACGCAGTAGACAAACACCACGTTCTTGACCGGCTTGCCGTTGTACGTGAGTTCGCCTTCCTGCTGGTCGGCAAAGTCGCGGAACTGCG
>JAIPIO010000189.1 GCA_021734595.1 Kiritimatiellales bacterium | reverse complement strand
GATCAGCTCTTCCCGGCCGGGTAATCTGCCGGCCAACCTGCAGGGGATCTGGGCGGACGGTCTGGTTCCTCCCTGGAATGCCGACTACCACGTTAACATTAACATCCAGATGAATTACTGGCCGGCGGAACTGACGAACCTGTCGGAGTGCCACGATCCCTTCTTGGCATTTGTCGACCGCCTCCGGAAACGCGGTCGGATCGCCGCGAAGGAACAGTTTAACTGCCGCGGCTTTGTGGCGGGGCATACCACCGATGCCTGGCTGTATTGCAATCTGATTGGAAAAGTGGGCTACGGCATGTGGCCGACCGGAGCGGCCTGGGCATCCAGCCATCTATGGCAACGCTATCTCTTCCACGAAGACAAGGAGTTTCTCCGGGAGCGCGCCTACCCGGTTCTTAAGGATGCCGGCCTGTTCTTCCTCGACTGGCTGGTGGAGGATCCCAAGACCGGCAAGCTTGTTTCGGGGCCGTCCATCTCGCCTGAAAACAGGTTCATTGCGCCGGACGGCAAGAAAGCCAGTATGTGCATGGGGCCGACCATGGATCAGCAGATTATCCATGAACTGTTCACCAGCTGCATCGAAGCATCGGAGATCCTCGGCATTGACGAAGCACTGCGAGAAGAATTCAAGGAAACCCGCGATCGTCTTGCCAAAACCCGGATCGGCAGCGACGGGCGGATCATGGAATGGTCCGAGGAATTTAAGGAGGCCGATCCCGGTCATCGCCATATTTCCCACCTCTACGGCCTGCATCCGGCAAATATCATTAGTCCGACAGAAACGCCGGAACTTGCCGTCGCGGCACGGAAGTCGCTCGACTATCGTCTGGCCAATGGCGGTGGCCACACCGGCTGGAGCCGCGCGTGGCTGATCAATTTCTTCGCCCGGTTGCAGGATGAGCAGGCCTGCCACGACAACATCCAGGCCCTGCTGGCCAAATCAACCCTGCCGAACCTGTTCGACAACCATCCGCCGTTCCAGATCGACGGGAACTTTGGCGGTTGCGCGGGGGTCGCGGAGATGCTGCTGCAGAGCCATGCGGGTGAGATCCACCTCCTGCCCGCACTGCCCGACGCATGGCCAACCGGCCATGTGACCGGTCTGCGTGCACGCGGCGGATTCGAAGTGGATATCCACTGGGAAGATGGAAAACTGGTCAAGGCCTCCATCCGTTCGGATCGCGGCAATACCTGTAAGCTCCACTACGGTGACCGCATCGTCGAGCAAAAGCTCAGAGCCGGAAAAACCCTGCAAGTGGGCGGCGATTTAAAGCCGCTGCGGTTTTTCAGAGGTTGGAACTTTTTTTCCAAAGGTCGGAAACGCTCTGAAACGATGAAGATTGACTGAATAAATTAAAGCGGCCGGGTTCTGCCGTCGTTGATGTAGGTTCTAAGTTGAAGCTCGAGTACCTGCACAAGTTCGGGGTGCTGCTCGTAGACGTTGTCCGTTTCGTATGGATCCTCTTCGATGTCGTACAACTGGCCGACTTCACTCATGTCGGGACGCCATGGAGACATGGTGGCGTGTTGCTGAACCTCCAGCGAATAGCGGGGGAAGCCGCCGGAGCCTAACGTGTCCAAAATCAGTTTCCATTTGCCGCGGCGAATGGCCAGAATCCCGGTGTAGGACTGGGTAATCATTCCATCGCGCGCTGGAGTCGTTTCCTCTCCGATCCACGCAGGCAGCTGATTGAAACTGTCTTCCCCGGCCCATGGGGGCAGCGGCTGGCCGGTGACGGCGGCAAGTGTGGCCATGATGTCGGTCAGGCAGAGCAGCGTGTCGGTGGTGGTGCCCGCTTTCACCTTGCCCGGCCAACGCACAATGAAGGGGACACGTGTTCCGCCGTCCCATGCGTCGGTTTTGAACCCGCGATAGGGGCCGGATGCATCGTGGCCCTTTTTCAGGTCATTGCCACGGGCTGCGAAAGGCCCGTTGTCGGAAGTGAAAATCACCAGGGTGTCATCGGCCAGATTGAGCCGATCCAGCGTATCCAAAACGCGGCCGACACTCTTGTTGAGCCACAGGCATTTATCGGTACGTTCCGAGATGCCTGTTTTTCCAAGAAACTCATGAGGGCATTTGACAGCACCGTGAATCGCGTTCAGGGCGAGGTAGACAAAGAACGGGTTCTCTTTTTTTGCCACCGCTTCAATATTCTTGATCGCCTCGTCAACGTGCCGGTCGTCGACCGTGTCGCGCCGCAATTCCGGGTCCACCATCTGGCCTGTTTTGTCACGGGCAGGTGAGCCGATTACGTTCCGGTCGCGGATAAATACGGGGATACGGGTGCAATTCGAGGGTGTACCAAAGAACGTGTCGAAACCGAGATCGACCGGGCCCCCTTTGATGGGGGCGGAGTGGTTAACCCGTTGGCTCACTGTCGCGATCGCCTTGCCCGCTCCGGGGCCGTGAAGCTGCGATCCGAAATGGAAATCCCCCGGGTCGCCCTCAATCACCTGCCAGTCCAAACCGATGTGCCATTTTCCGAACGCGGCGGTCTGGTAGCCTTTTTGCCTGAGCAGGGTGGCGAGCGTCATGCGGTTCGGCGCAATTAATGCTCTTGAGTATCCCGGCAGTACCCCTTCACGCAAAAACGATCGCCAGCAATACCTTCCGGTCAGTAGCGAATACCGGGTTGGCGTACAGACTGCATGGGGCGCATGGGCATTCGTGAAACGAATTCCCTCTTTCGCCAACCGATCAATGTTGGGTGTTTTATACGCAATGCCGGGTTGGTTGCAGCTGACATCCCCCCAACCCAGGTCATCCGCCATGATCAAAACGATGTTGGGTTGGTTTGTCTCTGCTCCACGTGCCCCCAAACCGCCCGCTGCAATCGCTGCGGCAACTGCGACAAACAAAAATATTCTACGATTCATAATAGCGTCCCTTGTTTTTAAAAATCATTTTTCTTCCACAACCACCCTGAAGCCGGTGTTGAAGACGCGCTGCCATTGCGGATAGGCCAGGCGGAAAGACGAGGTGGCCCGTTTTGGCCGGTCGTACCACGACCCACCGCGCACCACGCGCTTATCCTTATCCGTATATGCCGACCGGGTCCACTCGGCGACATTGCCGTGCATATTTCGCAGTCCCCAGGCGTTGGGCTCGCGGCTTGCGACCTTGTCGAGATGGAGCGTCCCGTCGTTGAAGCGCGCATCCTTGAGTTCATAGTCCCAATATTCGTCCGGATCCTTTAAGGGCTGCGGATCCACCCCCTTAACGGCCAGCAGACTGATGGATGCGTCGGCCAGGTTCGCATAGGGCGAAAAATTCGTATCCAGGGTGCCGTAGTTGAGCGGGGTTGCCGTCCCGGCGCGGCAGGCCCATTCCCATTGCGCCTCGGTCGGGAGCGCGACCTTCCGGCCGGTCTTCTCCGACAGCCATTCGCAAAATGCCATCGCCTCTTCCCAGGACATCCTGATGGCAGGCAGTTCCGGCTTATCCATGTCGTATCCGGGTCTTACCTGGTCCTTGTAGTGCATGTCATAAACCCGGTTCCTGTGTTCGGGGTTGAACTGAAGGTATTGTTCCAGGCTGACCTCCATCGTTCCCATCCAGAACGGTTTGTCGATCATCACCTTCTTCATGGGCTGTTCATCGACCGCGCCGGCATTGCTGCCCATGGCGAACTCTCCCGCAGGAATCCTGGCCAATTCGATTGCAAGACCATTGCCCAGGTCGAGGGAGGAGGTGCCGCCCGCGGCTGACTGCATGGCTTTGGCCTGTCCTGCGGCGATGGGCCAACCGGCGAGCTGAATCTCTTTTGCCTTGGTTTTTGATTTTTTCTTTGGAGCCACATACGTCTCATCGTAGGCGGCTTTGTGATGGAGTTTTTCCAGGTTGATGTCGACATTGGCATAGAGCTTTTCCATTTCCCTTCGGCGCTCGATATAATTCTCGGGAACCGGTCTGACTTCCGACCAGGTGCCGTAGCAGGGAGCGTTCAGGTCGATCCATGTGTTGATGCGATCCCACCCTTCGGCATCAAGGTTCACGTTGTGATGCCCCTTTTCCAGTATTTGAACCAGCTTGCTGGTTCCGGCATGGAACTCCAGTGGAGTCAGCAGATGGTAGTCGCCCTCCGGGCCATTGCGGCGGACATAGGGATGGAGCACGATATAGGAGTGGGGGTAGCCGGATAATTGTCTCTCTTCGGCTTCCCGCTCTATGTTGGCGAAATCGGGGCGGTCCTCTTTTTTGCCGTCATGGCAGCCGATGCAGTGACGGTTCAGCACCGGCTGGACGTCGCGGATAAAGCTGAATCCACGGGCGGGTCCGTACCATGGTTGAATATCGCTTGGGGGTTTGGTCAGTGCGGTGGTTTTTCGTGCCTTTACTGTTTGGTTCTGGTTTTCGTGGCAACCAACGCATTGCACATTCTCGCCCGGCATGCCCACGAGCCAGCTGCGCATCAGCTGGAGCGCCCTGCCGTTTTCATCCAGCGGCTGGATCGCGATGGGCAGGTTTGCGGGAACCGTGAAGAAGGCAGAGCCATCTTCATGGACCGGGACGGTTCCGAGCAGGCGTTTAACATCCCAGCCGCTTTCCATGCCGATAAGGTAATGCCCGCCCATCATGCGGTAGCCGTAGTCGTAGTTGTATATCCGCAGGTTCTTGACGGCGCCGCGCGGGACGCCTTGCAGTCCTCTCCCGTCGTATATGTTCTGGATAAAGCAGGTTGCCGTTTTGCTTTCGAGGTTGACCTTGTCGGGGATGACCCGGGGCGTTTCCGTTTGTCTGAGCGGTATGGGTTCGTACAGCAACTGGCCGGGGATCTCCTTTAGGAGGAGCATGTTGTCGTGGACATCGACCAGGTAGAGGCCCCATTCCGCACGCCCTGCTGGCTGGCAGGAAACAAGGAAGTACTTTTCGCTCAGCGGATAGGGGTGCAGGAACAGCGGCCATACGCCGTCAACCAACTTATCCTTAATTGGGGCGGGAACCTCTTTGCCGCAGCCGGGAATCTGCTGAATAACCCCGCTCGTTTCATGCCGGCCCTTTGCGGCATCAAAAAGCACCAGCCGGCCTGCGCGCCTTACTCCGTGGTGCCCGGTAACGATCGCCGCAAACTTTGATGTACTGCCCGGCAGCGGGCGGGCGTAGAACATGGCATTAGGCCAGTAGGAGTTGCTTCCATAATGTTCAACCTGCCCGGTGCCGTCGGGATTCATGGTCATCATGATCCGGCTGAAGTAATGCGCGCTGTCGGTATATTCCCACCGGAGATACATGACGCGCCCATTGGCAAGGACAACGGGATACCAGTCATGATCCTGCTCGAAGGTCAGGCGCCGCACGCCCGAGCCATCCGCATTCATGATGTGCAGATTGGCAACGTCGCCCCTTCCGCCATGGCAGGGCACACCGGCAAAGCCGCTGGTGGAGCCGAAAACAATGCGTCCGTCGGGCAGGTAGACCGAATCATAGTTGTCGAGATCGCTGAGCTCGGGCTTGCTTCCCGTTATCTGCCGCAAGCCCGAACCATCGGTGTTGATCTCGTGAATCTGCCACGTGTCATCCTTGTCGGGCTGTGAAAACATCAGTTTTGTGCCGTCAAAGTGAAGATCGACTTCACCCACATACACATCCCGGTCCGGTCGATACAACGTGGACAGCGCCCCCGTCTTCAGATCCATAATGGCGATCTCATTGTCAATGCCGGTTGGTCCGTCTTTGATATAGCTGAGTCCGTGGAAGTTGACGGGAAGGCCGTCCTTTTTGGCGTTCCGCTTGACCAACAGAACCTTCTCGAAGTCCAACAACGGGTTCCGCAGCAGGATTTCCCGCTGCAGCGTCAACAGGCTGTCGGCTTCCTTTATGGCGGCGGCGTCCCCCTGCTGGGCCTTCGCGAGCAGTGCGGGCCAACCTGCCTCGCAGGCATCGATCTGCTGTCGCAGCTCCGTAGCATCGGGAAATCTGTCCGGCGCCGTGGACGCCAGATCGTCGAGTGCCCGTCGCAGCGCAGCGGGATCGAAGGTGTTGGTGTAGGCAATCGGACGGCTTCTTCGTTACGGGCGGCTCCTCTTTTTCGAAGATCTGCGTTTTGAGCCGACCTTCTCTGTCGAAGGGTTGTTTGCCGGGCGGATTTCCTTAACGGTTTTCCAGTCCTTGCCGTCTTCCGATACCTGGATATCGAAGGAGAGGGGAGATCGATCTTCCAATCTGCCACCGCGGTCCCGGGATAGAACCACCCGGTCGATCTTGATCCTTTTGGTCAATTCAATTTGGCACCAGCCCGTCTTCTCACCGCAGATCCAGCTGTGGAGATTCCCGTATTTGCCATCGTTCAGGTGTTCGATTCGATGCTTCTCGTACCCGCCCAGACTGGAGGATGCGCTGGGCAAGCCATATTTCACCGCGAGGTTTCCGTTCGCTCCGAATTTGAAGATCTCCAGTTCATCGATGCAGGGCGGTCGCGACTTGATGCTGTCATGAATGACGATGCGCACGAATTTCGTCACGATGGGGTCAAAGCTGAATTCATTGGCTTCCAGTCCCTGGAAATCATGGTAGCAGGTTATCCCGTCGGATTCTTCTTCGATGGGGTTTGCTGTTTTCGGCACAGAACGCACTTCGGAGTGCCCGTCACTCTTGCTGACATAGACATAGAATGCATCCAGCGACCGGCCCTCTGCGTCGTAGAACCTGGCCGAAAGACGCTGCGGGCCAGGAGTCAGCTCGGTCTGGAAAACCGCCGCTTTCATTTGCCCATCCACGGGTGCCGTCAACTCCCGGTCGCCAATGGTCAGGGTGGCCTTAACGGCGGCAAACCCGACGCCCGGGTCCGCCCGGTGGGATTTTTCGCCATATACCGGGGCGCCCGGCGGCAGATCGGAGTGGATCGGGCGGTCAAGCTCCACCGGCCAGCGACGCAGCTCGATAGCGTATTGACCTTCAGTAACGACCTTCACTGGCCAGTATGCGAGGGCGCGCTCGCGTGCTTTTTCGGCGGAGTCGATCAGCCTTACGGGTTTTCCACGGAAGCGTCCCTTGTTCAGGCTACGGATCCCGTTCTGGAACCAGAACATGTGTCTGCCGATGCAGTCGTGGTAGTTCAGTGCCACCGTCTTCTCTCCGGGAGCACTCAGCGGGATCTCCGCAACCTTCTGGAAGGAAGACTGGAACTCGCTCCAACGCGTTTCGTAGTGCTGGGTCAGCCGTTTAACGACCTCCGGGTGCTGGTCGCTGATATCGTTCTTCTGCCCCGGATCCGTTGTCGTAGAGTTCTTTACCGTCCACCAGCCGCCAGCGTTCCGTCAATACAGCCGTCTGCGCCCACTTCTTCGGTGGCCCGTTGTACTGCGCGTCCGTCATGATCATGCGATCCGCCCAGTCCTTATGATCGCCCTTCTCCAGCAGGGGCCGCAGCGACACCCCGTCGAAACGAACATCCTTTGGCGCGGGGATGCCGCACAGGTCCAGCAACGTCGGCGCGATGTCAATCTGCGCGGTCAGCGTCTTGATCCGACGTTCTTTCGCGAATCCACCCTCCGGCCAATGCAGGAAAAAAGGTACGCGGTGCCCGCCGTCATACGGGCTCATCTTCTTGCCTTTCATCCCGGCGTTAAAGACCCCGGCGCCACCGGCCGAGCCGTTGTCGGTGGTAAAGATGAACACCGTGTTTTCCGCCAACCCGTTTTCTTTCAGGAAGGCGCGGAGTATGTCCACGTTCTCGTCGATATTGGCGATCATGC
>JAIPIO010000188.1 GCA_021734595.1 Kiritimatiellales bacterium | reverse complement strand
AAAACCGCCCCATTTGTCGAACTGCGACTGATAGTCCTCCACCTCAAGCGGGAATCCCCACTTACCCGCAAACGCCGTGCGGTAACCCGCCTGCCGCAGCAACACAGCATACGACAGGTTGTTCCAATCGTCGGCCGACAGCTTTCCCGTCAGAAAATTGCAACCGGTCTTATACTCGAACATGCCGGTAAAGACCGTCGCACGGCTGGCCATGCACAGCGGCGAGGTCGAGTAGCACCCGTCGAACACCACCCCGCGAGCCGCCAACCGATCCATATTCGGAGTCAGCACCTGGCCGTTCCCCGCGCAGCCCATTGAAAATGCCTGATGGTCGTCGGCCATCAAAAATACAATGTTCGGGCGCTTGTCGGCAAACGCCGAACCCAACCCCAAAGCCAAAACCATCCATAAAATCTTCTTCATCGCTACACCCCGTATCCTAGCTTGGTTGAAATCTGGTCGGCATATGCCTTTAGCATGGTTCCAATGATTGGAAACTTTTTGGCCGGCAGGCGGTTCGACGGTCCCGTCACCGTCACCGCCGCAATCGGCTCGCCCTTCTGGTTGAAGACCGGCGCCGAAACGCAGTGGATGCCATCCAGTTCCTCCGCGCGGTCCAGTGCGTATCCAGTCTTGCGAACCTCCTCCAGCTCGGCCGTGAAGGCGGTTTTTGTAGTAATGGTGTTGTCGTTGAAACGTGTAAAGCGCATGACCTTCATGATCCGGTCGCGCTCCTTGGCCGAAAGGTTTGCAAGAATCGCCTTGCCCGGCGCGGACGAATGCAGCTCAAAATGCATGCCCGTGTCCACCACCAACCGGAACGAATGCAGCCCCGGCACATGGTCCAGCACCAGTCCGTGCGCCTCCTCGATCGTGCAGAGTACCACCGTCTCCCGCACCTCGTCGCGCAGCTCGCGCATCACCGGCATGGCCGATTCGATCAGGCCGCTCTTCTGCAAGACCGCATATCCCATCGATAGCAGCTTACGGCTGAGCATGAATTTCTTGGATTCCTCGTTGCGCGTCAGATAGCCACGTTGATACAGCGCCGCGGTGCTGCGGAAGACAAAATTCTTCGGATAATCCAGCCGCCTTGCCATCTCGCTCGTGCCCAGCCCGTCCGGGTGTTCCGCCAGCAGTTCGAGGATCGAAAGTCCGCGCTCCAGGTTCGACATTTTAAGCTCCGAATTCTTCACCATGGTTCCCACCTTTACATAATAGAACGACGTTCTACTATTAAAGCGGACACGGATCAAGCGGAATATTTCCGCGGCTGCCTGCGGAAGAATCACGACAGACAGGACGCCTGCCTTTTACTCAATAGCACGCTCCCGCATATGAAGGATGGGCTTGAGTACGTCGCGCCAGAGGATGTAGCCGTCGCGGTTCATGTGCAGCTTGTCCTGCTTGAAGATTCCAGGCTTGGGAACCCCTGCCCCGTTGAGCATGGGCGCGGTGATATCCACAAAGGTCAACCGTTCATCCTGTCGGCACATGGCCTCGATCAATGCATTGGCCTTCTTCATGGTCGGCCACATTTCCCAGCGCTTGATACTGGGTTTGATTGCTAGAAAGTAGATGCGGCACTTCGGCAGCTCGCCGTGCACCTTCGCGATGAATAAGCGGGCTGTCTCCAGAATTTTTTCAGGCGAAACCCCTTTGGCGACATCGTTGTCGCCCTCGTAGACGACAATGGCGCGCGGCTTGTACGGCAACACAACCCGATCGGAAAAGTGCAGTAGATCATTCATGGTACTGCCGCCGAAACCACGCGGGATAACAGTCAACGGAGCGAGATCCTCTTTGAGGGTCTCGTGCCACCCGCGCATGCTCGAACTGCCGATGCAGAGAATAGCTCCCTGTGGCGGAGGATTCTGGCGATCACTCTCTTCAAACTGCTGGATCGCTTTTTCGAAACGTGCTGGATCGGGATAGTTTCCTGATCCCTGAGCGAAACAATTCCAGCCCCATAAGCTCAACGCGAGGAATGTATAAATCATTTTCATTTTTGATGCTCTCCGATTCAGTTTCGATACGTGCATAAACAAACAGTTTTAACGTATCATACTTCATCCATCGTGTCCAACGGGTCGAAGTGCGGAAAGATATGCATTGCAATGCAGTCCATCCTCTGTGAAACATAAGCAATATATCAAGGCAACATCCACTGGAAGGAATCGGATATGGCAAGGAACATTATTTCACACTGTTTTTCCACCATAAAATCATGGAAGCCGGTATCGGGTATTACCTTGATGATTTGCTTGTCGGCACTGGTGCTTTCAGCTGTCCCAGGAAAGGCCAAAACGACGGAAATAGATGCCCGCAGTCTCATTGAAGCATCCAGGATCAATGGCGGGTTGCTGGTCCACGTTGGGTGTGGCGATGGAACCCTGTCAGCAGACCTGCGTACCACCTCCTCTTTCCTTGTACACGCGATCGATCCCGATCCACTCCATGTAGCTGCGGCGCGGAAGCACCTTCAGTCCCTTGGCCTTTCTGGTCAAGTTGCTGTCAGTCACTTTAACGGAAAGGATCTGCCCTATGTGGACGGACTGGTTAATCTCATGGTGGTTTCATCCGGCCAAAACCTAAAAGCCCACGAGATCGCCAGAGTGCTGGCTCCGCGCGGTGTTGTGATGATCGCGGGCAACTCATTCCAAACGGTCAACTCGCCGCAACTTGTTTCCTCCAAAACGGATATCCCCGGATGGAGCATGTTCACCAAAACGGTGCCGCCTGAAATCGACGACTGGACCCACTATCTGCACGGCCCGGACGGTCACGTCATGTCGAGTGACTCAGTGGTGGCTTCCCCCCATCATATTCAATGGATCGGCTCTCTTAAACATTCAAGAAGCCATAAGCACTTAACCTCGGTCAATGTCATGGTTTCCTGCGCGGGCCGGTTGTTTTCCATCGAGGACACCGGCCCTACGGCCCTGCCCGAAACCCTGCCAAGCCGCTGGGCGCTGGTCGCCCGCGACGCCTTCAACGGCCTGGAGCTTTGGCGGCGCCCTTTGAGTTCCTGGCAGCCGTACTATGTCAAGGATCGGAACAGTTTTCCCGCCGACCTGCACCGTCGATTGGTGGCGGCAGACGATGTGGTATTCGCCACGCTCAGCATCCTCGGCCCGGTCTCGGCACTGGATGTCTCAACAGGGGAAACCGTACAAACCTACGCAGGCACGGAAAAGACAGAAGACATCATTCACGAGGATGGCATTCTCTACTTGTCCATCAATACGGCGGAGGCCAGCGAGATTAACCGTCTGGAGATGGCCTACCGCCATGTTGAACCGCTCCAAAAACGGGTTATGGCCATCCATGAAAAAAGCGGAAAAGTCTTGTGGACGAAATGCGATGCGGACACGGAGGGTCTGATGCCGACGACTCTGGCCGCAAAAAAATCATGTCTTTATTTCCAGAATCCGGAAAATGTGGTGTGCCTTGACAAACGAACGGGCAAGACCGTCTGGAAAAGCGCGCGCCCGTCGGATTACCTTCGGCCGGGATGGTCGTCGCCCACCTTGGTGGCCTTCGAGGATATCGTGGTCTCCGCGGACCGGCAAAGCGGACCGAACCAGAAAACCGGGAAAACCCAGTATGCATCGGGCGGATTCAGCACCGGCAACATTGTGGCGTTTTCGGCTGCCACCGGAAAAAAACTCTGGGAGGCCCCGTGTGCGGAAGGCTGCCGCGAACCGACGGATGTTTTCCGCCGCGACGACGAATTATGGTTCGGAAAGAATTTGCAGCGCCAAATACACGAATATCGGGAAGCCCACGACCCACTTACCGGCAAGGTGCTGCGCGAGACGCCGCTCGACGAAAATTTTCCCACCCAGCACCATCATCGCTGCTACCGCGACAAGGCGACAAGCAACTTTATCCTTGGCAGTCGTACCGGCGTGGAATTCACCAATTTGGATACCGGAAAAGTCACGCTCCACGACTGGATTCGCGGCAATTGCAAATACGGCGTGCTGCCTTGCAACGGACTCCTCTACCTGCCCCCTGAACAATGCGGATGCTACATCGAAAGCAAGCTGACCGGGTTTCATGCCCTGGCCCCGAAACGTCCCTCTCCGAAAAAGGATTCCCATCCTTTGGAAAAAGGACTGGCCTACGGAAAGCAGACTCCTGGTTCCCGTTCCCTGTCGTCTGACAACTGGCCCACGTTCCGGCACGACAACTTGAGAAGCGGCGGCGGGGCAACGACTGTACCAAATACGTTGAAGCAGGCATGGAGGACGGATCTCGGCGGACGGCTTACGCAACCGGTCGTGGCCGATGGCAATCTGTTTGTCGCCTCCATCGATGAACACACGCTCTATGTGCTCGACATAGATACAGGAAAAGTACTGTACAAACATATTGCGGGCGCACGAATCGATTCCCCCCCGACCATTGCCGGGGGCTTGGCAGTGTTTGGCTGCCGCGATGGATGGATCTATGCACTGGACTACGCCAAGGGCCAGCTGGCCTGGCGCTACCGGGCCGCACCCGGCGATGAAAACATGGTCGACAATGGCCGCGTTGAATCCGTTTGGCCAGTACACGGCAGTGTAATGGTGCAGGACGGCGCCGTCTTTTTTTCCGCAGGCCGCTCCTCCTACGTCGATGGCGGCGTGCGCATGGGAAAACTTGATCTCTTCACTGGGCTGCCGCTCCTGAACAAAACGTTCTACAGCCGGAATCCTGAAACCGGCGACACCATTGAGCTGTACAAGACGTTCCCCATCGGCAAAAACAAAAGCATGGAAATGCCAGGCGTGTTGCCCGACGTTCTTTCCAGCGACGGAGAGCGCATCTGGATGCGTGCCGTGACATTCAATCCGGAATTGGAGATTCAAAACGAGTTTCCGGCGCATCTGTTCAGTTCCATGGGCTTTCTGGATGATTCCTGGTGGGATCTTTCCTATTGGATCTACGGAAAACACATGTTTGGCGGTCGCAAGGGAAACGTGCTGGCCATCGGCCTGTACCCAAATGCACGGATCATGGTTTGCGACGAGAAAAAAACCTACGGCTATCAGGAAGGCTACGAAACCATCAAAAAAGCAGCGTTGGTGGCCGCCAGCAAGAAACCGAAGGAATCCGATCTCAAACGGGAAGGTAAACCTAGGCATGTCACGCAGAAGTGGAACCGGGAAATACCGCTCCATGTTTTCGGCCTTGTTCTCGCCGGAGACACGCTGTTCATGGCGGGACCGGAAAAAATCGATACCGTGAAGACGCGCGAACTGGTAGAAACGCTCGTCACGGACAACTATGATCTTTCCCCTCCACTGAAAAACGCTACGGAAACGTTCCTAGGCAAAAAGGGTGGGCTGCTCTATGCCGTCAATAAGACCGACGGCGCCCCGGTGATGAAAACAAACTTGGATGCCGTACCTGTATTCGACGGCCTCATCGCCGCCAACGGCCGGCTCTTCATCTCATTGAATGATGGATCGGTTGCCTGCATGAAATAATCCTCCGAGGCCATTACTCCATTTTCCAACCAGTGAAAAAACAGCCGACATTGCTCAATCCATCTGCATAAGGAAAAAACCCCGTGATTTTCCGGGAACCGGATTAGTAACAGATATATCCGGCAGGCCGGGCAGATTGGTGTACGCCGCTATCGGCATCCAGATCGAATCGAATAGGTTACTCTTGAACAGCAGGGAATAGGTTGAGTTGCTATGGCCCTCCCAGTTGATAATGGCGCCTTGTTCCGCCTCCTGGCTGATGTCCATGACGGGACGCTTAACCAATGCAATCTGATTACCGTTGTACGCTGTATCCACCTCGTAACCGGTCGGCAGATTAACAACTGATGTAAAACTGTCGCCGGTCAAGCTGCCATAGGTCGCGATGATGTACACCGGTTTGCCCGGGCTGGAGACCTCTTCGACTTTCAAGATGGCTGAAGATATATCCAGATTCCCGCCGACGGCCAATTGGTCGACACTGTCGCCTGCAATCTGACACCGATAGGTTCCATTCAAATCCAAATCGCCATTGACGGTCAAGGTTCCCAGTTCATCGCCGGGCGCGACGGTGCCGTTGACCGTGACGGTCGTGTTGATTGCGCCGTTTCCGGCCAACGTGCCGGCGCTCCAAACCGTGAAGCTGCCGCCGCCAGTGAAGATCGCGTTCATAACCAGCGTGCCATCCTGAATCGTTGTGTTCCCGGAACAGCTCAACTCGGTGTTCGCAGCGGTATCGAGCACTTGTGTTCCCGGGCCTTTTTTCACCAACCGCAACGGGGCGGCACCCCCGTCACGCAGTGTGTCCCGATAGACATGCCGTTGACCGCTGGCCACGTCTACGTTCAGAATCGCGGTGTTTGCTGCGTGCGAGTTTTCGATGACGGAATCGCCGACCGTACCGTCGCTCACCAATCCTGCAAACGTGGGGAAGTACCGATCCAGCTGCAGTGTACCTGTGCTGTCGTTTTTCATGGTCAGCAGATTCGCGGCTCCGAGCGCATATTTGTTGCCCAGTTTAAGCACGCCATTGAATATCGCGACTCCACCTGAAAAGGTATTGCTGCCGCCGAGGGTGTTTATTCCGCCATTTACTTTGTGCAGGGTAAGCGGGGAGCCGCTATTCTGAATCATTCCATCAAACGTTCCCGCGGCGCTGGCGGCTCCAAGTTTCAGCACCGCGGACTCTCCACTGGTGTTGTCGACCGTGCCGTTGCCCAACAGATCGTTTATGCGCTCGGTGTGACCCGCAAGATCCAGCGTCCCGGCGGATTCAATAGTCACGGCACCTTTACCTGTGCCGTGCGGGATGACTTCGTCGCCGCCAAGCTTCAGCACACCGTTGCCGATCATGACCCCCCCGGCACTCCAATTGTTGTCGGGGTTGGACAAGGACCAGATGCCTGAGCCATCCTTGATGATGGTCGCATTCTTTCCATCGAGAGCGAGCGATTTTCCGATGGCCCCTTCCCCATCTCCCAGAAGGAGGAGGGTGGTATCATCCAATTCAATTGCATTGCCTGGGAGCAGGTCCAGCGTCGTGCCGAAGGCCGCCTCCAGTGTTACGGTCATGCCCTTAGTTGCATTCATCATCACCTCACCGGAAATCGTATTACCCCCAAGCCGGGCAAGAATCATGGAACCGTCGTGCAGGTCCATTGGATTGGAAACAGACACTCCGTTGGAACGGTTCAGCGCCAAGGTGCCGCCGTTCACCTGGACATTGCCGGAGCCAATGTTTCCGCGGACGGTGCCGTCACCGATTCGAAGCTCCCCCTGGTCAATCTGCCAATCACCGCTGTAGGTATTCGTACGCGGAGTGTTGAGTACCAGCAGGCCCGCACCATCTTTGATGAGTCGTGCGGCGTTGGAGGAGATGCCGTCGATAATATCATAAGAGACCTCGATCACGTCGGTGGTGCCCTCGATGGTGATGGTTGCATCGCCGGTACCGGCAAAGACCAAATCAGCGTCACCGTTCGCACCGGTTGATCCTAAGGCATCGAAGCGCAGCGTTCGACCGACTTCGGTTCCATCATTGCGGAAGTAAATGGGCCGGGTGCCGTGCAACGTCAAGGTTCGTGGCGTGGTCGATCCACGTTTAATGACGAATAGATCCGACTCGTCCACATCAAAATTGGCGTCGAAACCGGCTCCAGGCAGAACCTCGATACTGGTGGCCTCCCGGTCGGCATTCAGCTTGATCGTGTC
Source organism: Kiritimatiellales bacterium (assembly GCA_021734595.1). Taxonomy (GTDB): domain Bacteria; phylum Verrucomicrobiota; class Kiritimatiellia; order Kiritimatiellales; family Pontiellaceae; genus JAIPIO01. The sequence goes on along the minus strand of JAIPIO010000188.1, from coordinate 97 downwards.
CCTGCGGTCATTCGCCCCGCCCGAGGCGGTGGTCGTATGCAGAACCACACTCTCGGAGGCGCCCGGAACGGCAGCAGCACCGATGGTCCCGGCTACA
>JAIPIO010000187.1 GCA_021734595.1 Kiritimatiellales bacterium | reverse complement strand
ACTTCACGCCCATTTTCTTCAGCGCAAGCGTAACCATCAGCATGAAGAACATTTCGGCAAACTGACCAAGGTTCATTGTGGCGGTCAATTGCGTGAATCCCTTCGCTTGCAGGAAGGTGGAACCGTAAGACCAGTAGATGGAAAACGGAATCATCACCAGCATGGTAACAATCACGAAGATGGCGAAGTTTTTGTCTTTCATCAGACTGAAAGAGCGCAGACCCAGCGCGTCGATGACCGAACCCTTCTCGCCCTTGGCCGGCGGCGGGGTTTTCGGTAGCAGCAGCGCAATAAACGCTCCCACAAAACCAATGCCCGCACCATAGTAGAGCGGCAGAGCGGTTCCATCGAACACCTCAGCGCCCAAGCCCTTCACGGCCACGAGGCTGAATACGGCGGCACACACCCAACCGATCGATCCAAACACGCGGATCTGCGGGAATTGTTCCGCCGGGCTGTTCGCCATGGCGATCGAACTGGTCAACGCCCAGGTCGGCATGTAGCAGAGCATCGCGATCAGCAGGAACGCAAACATCGGACCGAACGTAGTGGTTTTCGCGGCCATGAAAAGAAAAACGGCGCAAAGCAGGTTCAGCGCCAGCAGCACTTTTTCACTATTAAAGTGACGGTCGGCAATCATTCCAATGATTGGAGCCGCCATGCAACCAAAGGCCATGGTGCTCAGGATCGTCGATTTCTGCGCCCCGCCAATACCGATATTGTCCAGATAGGCCCCCAGCGGAACCCACCACACCGCAAACATCATAAACTGCAAAAACATCATTGCGCTTAACTTAATACGTACTCCGATAGGCATATCAACCTCCCCCATGCTTTGGTTAACGGGAGTAGCGGCCTGCGGCCACCCTCCCCTACATTTCAATTCCCTACTCCAGCAAATCACAGTCGCTATCGCGGTTCATTCCGTACTTTTTACGAAGTTCCAGCATACCAGCAACATGTTTTCTATCAAGCGGAACTTCACCGCCCATGGCATTTACCTTGCCGCAGATTTCGGCCACCTGGTCGAGTACTTCCAGTTTGGCCAGCGCGTCCCACATGTCTGAACCGCCGACAATTACACCGTGGTACGGCAGCACCACGCAGTCGTGGTCCACGACTGTCTCCGCCACGCGGTCGCCCAGCTCCTGCGTCGTCGGTGTCGCGTATTCAGCCACTCCGATAGCGCCGAGGAAAAGCATGCCTTCGGTCAGCACCTGCGGGCGGAACGGTTTGCCCGCCGCCGTCAGCGCCACGCAGTTGACCGGATGCGCGTGGACCACGCCGCCGATATCCGGGCGGGTTTTATAAATGCCAAGGTGCATCGGAACTTCCGAGGTGGGTTTCATCTCCCGGGTTGCATCCGTTTCCGGCCCGACCTTTTCGCCCTGACCATTGATGATGATCAACTGTTCGGGTTTGAGCTTCTGCTTGAAAAACATGGTGGGTGTCAGCAGGTAGCGGTCGTCCCCCAGCCGCGCGGAAATATTCCCCGCCGGGCCGCAGATAAATCCCTTTGCCGCCATCATCCGCGCAATTTCGCACATGTCTTCGCGCAACTGTTGTTCATTTACAGGCATTAAACTATCTCCGCAGCAATTTGCTGCAACTGTGCAGCCAGCTTAGATGGAACATCCGCCAGCACATCGCCGTTACTTTCAATTTTGTTTGGCAGGCCAACCGGGTCTTTCCCTAGTACGGCCTTGTAGAAAACCAGTGCCGCCAGATAGGTTCCGAAAGGATTGGCGTGCCGGTTGTCGTCGTCATGCAGCCGCAGTCCCGGAACGGTCTCCAGGGCCTTTTTCCAAGCAACACCGACCGGAGCCAGTTCGCAACCCAGCTGCTTTTGCAGTTCAAGATACTTTGCGGTCACCAAGTCCTGCTGTTCAAAACCAAGCAGGTTGGCCCAGGTCATATAGAGGAAAATCCGGGCATCGCAATGCGCCCGGACTTTACCTGCAAGGAATTCGGCTGAGCGGACCATTTCGTCCGGCGTTTCCAGTGGTGCGCCGCTACGATCCTGCAACACAACCATGTCCCACTCGCGCTCCTCGACCATCGCCAGTGTTTCGGGACTTTCGCAATGCCAGCCCAAGGGAACCCCCGGGCCGGTACAGCGGACTGAATAGACATTTTCTTCGCTGCCGGCTCGCGCCAGCGTGGCAAACATATCCTGCAACTCGTTGTAGTAGGTATGCGAATTACCGACGAACAAAATGTTCACAGACGTCTCCCCTAGTGCATCATCATTCCGCCGGTCACGTCGAACGTGGCACCGGTCATGTAGCTGGCTCCGTCGGATGCGGCAAAGGTTACCACGTTGGCGATTTCGTACGGTTCGGAAATGCGGCAGATCGGCATGCTCTTCAGGTAGCGTTCCTTGTTCTGTTCCCAGGTCTTCGCAACCATTTCCGTGCGGATCAGGCCGGGTGCAACCGCGTTCACGGCAATGCCCTTCGGACCCAACTCGCGGGCCAGCGCGCGGGTGAACGAAACCATCGCACCCTTGCTGGAGTCGTATGGCAAGTGGCCGGTTGTGGAACCGCGGAAAGCGGCCTGCGAAACGACGTTGACAATCCGGCCCTGGCGCTCGTCCGCCAACAGGCGTTTGACCAGTTCGCGGCAGGCAACAAAACAACCCGTAACGTTCACCTGGAAGGTGTAGTCCCACTCTTCCTTGGTGTAACCGGTGATCGGCCCCTTAGGCAAATAGGCCGCGTTGTTGATCAGCACATCCACCTTGCCCAGTCCGGCCTCGACCGCATCGAACATCGCCAAAATCTGGTCTTCAAACGCCATGTCGCAGGCAACCGCGATGGCTTCCGTCCCATAGGTTTTCTTCAGTTCCGCAACCACCGCGTTGGCGTCGTCGGAAAAATCCAGACCCTTTTCATCGTTCTTCAAATAGTTGACCGCAACCTTCGCGCCCTCTTTCGCCATCGCAATGGCAATCGCCTTGCCCAGACCGCTTGAAGCGCCTGTCACAATCGCAACTTTATCTTTCAGGTTTAAATCCATTTTAATTCTCCTTCGTTTTCAGTTTTCCAATGGTTGGAAACCCGCCCTATTCAGGTACCAGCACCACGCGCAGCGATTCGCCGCTCTTCATCAGTTCGTACGCATCGAAGATGCCGCTGAACGGCAAGATGTGCGAGGCGAGCAGATCGGCACGGAGCGTTCCGCCCGCTATCATTTCGACCGCTTTCCGTACGTGTGCCGGGGTGGAGTCGCTGCTGCCGACGAGCTTGATTTCACCATAGTGGATAATCCGGCTGTCGATGTTCAGCATGCTTTTGCCGACCGGCAGCGATGCGAACAGGCAGACGGTCCCCTGTTTGCGGACCATGGACAACGCCTGTTCCTGCGGTGGCGCAGCCGGGGCGGCAACGATTACCACGTCGGCACCCACGCCATTGGTTTCGTTCTTGACGATCTGTTCCAGATCCTGTTCCGCCGGATTGACCAGCAGGTCGGCGAACGGCCCGCACTGCGACAAACGGGCGGGATTGATTTCCGCCATGATGATTTTTCCGGCGCCAAGTTCACGCGCCGCGCAGGCGTTGAGGATTCCCATCGGACCTGCGCCGATCACGACGACGGTGTCGCCCGTCTGAATGTTGCAGTTTTCGCAGGAATTGACCGCGCAACTAAGCGGTTCCGCCAGCGCGGCGTGTTCAGCCTTAACGTGCGAAGGAACCTTGATTACATGGCCGTTCCTGATGGCGCGTGCGGGAATCACGGTGTAGTCCGCCATGCCGCCTTCATAGGTGAAGCCCATCGGTGCGAGCTCGGCGCAAAGGTTGTTGTGGCCCTTTTTGCAGTAGAAGCACTCGCCGCAGGAAACCGAGGTGGCCATCACCACGCGTTCGCCCTCTTCAAAACCTGTAACATCCGCACCGACCGACTCGATCAGCCCGGTGAACTCGTGGCCCATCACTTTCGGGGCTTTGATCCGCGGGTTGCCGACCAGCATCGACTTGAGGTCGGTGCCGCAAACCGCGCAGGCATCCACCTTCACCAGGATTTCATCCGCGCCGCATTCCGGCATGGCCACTTCTTCAACCCGGATATCGCCGGGGGCGTAATAAACTACTCCATTCATAATCGTTCTCCCTTATAGTATTTCTATGCTGTAGGTCGTGTTGAACGTACAGCCGGTTTCGAGGGACATAATGCCCTCTTTGGTTGAAAATTCGCCATCGGTGTCGCAGTTGTCCGGGATGCCGTACCACGGCTCGATGCAGGCGAACGGCGCGTTGGGCGTTGCCCACAGCGCGACAAACGGTACACCGTCGGTTTTGACGTTGATGCGTTTGCTGTTCTTGCTGTTGAGGATGCTGAACATCTTGGAGCGCGGTTGCTTGAAGATCAGCGGGCCGCGGTCGAAGAGTGTGCGCTTGAGATAAACCTGGCGGGCGTTGTCGAAGGCCGGCTCGGTTTCGTTCAGGTGCATGCCGTCCTTGAAGAAGTAGCGTTCCATTTTTTCCTCTTCGCTGAAGTGGAAATAATAGTTTTCGATGCTGCCACCCGCGAACGGGATATTGAACGCCGGATGCGAGCCGATGGAAAAATACATCCGCCCGGTGCTTTTGTTCACCACTTCGTAGCGTATGGCGAGGGAGTTTTCGACGAGTGTGTAGTGCACGCGCAGGACAAAATCGAACGGGAACATGGCGCGGGTTTCGACATCGCTCGCGGTTTCGAAAACCGCCGAAGTTCCGTTTTCAGAGACCAGCATCCACTCCTTGCCACGGACAAATCCGTGGCCGGGAATCTTGCATTCCGCCCCATTGATCCGGCACGTCCCGTTTTTCAGTCCTCCAACGATTGGAAAAAGAATCGGCGATGCGCCTTTCCAATGCGCCGGGTCGGACTGCCAGATATATTCCAGTCCGGTGGCATGTTCCTTCAGGCTCTTCAGTTCAGCGCCCATGAGGGCGATTTTCGCGGACAGGTTGCTGTTGCTTAGTGTAATCATAAAAACCCAAACACCCTCTTAGGGATTTTTTTGACCGCTAAGACACAAAGACGCAAAGGTTCTTATCCTTCGCGTCGTGGCGTCTTTGCGGTCGTTAATTCCTGACCGAGTACTTAGTACCCGCCCTGGCCTTCCTGACCGGTAACAACGGCGACGCTGGCTACCGCACCGAGGCGGTTGGCGCCAGCGGCGATGAGCTGCACGGCACGCGGGTAGTTGCGGACGCCGCCACTGGCTTTTACGCCCATGTCGGGGCCGACGGTGCGGCGCATCAGCGCGATGTCTTCCGGAGTGGCACCGCCACCGGCAAAACCGGTGCAGGTCTTGACGAATTGCGCACCGGCGCGCTTAGCAATCTGGCAGGCCAGCACTTTTTCATCGTCGGTGAGCAGGCTCGTTTCGATGATCACCTTAAGAAGGCTGTTTTTGCGCATGGCGCGGCGGACGGTACGGATGTCCTCCTCGACATATTTCAGGTTGCCGGATTTCATCTGGCCCACGTTGATGACCATGTCGATTTCGGTGCAACCCTCTTCGATGCAGCGGCGGGCTTCAAATGCCTTCGAGCGGCTGTCGACTTGGCCCAGGGGGAAGCCGATCACGGCGCAGAGTTTGACATCGGAACCGCGCAGGAGCTTGGCCACGTAGGGAATGCGAGAGGAGTTCACGCACACCGACTTGAATCCCCAACGCTTGGCTTCTTCGCAAAGTTTGTCGAATGCGGCGTCCGGTGCGTCGGGCATCAGCATGGTGTGGTCGATGTATTTCGCCAACGCGGCGGGTTCGGACAGGTCGTCCCCTTTTTCGGCGCCGCCAAGCGCGGCCTTTCCGGCGAGCTTCTGCTCGATGCGTCGCATCACTTCTTCGGTAATTTTGTCGATGATTTCGTCCTGATTCATTTTCGTTCCTCTCTTTCGATAGCCATTAGTTTATTAATTCTGGGCCAGTGCCGCGCACCACCAAACCGGGTTTCGAGCCAAAGCTTTGCCATTTCGCAAAGTTCCGCCCCGCTGTGGAACGGCCCGCCTAAAGTCAAAACATTCGCATTGTTGTGTTCACGGCTGTTCATCACCGTGCGCAGGTCGTAGCAGAGCGCCGCGCGGATGCCCCGCACCTTGTTGCACGCCATGCACGAACCGATGCCCGCGCCGTCGAGCATGATTCCGCGGTCGCATTCGCCGCTGGCGACCTTGCGGGCCACGGCAACGGCGAAATCGGGGTAGTCGACGCGTTCGGTCGTCTGCGGTCCAACATCCGTGACCACATAGTCCAGTGTTTCCAGATAGGTTTTTATAATTCGCTTCTGCCCGGTTGTGGTGTGGTCCGACCCGATCGCCACACGCTTGACCTGGTCTTTCTGGTTCTGTTTCACCGAATAGTCCGTAGTGTCCGGCGTGCTGAACGCTTTCGTATCGACCGGTTTTGAACCCGGCGTAACGATGTCCCGGATCACTTCCCTTACAAGGTTCTTTAGATCGCTGTTTGTCATATCTCTTTCTGTACCTCATCTACAATTCCGGCAATAAAGCAGCGGATGGCTTCAATGCCAGGCTGATCGATACACATCCGGGCGGAACCGCCCTCGTCCAGCACCAGCACGGTGTCTCCAATGCCCGACTGCACCGCATCGACCGCCATCAGGGACTTGCCAACGGCATTTCCGGCGGGATCGACCGGTTGCACGATGAACAGCTTCTTGCCCTCGTAGTCGATGTGCTTGATGGTCGAAACCACGTTTCCAATCACTTTGGCGATAATCACAGCGCACCGTCCAATTCTATCTGGTCAACATGCCCGATGATGGTGGCGTCCACCGGCGTCAGGATTCCCATCGCAAAACCGGCTTCCTTGCCACCTTCATAAAAGATGATGTCCCCTTCGCCCGACTGAACAAGGTCGACCGCCACAAACGGCGTCCCGGAGGCCTGCTGGTGTTCATCCAGCCCCTGGACAAGCAGGAGGCTGCGGCTTTCCATCGACTCATGCTTTACCGTGCTGACCACTCTTCCGATAACTTTTCCGAGTTTCATATTTTCCAATCTCTGGAACTTTCACATTCCGTTTTCTTGACCTCCATAGCTCAACGCGCGACGGAGGTTCCAACCCTTGGAACTTTTTTTCCAATGCCTGGAACTAAACAATCCTGAAATAATCAACCAGCGTGCAGCGGCGTTCACGCGTGAACGTCCGCGCCCGCGTCAATCCTTCACCGGTCGGGCTGGCGATCGTGAAGGAGGTGAATCCCGCGCCGCCAGCGCCGAGTCCCGCATAGCTGGGACCGTTTTTGATGAAGATCGAGCAGTTCATCACCTTCGCCATTTTTGAAAGCTTGCTGATATTCAGCGAATGCATAATGGCCGTATGCCGGAATCCGTGTTCGCACTGGAACGCCAGATCGATTGCGTCGTCCACATTCGGCACGCGCGTGATCGGCATCACCGGCATGAGCTGTTCGGTCCAGATCAGCGGATGCTCGCGACCGACTTCGCACAGCAGCAGCTTGGTGTCTGCCGGGACATCAAGCCCGATTTCCTTGGCGATGTCCTGCGCGGATTTCCCGACAAATTTCTTGTTGCTCATCCCCTCTTTGCCCGGACCGCCGGGATCGGCGACAACCAGCTTGGTAACGGCATCGATCTGCTCCGATGTCAATTCGATCACGTTGTGCTTCTTCATCTCCTCCTTCAACCGGTCGGCAATGGAGGCCACGGCGATGATCTCTTTTTCGCAGATGCAGATAATGTTGTGATCAAATCCACCGCCATCGACAATGTCCTTGCCGGCTTTGGCAATATCCGCGGTTTCGTCGACGACAACCGGAGGATTGCCGGGACCGGCGGCAATTACCTTCTTGCCGCTGTTCAT
>JAIPIO010000186.1 GCA_021734595.1 Kiritimatiellales bacterium | reverse complement strand
ATTACCTTCTTGGCCGGCTTCTTTTCCTTGGGTTCCTTGGCTGGTTCACCGGGTTTCGGTTCTTCGGCCGGCTTGCCGGCCCCGCCGAAAAAGGCTTCAACGTTTTTCTGGATCTCCTTGATATTGTCGGTGCTGAGTTTGCGCTCGTAGGTGAACTGCGGCGCGTCGATGAGGATCTCTTTGACGATGATGGTGTCGCCCATGAGCGAACGGAGGTTGACCGCGACCTTGAACTCCTTGAGCTCGACCGCACTGGGGTTGGCAAAACCTTCGGGGTTGCCGACGAACAGACCATCGATGGTTACCAGTCCCCGGAGCGGGCGGATGTGCACCTTTTCGACCGTTACCGCAACGCCGGTGGCTTGCGGGCCTACGGTCTCAACCGCCTTCTTTACCACGGGTCCGAGCCAGAACAGGGCGACGCAGACAATTGCGACAATAAGAACCACGACCAGCAGGCCGATTATTTTGAACAGCTTCTTCATGAAAACGCTCCTTTCCGGGGCATACCCCTTGCTTCGTTGCGCAAACAGTAGCGCGGGTTCCGGGATCTTGCAACTATAGAAAAGGCTGTGGATTTGCGGCATGAGACTTGCGGGCAGGGAGCGGGGAGACGGGGAAGAATTTTGAACATCGGACATTGAACATCGAACTCGGAACATTGAACTTGGAATCAGGTGACAGGAATCAGGGGGCGGAGGACTTTTCCAGACCTTGGAAAATATTTTCCAAGGTCTGGAGGAGCGATACTCCACACCTTCGGCTCCATGCCGCGATTTATTGACCCGCAATAAATTTGCCCGCTACCCCGTTTAATTCCCAATTGGAGGGTGTGATGAGAAGGATGATGCTGATTTTGACGGTGCTGGCGCTGGCGGGGCTAGCTTGTCCGGCAGAAAAGAAACGGTTTGCGGAAAACGGGTTGCCGGTGGGCGGGGCGCTGCCGGATCTGACGGCGATGACGATGGACGGCGAGGCGGTTTCGCTTTCCAGCCTTTGGAAAGACGGCCCGGTGGTGTTTGTTACGGCCTCGCTGACCTGCCCGGTGGCGCGCCGCACGACGCCGCTGCTGGAATATCTGGAGAAGGATTACAGTACCCGTTTGAATCTGGTGATTATCTATACGATCGAGGCGCATCCGCAGGGTGACCCGTCGCCCTACAGCGACAAGGAGTGGGTGACGTCGCAAAACAAGGAGGAACACATTCTGGTGGCCCAGCCGAAGAGTCCTGCGGAGCGCAAGGCGCTGGCTGAGCAGTTTGTCAAGCAGGTCAACCCGCCATCGCAGATTCTGGTGGACGGGATGGATAATGAAATCTGGGCATTGCTGGGCGCCGGCCCGAACGTGGCCGTGCTGGTGGACCGGAACGGGCATGTGCGTGCCAAGCAGGACTGGTTCCGTCTCGCATCGCTAAAGGGCGCGATTGAACAGGTGCTGGGGGAGAAGCAGCCGTCTTCGCCCTAAGGGGGGACGGGATAAATTCCAGCCACTGGAAATTCCTCCGGGCATTTTTCCAAGGATTGGAAATCTGAAACTCCACGCTTTTCCCCCTCATTTTGTGCCATTTGCCGCTTGTATAATATGTCCGCATGGATAACATAGCCCGCTCTTATCTATGAATCGGGTGATTTTAGTATAAGGAAAACGGATGCAAGGATTTCGGCCGGGTGGCCGTGAGCATTCGTGGAGTTAAATATAAAGAATGGTGCGGGAACACGGTGTTCCCGGTTAAATTAATATGGAATCAACAACCAACACAGACATGGGGCTGGGCATCGACCCTGCCATCATGGAAGCAAAATACGACGAGACCCTGAAAAACTTTACAGAAGGGTCGATTGTTACAGGTAAAGTTATTGCACTCCGAGACGACGATGTGCTGATCGATATCGGATATAAATCCGAGGGCACGATTGACAACCAGGAATTCAAAAACCTGGACGAACTCGCCATCGGCGATGAAATCGAGGTTTTCCTCGAGCAACTCGAAGATGATCACGGCATGGTCGTGCTCAGCAAACGCCGCGCCGAACAGCAGCGCGCATGGGATTATGTGGTTAACGACTGCGCAGAGGGCAGCCTGATCGAAGGAACCATCAAAGCAGCGGTCAAGGGCGGATTTATCGTCGACGTCGGCGTGGACGCGTTCCTGCCGGGTTCCCAGCTTGATGTGGTGCCGATCCGCAACCCGTATGACCAGATCGACAAAACGTACGAATTTAAGATCCTCAAGATTAACCTTGAGCGGAAAAACATTGTGATTTCCCGCCGCGAGATTATCGAAGAATCCCGCCGCGACCAGAAGCGCAAGATACTGGCAGAGATCCTTCCCGGCCAGCTCCGCAAGGGCGCGGTCAAGAACATCACCGACTTCGGTGCGTTTGTGGACCTCGACGGTATCGACGGTCTGCTGCATGTGACCGATATGACCTGGGGCCGCATCAACCATCCGTCCGAACTGCTCAAGGTCGGTGACGAGCTTGAAGTGATGATTCTGGAAGTGGATCTGGAAAAAGAACGTATTTCACTGGGCCTGAAACAGACGCAGGACAATCCGTGGGAAGATATTGCCGCCCGCTATCCGATCGGCAGCCGTGTGCGCGGTAAAGTGGTCAATCTGGCTCCGTATGGCGCATTCGTTGAACTGGAGCAGGGGATCGAAGGCCTCGTCCATGTTTCCGAAATGTCCTGGACCAAGCGCATTCAGCGCGCGTCGGATGTGCTCGCCGTCGGCGACGAAGTGGATGCCCAGGTACTCAGCATCAGCACCGATGACAAGAAGATTTCCCTCGGTATCCGCCAGACCGAAGACAACCCGTGGGAAGTGGTTGCCGGCAAGTATCCGATTGGATCGCTGGTCACCGGCAGTGTCCGCAACTTCACCTCGTACGGTGCCTTTGTGGAGCTGGAAGAGGGTGTGGACGGTATGATCCACGTTTCCGACATGTCTTGGACCCGCAAGGTCAACCATCCGTCGGAAATCGTGAAGAAGGGCGAAGAAGTGCAGACGATCGTGCTCGAAATCGACGCCTCCAACCAGCGCATCAGCCTGGGGCTCAAGCAGGCCCAGCAGGATCCGTGGGTCAGTATCGTTAGCCGTTACCCGGTGGGCGCAAAAGTGACAGGGATTGTTACCAAGATCTCTTCCTTTGGCGCGTTTGTTGAAATCGAAGAAGGCATCGACGGTCTCGTGCACATCAGCCAGATCAGCGCGGATCATGTTGAACGCGTGAAAGACCTGCTGAATGTCGGACAGGAAGTTGAAGCCCGCATTGTGAAGGTGGATCCGGTTGAACACCGTATTGGCCTCAGCATCAAGGCGGCCACTGTGGCGGATGAAGACTTTGAAGTCCGAGAAGAGATGCTCGAAGGTCTGCAACCGGGCGCCGAGCTCGTTAATCTGGCCGGTGCGTTTGATGACGCCTTTGGCGATCTCGAAGAGTGGCATCCGGGCGACCGTGTGAAGACGGAAGACGTGGCGGAAGAAGCAGCCCCCGCAGAGGAAGTTGCCGAAGAGGCCGTGGCGGAAGAAGCAGCCCCTGTAGAGGAAGTTGCCGAAGAGGCCGTGGCGGAAGAAGCAACCCCTGTAGAGGAAGTTGCCGAAGAGGCCGCTGCCGAAGAGGATGAAAAGGAGAAATCCGAGTAATCCCTCGATGCGGTGCCATCAAAGAACCTGCCCGTAAATGCGGGCAGGTTTTTTTTGGATTTTAAATTATAGTGTGCTTAAATCCCCGGATTCAGCACTTGCCTTGAAAAAAGGCGGAGCGAAGGATGGGTGGAACGAATAATGAACATTGAAGAACAGCTGGATATCCTGTCGGCCCGCACGGTCGACTTTATTGCCCGCGACGACCTGCGCCGGAAACTGGAGAACGCCCAGTCGCAGGGGCGTGGCCTGCGGATCAAATATGGTGCCGATCCCTCCGCCCCGGATATCCACCTTGGACACGTGGTCGGGCTGAACAAGCTGCGCGAGTTCCAGGATGCCGGACACACGGTGGTCTTTCTGATCGGCGACTTCACCGGAATGATCGGCGATCCGTCCGGTCGCTCGCAGACCCGCAAGCCGCTCACCCGCGAGCAGGTTGAGGTCAACGCCCAATCCTACCAGGAGCAGGTCTTCAAGATTCTCGATCCGGAAAAGACCGAAATCCGCTTCAATTCCGAATGGTGCGGCAAGATGAAGTTCGAGGACGTCATCCGCCTCACCGCCCACGTCACCGTGGCGCAGATGCTCGCGCGCGACGACTTTTCAAAACGCTATGCCGCCAAACAGCCGATCTCCATTGTGGAGTTCCTCTACCCGCTGGTGCAGGCCTACGACTCCGTGATGCTCGAAGCCGATGTGGAGCTCGGCGGAACCGACCAGCTCTTCAACCTGCTGCTGGGCCGCGAACTGCAGAAGGTGATGGGGCAGGAGCCGCAGTGCGTCATGACGCTCCCACTGATCGAAGGGCTCGACGGCGTCCAGAAAATGAGCAAGAGCCTCAACAACTATGTCGGCGTCAACGAACCCGCGCGCGAAATGTACGGCAAGCTCATGAGCGTGCCCGACGATCTGATGTGGAAATATTTTGAATTCATTCTCTGCTGGCCAAAAGCCAAGGTGCAGGAAACCCACGCCAAGGTCGCCGGCGGCGAGCTGCACCCGCGGGCCGTCAAGGATATGCTGGGCCAGGAAATCGTAACGCGCTTTATCGGCGAAACGGAAGCCAAACACGCTTCGGAGGAATTCACGCGAATCTTTGCGCAGAAGGAACTGCCGGATGAAATCCCGGAAACAGTCGTTTCCGCCGAAGCGATCGGCCTGCTCAACCTGATGGTGGCGGCCGGGTTGGTAAAAAGCACCGGCGAGGCGCGCCGACTGGTAAAACAGGGTGCGGTGCGCATCAACGATGAAAAGGTGACCGACGAGCGGTCGCAGATTATGCCGGAGGACGGAATGATTCTCCGTTCCGGCAAGCGCGGATTTGCAAAAATTAAGATTGGATAGTACACCGTACTGCGTATTTCGTATTGCATTGCCTGTCGCAGGGAAAATACGCAATACGCAATACGCAATATGCAACACGGAGGTTTAGAACAATGTCAGGACATAGTAAATGGGCAAACATTAAGCATCGGAAGGGCAAGGCCGATGCGGCGCGCGGCCAGGTTTTCAGCAAGCTCGCCAAGGAAATCATGGTGGCGGCGCGCTCCGGGGGCAACCCGGCCGACAACATCACGCTGCGTGCGCTGGTACAAAAAGCCAAGAGCGTCAGCATGCCGAACGACAACATCGACCGCGCCATCAAGAAAGGCACCGGCGAGCTGGAGGGCGGACAGCTTGAAGAGGGTTCCTACGAAGGCTACGCCGCTGGCGGAATCGCCGTGGTGGTGAAAGTCCTCACGGACAACAAGAACCGCTCCGCTAGCGAGGTGCGCTTCGCCTTCAGCAAGGCCGGTTCAGAACTTTCTCCCCAGGGTTCGGTCAGCCGCATGTTCCAGCGCAAGGGCCAGATCTTCATCGACAAGGATAAAACCGATGAGGATACGCTGATGGATCTCGTGCTCGAAGCCGGCGCCGAGGACCTGAAAACCGATGGCGACCAGTTCGAAGTCATCACCGACCCCAACGACTTTGCGACCATCTCCGATGCCATCACCAATGCGGGCATTGAGATGGCCGAATCGGAGATTACGCTGATCCCCGATCTGGTGGTTGAAGTATCCGACGTCGCCCAGGCCAATGCCATCATGCGGTTTATCGAAAAGCTCGAAGAGCTCGACGATGTACAGAATGTCTACTCCAACTTCGACATCTCCGACGAAATCGCCGCACAGCTCGAAGAAGAGTAGCCAACCGGAACATCATGGGGCGTGAAACCGTCAGAATTCTCGGCATCGACACCTCGCTGCGCTCGACGGGCGTGGGGATAATCGAGGCGCGGGGTTCCGAGCTGCGGGCAGTGGCCTACGGCCGGATCAAAAATCCGCCCAAGACACCCCATTCCCAATGTCTGGAAAATATTTTCAATACGATCACGGATCTGATTGAAGAGCATAAACCCGCCTGCGCCGCCATCGAGGGAGCTTTCTTTTCCAAGAATGCCAATACGGCCATGGTACTGGGGCAGGCGCGCGGTACCGCCATCACCGCCTGCGCGAGGAAAGGCGTGCCGATCTATGAACATTCGCCGCGCAGCGTAAAGCAGGCGGTGGTCGGCACCGGTGCGGCGCAGAAGGACCAGGTGTCCAAAATGGTGATGCGGATGCTCGGACTCAAGGAACAGCCGCAGGAGGATGCCGCCGATGCGCTGGCCATCGCCATCTGCCATTTCCACCGGCTGGTGCTTCCCAAAGAGCTCCAGGGAAAGGCAATCTGACATCCCTGTCCAGTTGAAAGCCCCGAGCGCCCGACCTGCCGTCCCTCATGCCTGTTTTCCAAGGCTTGGAAGGGTTTTTCCAGACCTTGGAACATTCAATCGGTTTGCGTTCCAGGCATTGGAAAAACGCCAATAAAAAACTGATCACTTCTGCTTTCCCCTCTGTCTTTGTTTGGTATATTGTCCGCTCTGTTTTACCCGAAGAAATACGGTTTTTTGGAGATTTAATGAAGAAGATCATCCTGCTTTCATTTGTAGCTGCGCTGGCCGCGTCGGCGCCGGCGTTGAATTTTTTCGGCATCCAGCACGACGGCAACACGACCGACAGCATCATCAACCTGATTGCATCCCTCGCCGAAGGGGATGAGGTGGGGATGAAGGAATATTACGGTCGGCTGCAGCGGACGGCGCCCAAACTGGCGGCCGGTCTGGAGATTGACGAATTGAAAATGCCCTGCATCCATTGCCGCGGCACCGGAACCATTAAGGAGGGTGAGACCTGTCCCGTGTGCACGGGAACAGGGATGGCGGTCGACCTGCATGCCCTGGGCTACCTGCAGCACAAGTTTTCGGACGCCGTTGAGGCGGGCAAATCCGATGCCGCGGCCTGGAAGGAAGCCAAAACGGAATTCGATAAACGGCGAAAGCTGTTTCTGACCCGGCAGACCATGTTCGGGACCGTCATCCGGAACGAGGGACGCGGCGTGTTGCTCGCCCGCAGCGGAACCAATGAAACGGTGTTTGTGACGGGTTACGATTCCGTCGCCAGCCGCGAAGGCATGAACATAAGCGGATTTGTCTGGCCGGCCGGCATCTATACCTATGAGGCCGACGGCGGGGATCCGGTAAAGGTCAAGCGATTCGTCGCCAACCTCTGGGTGGATTTCAAGTAGCGTCCCGGTTTCCAATCCTTGGAATTCTTTGCCCCCCCTCACCTTGGGCTTTCGCGACAATGGTTTGGCTGGGGCCGCACCCTGTCCATCCCCACCGTCAAGGATACCGGGAGGATCGGAAAAAAGCCCGGCGTTGGAAAAACCAAAAACGAGCCTTGACGCTTGCTTCCGCAAAGTCTATAGAGTTCTATATTTTTTAAGGGAAAGCGGGAATGACCCCACACAAAACACATGCGAAACGCGCCTACGACCATTTGCGGACCAAGCTCCTTTCCGGCGAGTTTTCGCCGGGCAGCCGCATTCTCTACGGCCCGCTGGGCAAGGAGCTGGGGATCAGCGCCACCCCGGTGCGCGAAGCGATCGGTCAGCTGGCGAACGAGGGGTTCGTGGAGCTGGTGCCCCAGCTCGGGGCGGTGGTGCGCCGCGTAAGCCGCGACGAGCTGGTTGAACTCTACGAAATGCGCGAGGCGCTCGAACCCTATGCGGCGGCACGGGCCGCGGAGCGGATCAACGCCGGGCGGCTCGATGAACTGGGACAGCAGCTCGACTGCATGGATTCGCTGGCGGCCACCGCCGGGAAGTCGAACGGCAAATCCATTGCCAAGCGGACGAT